>CAZXAR010000164.1:0-6665 GCA_964638135.1 uncultured Enterobacteriaceae bacterium | reverse complement strand
GCTAAAGCCATGCCTTCGGCGGCTTCGTAACGAACCCCATGCCCTTTGACGAACGACTGGCGGAGCGGATTCGCAAACTTCTGGCATCGCGTAAATCCGTCACCGAGAAGAAGATGTTTGGAGGCATCTGCTTCCTCATCAACGGCAGCATGTGTTGTGGTGTCGTTCGAAATGATCTCTGCGCGCGTGTCGGACCACTCCGCTATGAGGAAGCATTGAAGCAGGCACATACTCGCCCGATGGATTTCACGGGTCGTCCCCTGAAAGGCTTCGTCTTTGTCGCACCGCCAGGGATTAAGACGGAGGCTTCCCTGAAAAAATGGTTAAGTTGGGCGGCGCAATTCGCGGCGGCGGAAGCCACGAAAAAGAAACGCGCAATCCGTCGGGCCGCGACCGGCAACGAAGTCCCCCGTCGGACACCGATTCGCCGATACCGTTGAGCCCTAGACAGAATGGCTTGAGCTGAGGCGGCCTGCCTCCGGCGTATCGTGGTTTACGTGGCAGCGCCACGCAGAGCCACCAGGGTTCCATCACCAAGGCGGGAACTCTTCGGCGCGGCGCGCCCTGGTCGAAGCCGCCTGGGCCTACCGCTACGGCGCGCGCGTCTCGGTTTCAATCGCGCGCCGTCAAAGCGGCCTCGCCCAATCGGTCACTGATCTGGACCGGTCACTCGATCACCCGGTCGGCGCGCAGCAGCGCCGACTGCGGGATCTTGAGGCCGAGCGCCTTGGCGGTTTTGAGGTTAATGACCGTTTCGAATATGGTCACTTGCTCCACCGGTAGCTCACTCGGCTTGGCGCCCTTGATAATCTTGTCGACGTAGGCGGCGCCGCGCCGGAAACTGTCGGCGGTGCTCGCGCCGTAGCTCAGCAATCCGCCCGCGTCGACATTGCCGCTCTGCGAGAAAGCCGTCGGCAGTTTGTAGCGAAGCGCGAAGTTCGCGATTTCGTGCGCCTGCAGATTGAAGAGGGGATCCGCGGGCACTACCACCGCACTTTGCCGTTCGCGCGCTGCTGTGGCAAAGACTCCCTCAAGTTCGGCGGCAGCCCGGACTGCGGCCACAGAGACGCTCATGGTGAGTTGCTCCGCGGCGTTCTGGATGTTCTTCAGGACAATGCTGTGATTCTGGTTGTCGGAATTCACCATAGCGGTGATGCGGGACGCTTTTGGCATCGCATCCCCCACGAGCTCCAGCAGCTTGGGGGCGGTGTCCTGGGTAAGGATGGAGTGCCCGGTAATATTGCCGCCCGGCCGGGAAAGGCTCGCGACGAAGCCGCTCCCAACCGGATCGCCGACAGCAACCATGACGATCGGGATCACTCCGCTCGCCCGTCTGGCCGCGCGCACCCCGGGCGTTGATGCCGCAACAAGGATGTCGATCTTCAATCTCAGGAGTTCATCAGCAAGGGTGGGCAGGCGATCGAGCTTCCCATTGGCGTGTCGCAATTCAATCACGATGTTCTTTCCGTCGACGTAGCCGAGCGCGTGCATGCCGCGAACGAACTCCCGATAGTTCAGCGAATCGCGCGCGCCGGGACTAAGAAATCCGATGCGCGGAATTCTGGATCGCGGTTGAGCAAAGCATGGAAGAGGCGTCGCAAGCGCGCTGAGGCCGAGCAGACCAACGAGATGCGCGCCCGCAACCACAAAAAGCCGTCTGCGTTGGATATGGCTCATTGCATCTTCTCGTCAGAGCCCGATAGCTTCGTCAACGTGCCACCGAACGTTCCCGCTCAGCGGCGCGCCGCTTGCGGCGCGTCTGCTGCAGCGGGTGGTTGGGCGTGATTCAGCACCAACTCGCCACGCGCTTCACGAGCAACAAGAAACGCCGAACGAAGGAACAATGCGCAGATAAGCGCACCAACTGCAATATCCGGCCAAGGCGAAAGCGTCATCCACACCGCCAGCGCAGCCAGCAACACCGAGACGTTCGCAATGAGGTCGTTTCTTGAGCACAGCCAGACTGACCGCATGTTGATGTCCTCGGCGCGGTGGCGCCAAAGCATGGCAAAGCAAACGCCGTTCGCGGCAAGCGCGAGCGCACCCACGGCACCCATAGTCTCAAACGCCGGGAGCTGAGGATAAAGGAGCTTGTACACGACCTGCCCAAAGACGAACACGCCGAACAGCCCCATCACCGCTGCCTTCGCCACCGCGGCCCGCGCTTTCCAGACCGGACCTCGCGCGACGACATAGAGGCTGAAACCATAAACAAGGGCGTCGCCCAGCATGTCGAGGGAGTCGGCGAGCAGGGCCACGGACCCCGCAAGCAAGCCAGACACCAACTCCACGACAAACATCCCGGCGTTCACCAGCAGAACAGCGCGAAGAGTCGCCGTTTGGCGCTCGCGCAGCCGTTCGACGACACAGGCCTTATCGATGCAGCAATCGTCCATCGTCTCGATCACGCCCAACTTGAAGTAGAAAGCCTAAAAAGCGGAGCGCGATCCGCTCGACAGAGGGACCTCCTTGAAATACGAGTTGAAATCATGAGCCTTGATCGTATTGTGCCTCCACCGTGTATTCAGATAAACGGGTTGAAGCCCTTGAGGCCGTCCGGCCGCCACGAGCAACAGCGAGCGCGACGCTCACGCCCATGATCACTTCAGCGCGCCGAACACCTTCTTGAGGATCTCGCTCCCCGCCTTGACCGGGTTCTCGCGAATTTTCTTCTCTTCCTCGGCGACCATGTAGAAGAGCCCGTCGAGCGCTTTCTGGGTGACGTAGCCGTCGAGGTCCGCGTCCTCCTTCCTCACCAGGCCGAACTGCGCGCCCTTGGCGGCGTACTCGTTGTACTTCTCGGCAAGCTTCACTTTCTGGGTCGCCTGCTGGACGATCGGCAGGAACCGGGCGCGCAGCGGCTCGGAAGTGGTGCGCTTGAAGTACTCGGTGCCCGCGGTGTTGCCGCCGGTGAGGATGCCCTTGGCGTCCTGCACGGTCATTTTCTTCACCGCGTCGACGAGCAGCGCCTTCGCTTCCGGCGCGGCGGCCTCGGCCGCGCGGTTCATGGTGAGGATCAGCTCGTCGGCGTACTTGCCCATGCCGACCCTGCGCATCAGCTTTTCGTAGCGCTTGAGCGAATCGGGGAGCAGGATCTTCACCGCGCCGTTGCCGAAGAAGCCGTCGGTTTTCCCGAGGCTCGCCACGGCCACCTGCGAGCCCTTCTCCAGCGCCGCCTTGAGGCCGGAAGTCGCGTCCTGGTTGGAAATCCTGTCGAGTTGCGCCGATCCGGCGCCCGGAGCCGCTGCGAGCAGCACGGCGAGCAACAATCTCAGCATGACCCTCTCCTATCGGACGCCGGCCGAATGCGCCTGCCGGTCGGCGTGGTACGAAGAGCGCACGAGCGCGCCGACCGCGGCGTTCCTGAACCCCATCGCCCGCGCCTCGCGCTCGAACGCAGCGAAGGTGTCCGGATGCACGTAGCGCTCGACCGGCAGGTGGTGCGCCGAGGGCGCGAGGTACTGCCCGATCGTGAGCATGTCCACGTCGTGCGCGCGCAGGTCGCGCATCACCGCCAGGATCTCTTCATCGGTTTCGCCGAGCCCCACCATCAGGCCCGACTTGGTCGGCACCTGCGGATGGCGGCGCCGGAATTCCCGCAGCAGGGCGAGCGACTGCGCGTAGTGGCCGCCCGGGCGCGCCTGGCGGTACAGGCGCGGCACGGTTTCGAGATTGTGGTTCATGACATCCGGCAGGTCGGAGGCGAGCACCTCCAGCGCCCGCTCGGCACGGCCGCGGAAATCGGGCACCAGAATCTCGATCGTGGTGCGCGGCGAGCGGCTGCGCACCGCGCGGATGCACTCTGCGAAGTGCTGCGCGCCGCCGTCTCTCAGGTCGTCGCGGTCCACGCTCGTGATGACCACGTAGCCGAGCGCAAGGCGCGCGATCGTCTCGGCGAGGTGCGCCGGCTCCTCCGCGTCGGGCGCGAGCGGCCGGCCGTGCGCCACGTCGCAGAACGGGCAGCGCCGCGTGCAGATGTCGCCGAGGATCATGAAGGTCGCAGTGCCCCTGCCGAAGCACTCGCCGATGTTGGGGCACGAGGCTTCCTCGCACACCGTGTGCAGGTTCTGCTCGCGCAGGATTTTCTTGATGTCGTGAAAGCGCGATCCCGCGCCCGCGACGCGTACCCGGATCCAGGCCGGTTTCGCCAGCCGCTCGCGCGGCACGATCTTCACCGGAATGCGCGAAGTCTTGGCCTGCCCTCTTTCCTTTGTTCCCGGCTCACGCATGTTCGATCCTGCCCGTGAGGATCCGCGCGAGCCGCTCCGCGAGCTCGTCCTGCGTTGCGGCAATTCCCAGGTCCTTGGTCTGCGTCACGGCAAGGCCCGGATCGCCGCAGGGGTCGATCGCGTCGAAGGGTGCGAGGTCCATGTTCACGTTGAGCGCGAGGCCATGATAGGCCCGCCCGCGCGAAACGCGAAGCCCGAGCGCCGCGATTTTCGCGCCGCCGACATAGACGCCGGGCGCCCCGCGCCTGCGTTCCCCCGCCACGCCGTGCTCGGCGAGCAGGTCGATCACCGACTGCTCCAGCAGCGCGACGAACTCGCGCACCTTGATCGCGCGGCGCGCCAAATCCACCAGGGTGTAGAGCACCGCCTGTCCGGGGCCGTGGTAGGTGACCTCGCCGCCGCGCTCGCATTGCGCGACGGGGATCGCGCTCGCGCCGCGCGGACCGTGGCGCGGATCTGCACCCACCCCGAGCGTGTAGACCGGCGGGTGCTCGAGCACCCAGAGCTCGTCGGGCGTCTCGGGGCTGCGCCGCGCGGTGAATTCGCGCATCGCCTTCACCGTCGGCTCGTAGGCGACCCGGCCCAGGCGCTTCACGATGACGGGTGGCGCCGCGACCAGCATCACAGCACCATCACGACCGAGGGGTGGTCGCACAGCTCCTGGTACAGCGCGTCGAGCTGCTCGCGCGAGGTCGCGCGCACGATGCAGGTGAGGCTCAAGTACTTGCCCTTGCGGCTGGAACGCATCTCGATCGTTGCCGGCTCGAAATCCGGCGCGTGCCGCAGCACGATCTCCATCACCTGCTGCGCGAAACGCCCTTCGCGCCGGCCCATCACCTTGATCGGAAACTCGCATGGGTACGCGAGCGTCGTCCGATCGGGTTCCACGACCACGCCCCAGGCCGCGGCGCCTACGCGGCGCGGACCGCCGTCTCCTTGCGGCTGCCGGCGCGCATCACGGTCTGCTTGAACTCCTGGTAGAGCCGGTACATGCGGCGGAAAACCGGCCCGGGCCGCCCGTCGCCGACCGGCCTGCCGTCCAGCTTCACGATCGCCAGCACCTCCTTGGAGGAGGAGGTGACCCAGATTTCCTCCGCGGTCCGCGTTTCGGCCTCGCTCACCTCGCGGACCTCGAACGGGATCGCGGCCTCGCGCGCGAGCTCCAGCACCACGTCGTAGGTGATCCCGGGCAGGATGAGGTTGGATTTCGGCGGGCACTGGATCACGCCGCCGCGCACCACGAAGACGTTCGCTGCGGAGGCCTCGGTGAGCTTGCCGTCGCGAAACAGGATCGTCTCCGCGGCGCCCGCGTCGGCCGAGAGCTGCCGCAGCAGGCAGTTGCCGATGAGCGAGATCGACTTGATGTCGCAGCGCAGCCAGCGGTTGTCGGGGGCGCTCACCGCCTCGGCGCCCTGTTCGATCCATTCGCGCGGCGGGTTCACGAGCGGGTTCGACATGATGAACACGGTCGGTTCGACGTCCTGCGGAAAGCCATGGTCGCGCTTGGCGACGCCGCGGGTGACCTGGAAGTACACGCCCTGGTCCTCGTACGGCTGGCGGGCGACGAGTTGCGCGATGATCTCGCGCCATTCGCCGCGCGCGTACGGATTGCGGATCCTCGCTTCTCCGAGACTACGCTCCAGTCGCGCAAGGTGTTCCTCGAGGCGGAACGGCACGCGCGAATACACCGGCACCAGCTCGTAGACGCCGTCGCCGAAGATGAAGCCGCGATCGAGCACCGGCACCATCGCCTGCTCGAGCGGAACGAACCTGCCGTTCAGGAAGACCATGGCGTCCCCGTTCATTGCAGCCACAGTCTCAGTGTATCCCAGGCCCGGCCGAGGAGGCCGGCCTGCGCGATGTTCTCCAGTGCATGCACCGGAAATTCGCCGAGCGGCTTGCCGTCGAGCGAAACCCGCAGCGCGCCGACGCGCTGCCCGCCGGAAACCGGCGCGACGATCGGCGACTGCGTGATCAGCTCGGCCTTGATCCTGTCGGCCTGTCCCTTGGGCACGGTGAGGACGAGGTCGCGCTCGAATCCCGCGCTCACCTCGCGTTTCTCGCCCTTCCACACCTCGATCGCCTTGACCGCCTGGCCTTTTTCGTAGAGCTTCACCGCGTCGAAGAACTGGAATCCCCAGTTGAGCAGCTTCTGCGATTCCTGCGCGCGGGTGGATTCCGAAGTGGAGCCGAGCAGGACCGAGAGCAGCCGCCGCGCGCCGCGCCGCGACGAGGCGATCAGGCAGTAGCCGGCGGCTTCGGTGAAGCCGGTCTTGACGCCGTCCACGGTCGGATCGAGCCACAGCAGCCGGTTGCGGTTGGGCTGGTTGATGTTGTTGTAGCGGAATTCCTTCTGCGAGTAGTACTGCGCGTACTGCGCGGGAAAATCGCGGATCAGCGCCGCGGCGAGCAGGTACAGGTCGCGCGCGGTCGAGT
>CAZXAR010000163.1:0-6697 GCA_964638135.1 uncultured Enterobacteriaceae bacterium | reverse complement strand
GCCCGCAAGCATACAGCACGTACTCGCGATCGAGCAGGAGCCTGGGCGCGCGCGGGCGAAGCGCGAACGGGTTCGCAGGATCCGCGAGCGCCATCGCGAGCACCGCGCGCGGAGCGGCGCTTGCCACGAGCGCGCCGCCCGTTCCGATCACCGTCGCGACGCGCGTGAGATCCTTGCCATGCTGCACGGTCACCGGCCCGGTTGCGGTGTAGACGATTTCGGTCCTACCGCAATGGCGCTCGACCGCGATTCTCACCGCCGCGCGCGCAAGCGCCTGGTCGAACGCGGTTTCCTCCGCGTTCGCCGGCAGCCGGCCGATATCGGCGCTCACCTCGGCGAGCAGCGCGCCGGCGCGCTCGGGATCGAGTCCCGCATCGCGCGCAATCGCGTCGAGCCCCGCGGCGGACGCGATCGCCGCGGCGTTGTGCCGCATGCCGAGGTCGCCCTCGACGGTGCGCTTGACGCGCGGCTCGGGAAGACCCTGCCGGACCACGCCGGCCGCGGGCTCGCCCGCGGCGACCGAGTGGACGTCGGTCGTGGCGCCGCCCGGATCGACGACCAGCAGATCGCCCAGACCGCGCGTTCCCGGAAGGCCATCGGCAAGGAGGCGCGCGCCTTCGAGCACCGCGGCGGGGGTCGGCATCAGCACCGCATCGAACTCGGCCGCCGCGCGATCGATTCCCTTCGCGTGCACGATGCGATCGATGAACACCCGCCGGATCGCCGCGCGCGCCGGCTCGATGTTGAGCACGTTGAATTCCGGCATCACGTTTTCGGTGCAGGCGATGAGCTTCTCGCCGAGCAGTGCCCGCGCTTCGTCGGCGGCTTCGCGGTTGCCGGCGTAGACGACCGGGCACTCGAGCGCGCCTGCCGCAAGCGCGGCGGCGTTGTGAAGCACGACCGCAGCGTTGCCGCCGTCGGTGCCGCCGGCAAGCAGCAAAATGTCCGGGCGAAGCTGCGCGATGCGTTCGAGGTCCGCTGGGGTAAGGCGGTAGGCGAACGTGCCGACAAGGCGCGCGCCCGCGCCGAGCGCCGCCTGCCGCGCCGCCTCCGCGGTGAGTTCGCGCACCAGGCCGACGGTCACCATCCGCAGGCCGCCCGCCGCGCTGCTCGAGGCAAGGCGATAGCGGAAGTGCGGCAATGCGCCGCAGCGCCGCTCCAGGTCCGCCAGCGCCGCCTTCATGCCGAGCAGGATGTCGCTCGTGACGGTGGACGGACCCTGCCCGGCGCCGATCACGCGGCGCTCGCCGAGATCGACCGCGCGCAGCTTGGTGTAGGTGCTGCCGAAGTCGATCAGCAGCGCGGCGTTCATGTCTCCGCGCGCCGCAGGCCCCGTTCGCGCGCCGCGAAATCGCGCTCCAGCCACTCGATCACGGTGTCGCTGCGCATCCCCGGCGGCGCGACGCGATCGAACCCCATCTCGAGATACGTCTGCGCGGTTTCCTCCCACGAGCGCTTGCCGACCACGAGGTTGCCGCCGACGTAGAGCAGGATGTCCTCGAGCCCCGCTTCCACGCACAGGTCGCGAAAGCCGCGGCAATCGAGCTCGCCCTGCCCGTAGAGCGAGGAGACGAGGATCGCCTCGGCGCGCGTCTCCACCGCCGCCCGCACGAAGTCCGCAGCGGGAGTGAGCGCGCCGAGCGCCACGACCCTGTAACCGGCTTTCTCCAGCGCCATCGCGAGAATCCGGTTGCCGACGATGTGCGTGTCGGAGCCGATGACGCCGGTGACGATAGTCCGCGCTCGGCCGGGCATGGATTACTTGATCGCGAACTTCCTCATCTTGTCGAGTTCGCCCCTGAGGAACGCCTGCGCGCCCGCGGCCGGGATGAAGCTCGCCGGATCGGCGTACTGGTCGACGAGGTAGGCCTTGTAATCCTCGCTCGCGGCCGCCTTGGCGAGCGCATCCGAGATCACCTTGACGCGCGCCGGATCGGTTCCGGCCTTCATCATCACGGCGCGGAACTGGTTGATGATGATGTCGTGGCCGAACTCCCTGCCGGCCGGCGTGTCCGGGAACGCCGAGAAGCGCTGCTCCGCGAAGAGGATCACGGGGCGCATCTTCTTTCCTTCCAGGAAGCTCTTCACGTCGCCGAGCTGCTCGTAGAGGATGTCGGCGTGCCCGCCGATGATCGCGGTGTAGCGCTCGGCGGGCTTGGCGAAGGGCACCGAGACGAGCTTCAAGCCCTTTTTCGCGAAATAATTGACGTGCATGTCGTCGGGGCTGCCGAAGCCGGTGATCGCGACCTTCAGCGGCCGCGCTTTCGCCTCGCGCTCGATGTCCGCCCACGTGGCGAGCTTGGGATCGGAGGTGAAGAACGCGGACGGCTGCTTGATCATGATCGCCGCCGGCACCACCTCTTCGAGCTTCCACTTGGTCGCCGGGTCGGTGAGAAGCCCGAAGGTGTCTCCGGTCATCACCGAGATCGTGTAGCCGTCGGCGGGTGCGGTCAGCATCTTGGTGAGGCCGGTCTGGCCGGTCGCGCCGGGGACGTTGATCACCGGCAGCGAAACGTTCAGCTCCTTTTCCATGAGCTGCGAGGACTTGCGCGCCACCTGGTCGGCGCCGCCGCCCGGGCCCCAGGGAACGACGAATTCGATCGGCCGGGTGGGGTACTTCTCCTGCGCGTGGGCGGCTGGCGCGCCGCCGATGATCAGGGCTGCTGCGAGCCCGTATTTTGCGAACTCCATGGCTCCTCCTTCTGGTTGATGACGACGCTACATGCGCAACAATAGCTTGCCCTTGGTGTTCCTGCCTTCGAGGTAGCGGTGCGCGGCGCTCGCCTCGGCAAGCGGGAACTCGCGGTCCACATTTACCCGCAGCGCACCGGCGCGCCAGGCGGCAAAGAGGTCCGACGCACGCCCGCGCAGCTCCTCCGGGGTCGCAATGTAATCGGCGAGATGCGGCCGGGTGAAGAAAACCGACCCGGCTTCGGCGAGCTCCAACGGCTCGACCGACTGCACCAGGCCGGAGGCGCCGCCGTAATTCACGCACAGCCCGCGCCGCTTCAGGCTGCGGATGCTGCGCGCGATGGTGTCCTTGCCGACCGCGTCGTAGACCACGTCCACGCCCTGGCCGGCGGTGATTCGCATCACCTCTTCGCGAAAATCCTGCTCGCGATACAGCACCACGTGATCGGCGCCGCGCTCGCGCGCGATCGCGGCCTTCTCGCGGCTTCCCACCGTGGCGATCACCGTGGCGCCGCGCGCCTTCGCGAGCTGCACCAGAAGCTGGCCGACGCCGCCCGCCGCGGCATGAACGAGGCATGTTCGCCCGGGGCCGAGCGCGAACGCCGAATGGCTGAGATAGTGCGCGGTGAATCCCTGCAGCATCAGGGTCGTCGCCACGGGGAGCGGCACGTCGGACGGAACCGGGGTCAGCTTCCACGCCGGGACCGCGGCGTACTCGGCATACGAGCCGCGCACGATGCACCAGGCGACGCGTTCGCCGACCGCGACGCCGTTCGCCCCCGGCCCGAGCGCCGAAACGGTTCCCGCGCCCTCCATGCCGATCACCATCGGCAGCGGCGTCTGGTAGGTGTGCGAGCGCGCGTAACGGCCGCTGCGCATGTAGATGTCGATGAAATTGATGCCCGCGTAGTCGAGCTTGACGAGTGCCTCGCCCTGGCCGGGCTCGGGCCGCGCCACTTCCATCAGCGCGAGCTTCTCAGGCCCGCCGAACTCGGTAACTGCGACCGCTTTCATCGTGGGTGGCGATGGTGTACGGCGCGAGCCGCTCCAGCGCGAGGCGGGGGGCAAAACCGGGCTTGAGGCGAATAGCCGCGTCGCGCATCTCGAGGGGCTCGCTCAGGAGCTGCGCGCGCGTTTTCAGAAACCCGTTCATCTCGCCCGCATTGTCGATGTGGCGCGCAGCGACGCACGCCTCCATCCAGCAGCCGAGATCGCAGGCGACGCCGTTTCCCAGCACCGGCGTCATGCCGAGCGCGCGGACGCGCTCGAGCGCCTGGGCGAGCGCGCGCAGCGTGCCGAGCTTCATGAGCTTCAGTTTCACGTAGCGCGCGGCCGCCAGTTCCGCGGCGCGCTCGATGTCGGCCATGCCGTAGATCGACTCGTCGAGCATCATCGGCACGCGCGATGCCCGCGCAACCGCCAGATGCGCGTCCCAATCGCCGGCGGCGCAAGGCTGCTCGAACAGCTCCACGCCCTCCGGATCGAGCGCGCGCACGAACGCGACGCCCTCTTCGGCGCCATAGCCCTGGTTGGCGTCGATGCGGATGCGCGCCCTGCCTCGCAGCAGGCGCTGCACGGTCCGTACATGCGCGATGTCCTTGTCGAGATCGGCTCCGACCTTGATTTTCAGGGTGCGGTAGCCCGCTCCAAGCAGCGCCTCGATTTCGAGGCCCATCGCTTCCTCGCCGCTCGAGCCGAGCAGGCCAAGGATCGGAACCACCACCGCGCGCTCAATCTCGAGGGCGGCGCTTTGCTCGAGCATCTCGAGTGCGGTGCCGAAGGCGGTGGCGGTGAACGGGCGGTCCGCAACCTGCGGCGCGATCCTGCGCCGAGCGCTCTCGGCATCGAGCCCGGCCATTTCCCTGGCGAGGTCGCAGGCCGCGCGCCAACTGTCCTCGATCGTCTCGTCGGTGTAGCCGGTGAGCACCGTGGCTTCGCCCAGCCCCGTGCGGCCGTCGCGCGCCTCGCATTCCACCACCAGCGTATCGAACCGCTCCAGCACGCCGAACGCGAGCCGGTAGGGCACCGTCAGCGGAATCGCGAACCGGCGAACCGTGATGCGATCCAGGATGGCTGCGCCCATGAAAGGATATTACTACGTCGTACAATCGCGGATCGAGGTGAAAAAGGCATGCGCGCGAAACCCGAAGGGAAGACGCTGGACGAACCCGTAGGGGGAGTTGCAGCCCTGGTCGCGCGCGCGCGCGTCGCGCAGGCCGAGTTCGAGCGCTGGCCGCAGGAGCGCGTCGACGAAGCGGTGCTTGCCTGCGGCTGGGCGATCATGAAGCCGGAAAACAACCGCCAGCTCGCCGAGATCGCGGTGCGCGATTCGGGTCTCGGGAACGTGCAGGACAAGATCGCCAAAAACCACCGCAAGACGCTCGGCCTGCTCGGCGACCTGCAGGGCCTGCGCACGGTGGGCGTGATCGCGGAGGATCCGGAGCGGGGCATCACCGAGATCGCGCGGCCGGTGGGCGTGGTCGCAGCGATCACACCCTCGACCAATCCGGGCGCCACACCCGCGAACCAGATCATCAACGCGGTGAAATGCCGCAACGCGATCATCCTTGCGCCCTCGCCCAAGGGCCATTCGACCTGCGAGAAGCTGCTCGAATTCACGCATGCGGAGCTTGCCAAGGTGGGCGCGCCGAGGCACCTGGTGCAGCTGCTCGCGGCGCCCGTGACCAAGGCGAGCACGCACGAGCTGATGCGTCAGGCGGACCTTGTCGCCGCCACCGGCTCGCAGGCGAACATCCGCGCCGCCTATTCGAGCGGCACGCCCGCGATCGGCGTAGGGCTCGGGAACGTGGTCTCGATCGTGGACGCATCGGCCGACCTGGCGGACGCCGCGGCGAAGATCGCGCTGTCGAAATGCTTCGACAACGCGACGAGCTGCTCCTCCGAGAACGCGGTAGCGATCCTCGAGCCGGTGTACGAGCCGATGCTTGCGGAACTCGCAGGGCAGGGCGGGGTGCTGCTCGACTCGGACGAGAAGGCCGCGCTGCAAAGGCTCATGTTCCCCGATGGCAAGCTTTCGCCGGCGGCGACCGCGCAGTCGGCGCCGCGCATCGCGGAACTCGCGGGGTTGGCGCGCGAGGCGCTGCGCCGGGCGCGCTTTCTCATGGTGGAAGAGACCGGCACCGGCCCCTCGCACCCTTTCTCGGGCGAAAAGATCTCTCCCGTGCTCGCGGTCTATCGGGTGAAGGACTTCGACGACGCGTTCCGGCTCACGGCCGCAATCTACGATTACCAGGGCAAGGGCCACTCGGTTTCGATCCACACCCGGGACGACGCGCAGGCAATGCGCCTCGGGCTCGAGCTGCCGGTGGCGCGCGTGATCGTCAACCAGGCGCACTGCATCGCCACCGGCGGCAGCTTCGACAACGGGCTGCCGTTCTCGCTCTCGATGGGCTGCGGCACCTGGGGCCGCAACAGTTTCTCGGACAACATGCACTGGCGCCACTTCCTCAACATCACGCGCGTCTCGCGCGTCATTGCCGAGCGCGTGCCGAGCGAGGAGGGGATCTTCGGCGCCTGGCTCGCCAAGCACGGCCGATGAGCGAGACGCTCCGCGACGTGCTCGCGCGGCACGTCGCGCGGCAGCCCGACCGCGTGCTGTTCCTGGCGCCCGAGACCGGGCGCACGCTCACCTACCGCGAATTCGACCGCCAGGCGCGGCTGCTCGCGCGCTGGCTGCGCGCGGCGGGCCTTTCACGGGGCGACAAGGTCGGGCTTTACCTGCATAACGGCTACCAGACCGCGCTCTTGTTCCTCGGCGCGATGATCGGCGGCTACGTGATCGCACCGCTCAATCTGCTCGCACAGCGCTCGCAGCTTGCCTACGTGCTCGGGCATTGCGACTGCAAGGTGCTCTTCACTTCGCTCGAGCGCGAGGCGCCGCTTGCCGAGGCGCTCGCGAGCGCCGGGCGGCGGATCGAGGTGGTGGTGATCGATCCGGATGCACCCGAACTCTTTCTCGAGGAGCGCCTGCCGAAAGGGGAGTGGG
>CAZXAR010000162.1:0-6895 GCA_964638135.1 uncultured Enterobacteriaceae bacterium | reverse complement strand
CAGCCGCTCGTCGCGCGGCTGATCCTGCCCTGGTTCGGCGGCACTGCCGCGGTATGGACGACCTGCATGCTGTTCTTCCAGTCGATGCTGCTCGCCGGATACGCCTACGCGCACGCGAGCAACGTGAAGCTCGGAGCGCGCGCGCAGGCGATGGTGCATACGGCGCTTCTCGCCGCGGCGCTCGCGCTGCTGCCGATTGCGCCCGAGGAGGGCTGGAAGCCGCAGGGCGGCGAGGAACCGATCGCGCATATCCTGCTGCTGCTCACCGTGGCGGTCGGTCTGCCGTACTTTCTGCTTTCCTCCACCAGTCCCTTGCTGCAGGCCTGGTTTGCGCGCGCGCGCCCGGGCGAAAATCCGTATCGCCTGTTCGCAGTCTCGAACTTCGCCTCGCTGCTCGCGCTCATCGGCTACCCCGTGGCGTTGGAGCCGTTTCTCGGCACGCAAACGCAGGTGACGCTCTGGTCCGCGCTGTTCGCGCTTTTTGCGCTGCTTTGCGCTGGCCTGGCGTGGAATACCCCCACCCGCTTCGCCCCCCTCGCGCTCGAGGAGGCGGAGGGGCGGGAAGGAGATCCGCGGCGCGGCGACCACGGGCGCTGGCTCGCGCTCTCGGCAGCCGGCTCGGTGATGCTGCTCGCCGTCACCAACCACCTGACGCAGAACGTGGCCTCGGTTCCCTTGCTCTGGCTCGCGCCGCTCACGCTGTACCTGCTCACTTTCATCCTCACCTTCGAGGGCAGGGGCCTGTACCGGCGCGAAGTGGCCTGGAGCTTCGTCCTCGCATGGATCGGCGGCATGGCCTGGCTGCTCGTGGATGCCGACCGGCGCTTCGACCTGTATCTGCAGATCGGCATCTACCTCTCGGGCCTGTTCGTCGCCTGCATGTTCTGCCACGGGGAGCTGTACCGCTCGCGGCCGCCGGCGCGCTGGCTTACGGGCTTTTACCTCACCGTTTCCGCAGGCGGTGCGCTTGGCGGGCTGCTCGTTGCAGTCGTGGCGCCGCTCGTCTTCGACGGGTATTACGAACTGGGCCTCGCATTGGTGGCGCTCGCACTCCTCGCGGCGCTGCACTTTTCCAGCCTGGGCGCGGTCGCGCGCTACGCAAGCCTGGCGATGCTGATGGCAACGACGGGCTGCGCCGTGTACGACGGTTTCAGCTACCAGAAGGACGTGCGCGCTTCGTCACGCAATTTCTACGGCGTGATGCGCACCAAGGAGTACGGCAAGCCCGGCGACGAGAACCACCTGCGCCGGCTGGTGCACGGCGTGATCATGCATGGCGAGCAATACATGCACGGATCGCACCGGAAGGACCCGACGACCTATTACCAGCCGACTTCGGGCGTGGGCGCCGCGCTGCAGTCGCTTCGCGACCGGCCGGCAATCCGGGTGGGGGTGATCGGGCTGGGCACCGGAACGCTCGCCGCCTACGGACGAAAGGGCGACACCTACCGCTTCTACGACATCAATCCGCAGGTGGTGGAAGTGGCGCGCCGCGATTTCACATTTCTCTCGGACAGCGCCGCGACGATCGAGATCGCGCTCGGGGACGCGCGGCTGAACCTGGAGCGCGAGCCGCCGCAGGACTTCGACCTGCTCGCCGTGGACGCGTTTTCGAGCGACTCGATCCCGGTGCACCTGATCACGCGCGAGGCGCTCGCCGTGTACCTACGCCACGTGAAGCCGGACGGCATCGTCGCGTTCCACGTCTCGAACCGCTTCCTGGAGCTGGTGCCGGTGGTGGCTCGTCTCGCCAGGGAACATGCGGTGCACGCGGCGGTGGTGTACGAGCAAAGCGGCGAGGAAGACAACCGCACGCACAGCGACTGGGTGCTCGTGTCGCGCGACCCGAAGGCGCTGCAGCGAAAGGAAATCGAGACCGCCGGGGCCGAAGCGCCGGAAGAGCGGGAGCACTGGCGCACCTGGACCGACGATTACTCGAACCTCGTTCAGATCCTGAAGTAGCCACAGCGGTGGGATCATGCGGCGAGCAGACGGCGTTGCTCCACGGTGGCATTCGGCGAAAACAGGCGGATGTTCCCTTCGATTTTCTCGAGCTGACCCTCTACGAGTTCCGCCGCAACACCGGCGGGCGCGTAAGCGACGTAGAGAACACGGGACGACTCGGGAGAAAGAGGCGAACGATTATCCTGCCCGTAGAGGATGGAACAGCAAATCCCTTCCGCATCCCGCATGATCATGTCGCCGGCGCGGATCGCTTTTGACACTCCGTTCATCTGGGTCATGTGATCGCCTTCGCGGGATACGTCCATCGAGATCGATCCGCGCAACTTCATGCCATCGTGTCCGGCCGTCAGGACCAGCGTCTCGAGTTCAGCCATGAAATTCGAATCGACTGCGGGAGATACGTCCGGAAGGTTCTTTCCCTTCAGGACGATTGATTCGATCTGAAGCTGGAGATGGTAGGTCTTGTCGAAGCGCCGGTAGTACCGGTCGTACACGGACAGCACGGGAAGCGACACGAAGTCCCGCCGGGTGAATCCTCCGTAGCGTTCCCGCAAGCGCGCTTCGAGCTCTCGTTTGCGCTCACTCAACCTGGGAGGCGAGCCGGTGTTGTCGATGCCCGAGAGCTCCAGCAGGCCAATGGTCGCTCCGGGATGCGCCGTTCGCCAATCACCGGTCGCTGAAATCGTGAGCATATTCGTTTCCGGACCGGTACCCGCGATTCGCGGGCCCGTCATTCGATAATCTCGTCGGCACGCAAGGCGAGGGCCGGCGGGATCCTGTAGCCGATCGCGCGCGCGGTTCTCGCGTTGATCACAAGCTCGTACTTCCTCGGCATCTGGATGGGCAAATCGGCAGGTTTGGCCCCGCGCAGGATTCGATCAACGTAGCCGGCCGTCTGGTCCGCAATGTCGGCGGCAGCGGGCCCATAGTAGAGAAGCCCACCGGTGTTGACGACCGCCCTGGCCGATCCGATCGACACCAGCTTGTGCTGAATGGCGAAAGCGGCGATGTCGTGCAGACGGCTTCCAATGACAGCGGGGTCAAAGAAGACGTGGAGTGCATCGGGCCGACTCGCGGCGATCCGCTCCAGCGCCGCAGGAATCTCCTCGGCCCGCGTGACGTCAAAATGTTGGTAGGTCATTCCGAGCGCCTGCGCGGCGCGTTGCCGTTCCGGCTCGTAGATCTTGACCACCGGCACGGAGGGATCCCGAAGTAAAGCGACCCGCACGGTTCCGGGCGCCGCTTCCTTGAGGATCTGCGCGACCTTTCCGGGCGTCTCCGGCGAGGTCCATACCGTTCCCGTGACCTGACCGCCCGGGCGGGCAAGCGATTGAACGATACCGAGTTCTACCGGAACCACGCCAATGAACATCACGATCGGTATGCTCTGGGATGCACTCTTTGCGGCAAGAATCGGGCGGTTCGTGAACGCCACGATCAGTTCGACGTCGCGGCGAACCAGATCCTGCGCAAGCTCCTCCAGGCGCTCGGGTCTGCCTTCGGCGAAGCGCCATTCGATCGCGAGGTTCTTCCCCTCCTCGTAGCCGACACGCCGGAGCGATTCGCGAATCAAGCGCTGATTGCGGCGTCCCGATTCCGACTCGGCGACTTCGGAAGAAAGGTACCCGGTCCGCCTGACTTTCGCCGCTTGCTGCGCGCGGGCAAGCGGCGCGGCGAGCACCGCGCCTGCCGCAATCAGGAATTGCCTGCGCCGAACCTGGCCCATGCTGCCTCCGGGACGAGTCTGCGCTGACGTTACGCTCTTTCAGTGATACCCGGCAACCGTCATGCGCATCGGCGCGACACCAGGCTCCGGGGCCGCCAGGCGCGCTGCAACCTCGTTCAGATCCTGAAGTAAGCGCTCCGCAGCGCGCCGTTCCGGTCAACGCTTCCAGCGGACGAGCAGGATCAGCGGCAGCACGGCGAGCGAGGTGACCACGAAGAACACGAATGCGTCGAGGTAACCGATCATGGTTGCCTGGCGCGCGACCTCGCGCGCGAGCGCGGCGAGCCCGGCCGCCTCGTTCGCGTTCCAGCCTCCGGTTACCCAGGGCATCGCCAGCGCCTCGTTGTAGGGCGAGACGTTCTGCGCCAGGTCGGCGTAGCTCGTTCGCGCCATGCGCACCGCGAGCGTGGTGCTGAGCGAAATGTGGATGCTCGAGCCGATATTGCGAACCAAGTGGTAGATCGCCGAGCCCTCGGCGACGTAGCCGGGCGCGAGCGTGAAGAAGGTGACCATGGTGATCGACACCCAGAGGATGCCGACGCCGAAGCCCTGCAGCGCCATCGGCCAGAACACGTCGGCGGTGCCGGGGTTGACGTCGAGCCGGGCCAGCTGCCATCCGGCAAGCGCCTGCAGCAGGAATCCGGCCGCGATCAGCGCGCGCGGATCGAGGCGGCTGGCGAAGATCATCATGGAAAAGGCGACGAGCGTTCCAATGCCGCGCGCCCCGAGCACGAACCCGATCACCGAATCGGGGTAGCCGCCGACGCTCGCGAGCATCGGCGGCAGCAGCGTCATGGGCGTGAAATTGAGCATGCCGAACACGAAGACGAGGGTAATGCCCACGGTGAAGTTGCGGTCCGCGAGCAGCCGCGGGTCGAGGAACGGCCGCTTGCCGGTCGCCGTGTGAACGACGAACGCGTAGAGGCCGAGCGCGGCGAGCGCGGCATAGGCCACGATCTCGCCCGACTCGAACCAGTCGGCGCGCCCGCCGCGATCCAGCATCAACTGCAGGCTGGCGAGCGCCGCCGAAAGCAGCAGGAACCCCAGCCAGTCGAGTCGCACGCGCGCTCGGGATTCGCGGTCGTGGATGAAAAGCCAGCTTCCGGCGAGCGCCGCGACGGCGAACGGCACGATGAGGTAGAAGACCCAGCGCCAGTTGTACGCCTCGCTCAGGTAGCCGCCCACGATGGGCGCGACGATCGGGCCCACGATCGTGCCCATGCCGAATATGGCGAGCACCGGCCCGTGGTGGCGCTTGGCATAGGTGTCCAGCACGATCGCCTGCGAGACCGGAACGAGCGGCGCACCGAACGCGCCCTGCAGAACGCGGAACGCGACCAGTTCCTCGAGCGAATCGGCGAGCCCGCAGGCGAGCGAGGCCGCGCCGAACCCCGTCACGCAGCCGTTGCACACGCCGCGCCGGCCGAAGCGCGAGGCGAGCCAGCCGGTGAGCGGCGTCGCCACCGCGGTGGCGACGATATTGGCGGTGACCACCCAGGCGACCTGGTCGGGCGTCGCCGAGAGCGCGCCCTGGATCTGCGGCAGCGACACGTTCGCGATCGTGACCGTCATCGCGTACAGGAACGTCACCGCAGTGCAGGTGAGGAGCACCAGCGCGCGGTACAGCGCAGCGCCTGCGCCGGTCTCTTCGGAAAGCGGAACGGCTTGCGCGCCCACGGCGGCGAGCGTCGCCTCAGTCGCCGAGGAGGCTCAGGAAGCGCGGCAGCCCGCGGGCGCGGCCGCTATCCACGCTCACGGTCACCGTCATCCCCGCGCGCAGGGCGGGCGCGCCGGAGGACGGCTCGATCGCGAGCTGCACCGGAATGCGCTGCACGACCTTCACCCAGTTGCCGGTGGCATTCTGCGGCGGAAGGATCGCGAACTCCGCGCCGGTCGCCGGGGCGATCGCGACCACGCGGGCGCGCCACTCGTGGCCCGGATAGGCATCGGCCACGATCCGCGCGCTCTGACCGACGTGCAGCCCGGCGAGCTGCGTTTCCTTGAAATTCGCCTCGATCCAGGGCTCGCCCGCCTCGATGAGGCTGAACACGGGAACCCCCTTTTGCACGTGCTCGCCGGGCTGCAGCCGCATGTTGCTCACGACGCCGGCCGTGGGCGCGCTCACCTTGGTGCGCGCAAGGTCGAGCGCCGCGGCGTCGCGCGCCGCCTGGGCCTCCAGATAGCGCGGGTGGCGCTGCGCCGGGAGCCTCGCGTCGCCGGCGAGGCTGGCGATCACGCGCGCGGCGCGTTCCTCCACGGCCTCCAGCTTCCTGCGGGCGACGTCCAGATTGTGGCGCGCCTCGTCGTACACGTCCTCGCGGCTCATGCCGCGCTCCTTGAGCTGCTGCTGGCGCTCGAGCTGGCGGGCGTGGAAGCGGATGCGCTCCTCGGCCTCGGCCGCCTCGGCGAGCGCGACGCGGTGCTCGGCGCGCAGCGACTCGAGATCGGTGCGGACCACGGCCATTTGCGCTTCGGCACGTGCGATCGCCACCTCGAGCGGCGCCCGGTCGACGCGGAACAGCAGTTCGCCCGCGACGACCGGCTGGTTGTCGCGCACCGCGACCTCGGTCACGCGGCCCGCGACCTCGGCGCTCACCGCGATGATGTGCGCCTTCACATAGGCATTGTCGGTCTCGAGGACGCGCCCGCCGCTCGCGTAGTAGTGCAGTCCTGCCGCGGCCGCGGCAAGCGGCACGGCGATGAGCAGCAGCGCGCGCAGCATGCGGCCGGCGAAGCCCGGTGCGCTCATGGGATGCGCCGCCGCGCCTCTCCGTTGCCGGGCGAGGCGTTCTCCAGCTTTGCCAGGTTCGCCTTGATCGCGAGGAGCGTGTCCACGAAGCGCTCGCGCTCCGCGCCGGCGAGACCGTTGAGCGCGTCGCGCCGCACTTCCGCCGCGATGGCGCGCATGGTTCGCATTGCGGGCTCGACCTCGTCGCTGAGGAATACGCGCCAAGCGCGCCGGTCGCGCGCGTCGTGATCGCGCCGCACCCAGCCCTTGGCTTCGAGCCGGTCGAGCAGCCGCCCGAGGGTGGGCTTCTCGATCTCGAGCGTCTCGGCAAGCTCGGTCTGCGTGACCCCGTCGGCGCGATACAGGTGGGTGAGCACCCACCACTGCGAGCGCGTGAGGCCGAGCGCCTTCACGCGGCGATCGTAGGTCGTGCGCAGCAGCCGCGCGACGTCGTTCAGCAGGAAGCCGAAGTTGCG
>CAZXAR010000161.1:0-6945 GCA_964638135.1 uncultured Enterobacteriaceae bacterium | reverse complement strand
GCGAATACGTGCGCTGCTTTCGCGATCCGCGCACGATCCACGCCACCTGCGAGGACTATCGCGCCGCGGCGGGCATCGATCTGGCGCACGACCGGCGCGACCGCGCGAAAAAGCTCGCCATGCCGGTGCTCGCGCTGTGGGGAAAGTACGGCGTGATCGAGCGGTTGTTCGATTGCCTCGCCGACTGGCGCGAAGTCGCGGCGAACGTCAGCGGGCGGGCCCTGCCCTGCGGGCACTTCCTGGCCGAGGAAAGACCGGCCGAGCTGCTGCGCGAGCTGCAACGCTTCCTCAAGCGCCACGCCTTGAGTTAGGAGACCGAAGCTGACGCGGCCGTCTTCGGGCCGAAAGTCCCTTGAAATCAGGATCCTGCGCAAAAAAAGAGGACGCTTCAGCGGGGTGCTTGCGGCTTTGGCTAAAAACGTGTTCAATGAAGGCGTTGCGGCACATTGCTCAGACGCTTTGCTAAGAATCTCCGGGCATGGCGGGTAAAACGGTCAGGGAGTTCGCACTTCCGTCGACCGGCGGCAGCACGTTCAGGCTGGTTCCGTATTTCTACCCCAGGGACGACACGACCGGTCTGCACGCTGGAGTGCGCCGACTTTCGCGTTCCGGGTCACGCAGAGGAGGTACTGAACATTGTTAAAGCCCTATGATCGTCCGGTAGAACCCGACCAAGAAATCCGGACCGAAGAAGAAGAGCCCCCCGACTCCACCGCCTACCCGATGGCGAAAAAAACTCCCGAGCCGCGCCGGAAACGAGTCACGAAGCTGTTCGTGCTCGACACGAACGTGCTGATGCACGATCCGGCAAGCCTGTTCCGGTTCGAGGAGCACGACGTCTACCTGCCGATCGGAACGCTCGAGGAGCTGGACAACCACAAGAAGGGCCTTTCGGACGTGGCGCGCAATGCGCGCCAGGCGAGCCGGTTCCTGGACGAGATCGTGTCCAACGCGGTCGCGGACATCCGTGCCGGGATCCGGATCGCCACGCGGGCGGGCGAACAGCCGCGCGGAAGGCTTTACCTGCAGACCGAGGCGATCGACGGCGACCTGCCGGCGACGTTTGCGGCCGGAAAGACCGACAACCAGATTCTTTCGGTGGTGCGCCACCTGCAAAAGCGCGAACCGCAGCGCCCGGTGATCCTGGTCTCCAAGGACATCAACATGCGCATCAAGGCGCGCGCCCTTGGACTCGCCGCGGAGGATTACTTCAGCGACAAGGTGCTCGAGGACACGGACCTCCTCTATACCGGCGTGCGCCAGCTGCCGGCCGACTTCTGGGACACGCACGGCCGCGACGTGGAATCGTGGAAGAAGGAGGGCCACACCTATTACCGGGTGCGCGGCCCGCTCGCGCCGCGGCTGCTGCTGAACGAGTTCGTGTTCGACGAATCGGGCGAACGCCCGCTGTACGCGCTGGTGAAGGAAAAGCAGGGCCGGGTGGCGGTACTGGAAACGCTGCGCGACTATACCCACGCGAAGAACTCCGTGTGGGGCATCACGGCGCGCAACCGCGAGCAGAATTTCGCCCTCAACCTGCTGATGAACCCGCAGATCGACTTTGTCACGCTGCTCGGCCAGGCGGGCACCGGCAAGACGCTGCTCGCGCTCGCCGCCGGTCTCACGCAGGTGCTCGACGACAAGCGCTACAGCGAAATCATCGTCACGCGCGTGACGGTGCCGCTGGGCGAGGACATCGGATTCCTCCCCGGCACCGAGGAGGAGAAGATGCAGCCGTGGATGGGGGCGCTCGAGGACAACCTCGACGTGCTCAACGCCTCCGACGAGTCGGGCGGCGAGTGGGGGCGCGCGGCGACGCGCGATCTGGTGCGCTCGCGCATCCGCGTCAAGTCGCTCAATTTCATGCGCGGGCGCACCTTCATCAACAAGTGGCTGATCATCGACGAGGCGCAGAACCTGACGCCCAAGCAGATGAAGACGCTGGTGACGCGCGCCGGGCCGGGCACCAAGGTCGCGTGCCTGGGCAATATCGCGCAGATCGACACGCCCTACCTCACCGAGGGCAGCTCGGGACTGACCTACGTGGTCGACCGGATGAAGGGCTGGGCGCATGCGGGGCACGTGACGCTTGCCCGCGGCGAGCGTTCGCGGCTCGCCGACCACGCCGCGGAGAGCCTGTAGCAGGCGCCGATCGAGGATCGGGCGCCGGCGGCGAAACGGACGGAATTCCGGGCCTGCCGTAGCTGTTCCTTCCGTCGGGCATCTGCTACCCTTCGCTGCCGAATTTCGAGAGGAGCCTCATGTCGCATCTGATTCGCCTCGCCGCCGCGTTCGCCGCTGCGACGCTGCTTGGCGCGCCTGCGGTCGCGCAGCAGAAAGACAGCTACGAGCCGCAGGTCGGACAGGCCGGCAAGGACGTGATCTGGGTGCCCACCCCGGACGAGGTCGTGGACCGGATGCTGCGCATGGCGCAGGTCACGCCGAGCGACTACGTCGTCGATCTCGGCGCCGGCGACGGCAAGATCGCGATCGCGGCGGCGCGGAAATTCGGCGCCCGCGCGCTCGGCATCGAATACAACCCCGACATGGCGAAGCATGCGCAGCGCAACGCCGAGAAGGCGGGGGTCGCGGGCCGCGCGAAGATCGTGCAGGGCGACATCTTCGCGAGCGACTTCAGCCAGGCGACGGTGGTCACGATGTACCTGCTCCCGGCGCTCAACCTCAAGCTGCGGCCGCAGCTGCTCTCGATGCGCCCGGGCACGCGCGTGGTCTCGCATTCCTTCAACATGGAAGACTGGGATCCGGACGAGACTTCGAACATGGACGGGCGCCGCGCCTATCTCTGGATCGTGCCCGCCAGCGTGACGGGCGGCTGGACCATCGACCTGGGCGGTGAAAGGGCCGAACTCATGCTCGAGCAGCGCTACCAGAAGATCAGCGGATACGTCTCGCTCGGCGCAGTGCAGGCGGGCCTGCGCGAGGCATCGCTGCGCGGCTTCGTGATCGGTTTTTCCTATATCGACAACGCAGGCGTGCGGCGCGATTTCAGCGGCCGCGTGGCCGGCAACCGCATGGAAGGTTCGTTCCGCAGCGACGCCGGCGCCGAGGGGCGCTGGAGCGCGGTGAAGAAGTAAATCGCGCGGTCCGCTTTTTTCCGCAGTTTGCGCGCGGGCGGAGCCTGCGCGCGGTTCTACACCAGCTTTTTGTGTGTCCCGTCGCAGAACGGCTTGCCGGCGCTGCGCTTGCAGCCGCACAGCCAGACCTTCTGCGCCTCGGCGACGGTGAATTTCAGCGGCGTGAATTCGGTGGCCTTGTGCGAGCCGTCGCAAAACGGCTGCCGCTTGGAGCTGCCGCAGGCGCACCACCAGTAGTCGCCCGGGGCGAGTTCGACCGCAAACGGTCCCTTCTGCGCGATCAGCGGTTCGGCCATGGACGGCTCTTCCGGCTCACGGTGACAGGGCGATGATGCGCTTCGCTCAGTACGCCGCCGGGTTCGCGAGATTCTCGAAGCGGGTGTACTGCCCGAGGAACGCGAGCTCGACCCGGCCGATCGGACCGTTGCGCTGCTTGCCGATGATCACCTCGGCGCGGCCCCGCACGTCCGGCTTGTCGGGAAAATAGACCTCGTCGCGGTAGATGAACAGGATCACGTCCGCATCCTGCTCGATCGCCCCGGATTCCCTGAGGTCGGACATCATCGGGCGGCGGTCGTTCCGCTGCTCGACCGCGCGCGAGAGCTGCGAGAGCGCGACTACCGGAACGTCCAGTTCCTTGGCGAGCGCCTTGAGCGAGCGCGAGATCTCGGAGATCTCGGTGGCGCGGTTCTCGCCCTGCGCGGAGGCCGACATGAGCTGCAGGTAATCCACCATCACCAGGCCGAGCTTGCCGCACTGGCGCTTGAGCCTGCGGGCGCGGGCCCGCAGCTCGAGCGCGTTGAGCGCCGCCGTTTCGTCGATGAACACCGGCGCCTCGTGCAGGCGCCCCATCGCGTGCGACAGGCGCTGCCATTCCTCGTCGGTGAGCCGACCGGTGCGCATCTTGTGCTGGTCGACGCGCGCGATCGAGCCGAGCACGCGCGCCGAGAGCTGCGTTCCGGACATCTCCATGCTGAAGATCGCCACCGGAAGCCCGTTGTCGACCGCGACATGCTCGACAAAATTGAGCGCGAGCGCGGTCTTGCCCATCGAGGGCCGCCCGGCGACGATGATCAGGTCGCCCGGCTGCAGTCCGGCGGTCTTCTCGTCGAGGTCGAGGAACCCGGTCGGGACGCCGGTGATTCCGGTCGGATTCTCGCGGTGGTAGAGATCATCCAGGCGCTCGAAGACGCGCGCCAGCTCCTGCTTGATGTCCTTGAATCCCTGGCTGCCGCGCGCGCCCGCTTCGCCGATTTCGAAGATCCGCGATTCGGCCTCGTCCAGCAGCTGCGCCACGTCCTTGCCCGAGGGGCTGAGCGCCGTCTCGGCGATTTCGGTCGCGACCTGCGCCAGGCGCCGCTGCACCGCGCGCTCGCGCACCAGCTCCGCGTAGCGCCGGATGTTGAGCGCCGAGGGGGTGTTTTGCGCGAGCGCCCCGAGGTAGGCCGGCCCGCCGGTCCTGTCCTTGTCCTCGCTCGCCTCGATCGACTCGGACACCGTGACCACGTCGGCCGGCTTGCCCGCTTCGATCAGCTTCGCCAGGTGCCGATAGATGCGGCGGTGGTCGTCGCGGTAGAAATCCTCGACCGACACCAGGTCGGCCATGCGTTCGAAGGCCTGGTTGTCCAGCAGCAGGCCGCCGAGCAGCGACTGCTCGGCTTCGACCGAATGCGGTGGAACCTTGAGCGCGAGAAGCTGCGGATCGCCCGATCCCGGAAGAGCCGTCTGCGTTTGCGGCGCGCGCGCCATCGAGCTTCGATCCTACCGCAAAAGCACTCCTAGGCTTCGCCGAGCACCGCGACGTTGATCGTCACGACGACATCGGTGTGCAGCGCGATCTGGATGGGATAGTCGCCCACCTGCTTCAGTGGACCGGCCGGCATGCGCACCTGCGCGCGTTCCACCTCGTGGCCGTGCTTGTTCAGCGCCTCGACGATGTCGTAGTTCGTCACCGAGCCGAACAGCCTTCCGTCGACGCCCGCCTTCTGCACGAGCTGGATGGTGAGCCCCTCGAGCTTCGCGCCGCGTTCCTGCGCCTTCGCCAGGGCTTCGGCCTGCGCCTTCTCCAGCTCCGCCCTCCGCGCCTCGAACGCCTTGATGTTCGCCTCGGTCGCGCGCTTCGCCTTGCCCTGCGGGATCAGATAGTTGCGCGCGTAGCCGTCCTTCACCTTGACGACCTCGCCGAGACCGCCCAGGTTGGCGAGCTTCTCCATGAGGATCACTTGCATCGCGCGCCTCTCAGTGCAGGTCCGTGTAGGGCAGCAGCGCGAGGAAGCGCGCGCGCTTGATGGCGTCGGAGAGCTGGCGCTGGTAGCCCGACGATGTGCCGGTGATGCGCGCCGGGATGATCTTGCCGGTCTCGTTGACGAAATCCTTCAGCGTCTCGATGTCCTTGTAGTCGATCCATTCGACCTTTTCCGCGGTGAAGCGGCAGAACTTGCGGCGCCGGAACAGCGCCCGCTGCGCGCGGTCCTTCTTGTCTTTCGCGAACTTGCCCTTGCCTTTGAACTTGCCCTTACCTCTGCGGGGCGGCGGCATCTTCAATCTCCTTGTCCGAAAACGACGTTCGTGATGTGCAATACCAGTTTTTTCGACCGCGCGCTCTTGGCGCAGAGGAATCCTTCAACGCGCAGGTCGCGGTCCAGCGCGGCGGCCGCGATCAGGCGCGCCTCGGTCTCGAATGCGATCGACTCGACCTCGGCATTCACTTTGCGCACTTTTCCGGCCTCGCCGCGCTCCGACTCGTGGCGCAGCCGGAATTCGAGGACGGGGATTCCCGCCGGAGTGCTGCGCAGGGCGCTCACCTCGACCAGCCGGCCGCTCAGCGCGACGCGGTTTTCCGCGCTCAAGCCGCCGGCGCCTCCGCAGGCTTCGCTTCGCCCGCCCGGGACTCGCCGCCGCGCTCCATCAACGATTTCGACTTTTCCTCCTTCATCATCGGCGAGGGCGTGGTCACGGCCTTTTCCATCCTGACGATCAGGTGCCGCAGCACCGCATCGCTGAACTTGAACGAGTGCTCCAGCTCGGCGAGCGTTTCGCCGTCGCACTCGATGTTCATGAGGACGTAATGCGCCTTGTGAAGCTTCTGGATCGAATAGGCGAGCTGCCGGCGGCCCCAGTCTTCGAGCCGGTGCACGGTGCCGTTGCGCTGGGCGATGACGCCCTTGTAGCGATCGACCATCGCGGGAACCTGCTCGCTCTGGTCCGGATGGACGATGAAAACGATCTCGTAATGTCGCATGCGGTCTCCTTCTGGACTCGTGCTGCGGTTCGGCCGCCCGCCATGCGAAAGCGGTGCGGCAAGGACGAAAGGGCGCGGATTATACGCGAGGAATCAAGGCGTTCGCAAGGCTCGGCGGCGCACCGACTCGAACAGGCAGATGCCCGCCGCGACCGAAACGTTGAGGCTCGCCACCGATCCGGCCATCGGAATGCGGACCAGCAGATCGCAGCGCTCGCGCGTCAGGCGGCGCATCCCCGCGCCCTCGGCCCCGAGCACCCACGCCACCGCCTGCGGCAGATCGGCGGTGTGGAGATCCTGCTGCGCGCCGGCGTCCGCACCGACGATCCAGACCTCGCGCTCCTTCAGTTCGTCCAGCGTGCGCGCAAGGTTCGTCACCATCAGATACGGAGTCGCCTCGGCGGCGCCGCTTGCGACCTTGGATACCGCCGGCGTGACGCCGGCTGCGCGGTCGCGCGGCGCGAGGACCGCATTCGCCCCTGCGGCGTTCGCGACCCGCAGGCACGCACCGACGTTGTGCGGATCGGTGACGCCATCGAGCACGAGGAGAAGCGGCGGTCCGCGGACCGCGTCGAGGATCTCATCCAGGCTCTCGCGCAGCCCTTTCAT
>CAZXAR010000160.1:0-7035 GCA_964638135.1 uncultured Enterobacteriaceae bacterium | reverse complement strand
GGTAGCCGATCGCCGGCTGGCTCATGGTGGTGAGCACGCGCGGGTGGATCTCGGTCGGTCCCGGTCCCATCAGCGTGCGCTGCGGCGGATGAAAGGAGGTGATGCGTTTCGCGGGGGTGTAGGGGCTCATGGAATCGGCTCCGGTGGAAAATCCGAACGGCGCGTCGTCGGGGCGCGACTTGACGCGCACCGGCTTCTTCGTGCTCGCTTCATTGATCACCTCGAGCGCGCCGATGCGGGCCTCGGTGACGCGCTCGACCTCGGCGGCCCAGCGCGCCGGGACGTAACCCGATTTCACCCAGTTGCTGACCACCGCGCGGTCGAGCTGGAAGGCGCGCGCAACGTCGGCCTGGCTGCCGAAAATCTCGACGAGTCGCTGCGCGCAGTTCATGCTGTTCAAGCTAGTCGCAAGGCTAGCATGTCAATATGAGTTTGACAATCGGAGATTAGAGATGAAGCCAGAACAGCCGTTCGCGTTCCGGCCCGAAACCGCCGCCGAGGCCTGGCTCGGCGCGCTCGCCGCGCGCGGTGTGGAGTACCTGTTCGCCAACGGCGGCACCGATTTCGCGCCGCTCGCCGAAGCCCTGGCGAAAGGCCGCGCCCGGGGCTGGCGCCTGCCCGAGCCGGTGCTCGTGCCGCACGAGAATCTCGGCGTCGCCATGGCGCACGGCACCACCATGGTCGGCGGCCGGGTGCAGGCGATGATGGTTCACGTCGGCGTCGGCACCGCGAACGCGATCAACGGGCTGATCAACGCGGCGCGCTCGCAGGTCCCGATCCTGTTCACGGCCGGCCGCACGCCGCTTACCGAATCGGGCGCCGTGCCCGGGGCGCGCAACAACTTCATCCACTGGGCGCAGGAGCATTTCGACCAGGGCGCGATGCTGCGCGAATTCGTCAAGTGGGACTACGAGCTGAAGCACCCGGAGCAGATCGAGGCGGCGCTCGACCGTGCGCTCGCCATCGCGTCGAGCGAACCGCAGGGGCCGGTCTACCTGAGCCTGCCGCGCGAAGTGCTTGCTGCCGCGGTGAGCGGCACGCCTTCGGTGCGGCCCGGAATGGTCGCCGCGTCTCCCCCGGCCGCCGACCCGGACGCGCTCGAGGAGGCGGCAATGCTCCTGGGGCGGGCGCAACGCCCGCTTCTGATCACCGCGAACGGCGGACGCAGCGTGGCGGCCGCGCGCGCCGTCACGGCGCTCGCCGAGACGCTCGCAGTCCCGGTCATCCAGTACCGGCCGCGCACGCTCGCGCTCTCGACCGAGCATGCGATGCAGGCGGGCTGGGACCCGCACGCGCTGCTGCCGCGGGCCGATCTCGTCCTCGTCGTGGATTGCGACGTGCCCTGGATCCCCGCGCAAGGCTCGCCCGCGGCTGAGGCAAGCGTGATCCACGTCGGCCCCGATCCGCTCTTCGCGCGCTACCCGATGCGAAGCTTTCGCACCGACCTCGCGCTCACCGGAATGGTGGCCCCCACGCTCGCGCGGCTTCTGGAGCGGGCACTCAGGTACGCGCCCGGCGTCGCGCGGATCGAAGAGCGCCGCGCGGAAATCGCCGCGCGCGCCGAGCAAACCCGCGCGAGCGCGCGCGACGGGGAGGCGACGCCCGGTGCGCTCACGGGCAAATGGGTGTCAGCCTGCCTCAATCGCATCCAGGATTCCGACACGATCCTGGTGAACGAATACCCGCTCGTTCTCGAGGAGATGACGATCCGCGAACCGGGGCGCTACTTCGCCAGTTCCTCGGCGGGTGGACTGGGGTGGGGCCTCGGGGCTGCGCTGGGTGCAAAACTCGCGGCGCCGGACAGGACCGTGCTCTGCGCGGTCGGCGACGGCGCCTACATGTTCGGCAATCCGACGCCGGCGCACTTCGTTTCCGAGGCGATGAAGCTGCCGGTGCTCTTCGTCGTTTTCAACAATGCGCGCTGGGCCGCGGTACACCGCTCGACGCTCGCCATGTACCCGAGGGGGGCCGCCGCGCAGGCGAAGGATCCGCCCTTCGCCGTGCTCGAACCCTCGCCGCGCTTCGAAAAAGTGGTCGAGGCAAGCGGCGGCCATGGCGAGCGCGTGAGCGATCCAGCGCGCCTCCCGAACGCGCTCGAGCGCGCGCTGCGGGTGGTGAAGGAGGAAAAACGCCAGGCGCTCGTCAACGTGTGCCTGCAAGCGAGCTACGCGAAAACGAGCTAGCTCTTAGAGACCGCCGATTCGCTCGCCGTTGGCGCGCGAGGCGCCGATTCGCCCCACCAAGGGAAGCTTGAGCGCCGGGGAGAATGGATCCAGCCCGAAGGTGAGGCCGAGCAGGTTCAGTTCGAGGCCCTCGACCCTGCTTGCCGTGAAGCCGAGCAACCCGCCCAGCGATACCTGAACGCCGCTGCCGCTCGGCGCCGAGTCCACCAGCCTGTCGCCCAGGTAATCCTTTCCGATCGCGGTCGGCGGCAGGTCCACCTTCAATTCGGGCACGGCGCGCGAAATCCACGCCGTGAAGGTGTTCGAGTTCGGTCCAGGCCAGACGCTGTATTCGCCCGCATACGGGTATTCGTGCACCGCCTTTTCGATGCGCGCGATGAGGGTCTCGGCCCCCTCGCCCCGCGCTTCGGCGAGGACCTCGGGCGCATTGCCGTACCAGCGCGCATCCGGTGAGCGCTCACTGACAGATATCGCGTTGCCGCTCCAGCGCAGTTTCCAACCGATCACCTCGTAGACCGTGTACGCCTTCGCCCCGGCGGCCTTGACCGCGTACCAGGTGTGAACACCGAAGTTGCCGCGCCAGCCCCAGGTGCGCGCAGCGTAGACCTGCACGATCGGCTCGGGAGCGAGCACCGGGTCGGGCGCGAGCCCGACCGGCTCGCGGCTTGCGCTGCGCCAGTCCTGGGCGATCACGCCCCGCCCCACCGCCCCGAGCAGCACCAGCAGGACTCCAAAGACGATGAACGCAAGCACGCGATTGCGGCTCCTGGCACGCATCTAGTCTTCGGCAAACAAGGGCTCGCCAAGTTCCGCCGCGCCGGGCGCCGGGCCGCCCTCCGCGGGCGCCTCCGCACGCGCCCGCAGTCCGGCGAAGTCGTAGAGCCGGCGGTCGAGCAGATGCGAGGCGCGTACGTCGGTGAGTGCACGCAGGATCGATTCCACGCGCCCCGGGTGGCGCCGCTCCCACTCGCGCAGCATCTGGCGCACCGCCGTGCGTTGCAGGTTTTCCTGCGCGCTGCACAGGTTGCACGGGATGAGCGGAAATCGCCGCGCCTCGGCGTGCGCGGCGAGGTCGTCCTCCTTCACGTACGCAAGCGGCCGAATGACGACATGGCGGCCGTCGTCGGAAACGAGCTTCGCCGGCATCGCCTTCAGCTTGCCGCCGTAGAACAGGTTGAGAAAGAAAGTGGCGAGGATGTCGTCGCGATGGTGCCCGAGCGCGATCTTGGTCGCCCCGAGCTCGGCGGCAACGCGGTACAGCACGCCGCGCCGCAGCCGCGAACAAAGCGAACAGTACGTCTTTCCCTCCGCAACGACGCGCCGGACGACCGAGTAGGTGTCCTGCGCGACGACGCGGAACGGAACGCCGCGCGACGCGAGGTATTCGGGCAGCACCTGCGCCGGAAAGCCGGGCTGCTTCTGGTCGAGATTCACCGCGATCAGCTCGAATCGGACCGGCGAACGGTGCCGCAGCGCAAGCAGCACGTCGAGCAGGCCATGGCTGTCCTTGCCGCCCGAGAGGCACACCATGACCCGGTCGCCCTCTTCGATGAGGCGAAAATCGCCGATCGCCTCGCCGGCGAGGCGCCGCAGCCGCTTCGCGAGCTTGTTGTGCTCGTAGGAAGTCTTGCGCGCGTCCGCCATCACAGGAACACCGAGCGCCCGCCGTCGACCGCCAGCACATGGCCGGTGACGAACCCGGCACACGCAAGGAAATGGACCGCCTGCGCGACGTCTTCGGGACTGCCCAGGCGCCGCAATGGGGTCGAGGCGACCACCCGCTCGCGCTCCCCGGGGTCGAACTGCCCGTCCTCGGGCCACGCGATCGCCCCCGGTGCGACCGCGTTGACGCGCACCGCCGGCGCGAGCTCCAGCGCGAGCGCGCGGGTGAGCGCCGCAAGCCCCGCCTTGGCGACGCTGTACACGAGATAGCCCTTGAGCGGCCGCCGCGCGTGAATGTCGACGATGTTCACGATCGATCCCAGCGCCGCCGCCAGGTGCGGCGCGGCCGCCTGCGAGAGAAACAGCGGCGCGCGCAGGTTCGACCCGGCGAGCTCTTCCCAATGTCCGAGTTCGATCTCGCCGACCGGCGTCGGATAGAAGGCCGAGGCGTTGTTCACCAGCAGATCGAGCCGGTTCCAGCGCTCGAGCGCGGCGCCGACGAGCGCCTGCGGCGCGATCGGCGCCAGCAGATCCGCCTTCAGCGCGAGCGCGCTGCCCGGGCGCGCCGCTTCCAGTTCCGCCTCGAGTCGCGCGGCGGCATCCTCGCCGCCGCGGTGGTGGATGATCACGTTGGCGCCGCAGCGATGCAGGCGCCGCACGATCGCTGCGCCGATGCGCCGCGGCGCGCCGGTCACCAGGGCCACTTTGTCGCGCAGCGTCTCGTCCATGATGCAAGCGGATTCTAGGGTAAATTCGGCGTGCCCCCACGTCATGCGCGCGCGCGAACTGCCACCGCCGGATCCCGACGCGCTCCTCGCGAGCCGCGCGCTCCTCGAGCGCATCGCGGCGGAACTTGCCGCGCAGCGCAACTGGATTTCGTTCGCGCGCTACATGGAACTGGCGCTGCACGAGCCGGGTCTGGGCTACTACGCGGCGGGCAGCCGAGCGCTCGGCGCCGCAGGGGATTTCGTCACCGCGCCGGAACTCTCGCCGCTCTTTGCGCGCACGCTCGCGCGCCAGGTGGCCGAGCTTCTGCGGCCCGGCGACGCGCTGCTCGAATTCGGCGCCGGCAGCGGCGCGCTCGCCGCCGCGTTGTGCGCGGAACTCGGCGTGCTCGGCGCCGGCTCGCCCGCCTACCTGATTCTCGAGACGAGCCCGTCGCTGCGCGCGCGGCAGCAGGCCCGGCTCGGCGCGCGCGCGCGCTGGATCGAACGGCTGCCGGCGCGCTTTCGCGGCGTGATGCTGGCGAACGAAGTCATCGACGCGATGCCGGTGCACGCGCTTGCGTGGACGCGCGACGGTGTGCTCGAGCGCGGCGTGTGCGGCGACGAGGGCGAGCTCGCCTGGTGCGACCGGCCGGCCGCCGGCGAGACGCTCGCCGCGGCGCGCGCCATCGAAGTCGAGCTGCCGCCCTCGGGTCGTTATGAGAGCGAGCTGGGGCTGCTCGCGCGGGCCTGGATGCGCTCGGTCGCCGCGTCGCTCGAGCGCGGCGCGCTGATCGTCATCGACTACGGTTTCACCCGGCGCGAGTACTACCACCCGCAGCGCTCGATGGGAACGCTCATGTGCCATTACCGCCACCGCGCGCACGGCGACCCGTTCTTTCTCCCGGGGCTGCAGGATATCACCGCGCACGTGGATTTCAGCGCCCTTGCCCGGGCCGCCTACGGCTCGGGGCTGGACGTGCTCGGCTACACGAATCAGGCGCAGTTTCTGGTGAACTGCGGCATCACCGAGCTTCTGGCGCAGGCCGACCCGGCGGATGCGGCGCGCTACGCGCCGCTTGCCGCGGCGGCAAACCGCCTGCTCTCCCCGGCGGAGATGGGCGAGCTGTTCAAGGTGTTCGTCGCCGCGCGCGGACCGGGGGGAGCGCTGGCGGGCTTTGCGCGGGGCGACCGATCGCATACCCTTTAGGCCGATGACGCGCGCAAAGGCCCTACTGATCGCGGTTGCGCTCGCCGCGCCGCTCGCGCAGGCCGACGAGATCGCGGCGGCGAAGCGTCGCTGGGCGCAAAGTCCGCACGGCCCGCTGCTCGAGCGGATCCTGCCGCCCACGTTCGAGCGCAGCCGGCTTCCCGAGCCGGACTCGGAGGGCGCGCGGCTCGTGCTGCGCTACTGCGTGCAGTGCCACAACCTGCCCAACCCGGCGATGCACGAGCGCAGGCGCTGGCCTTCGGTTGTCGAGCGCATGGTGCTGCGCATGCGCGGCAAGGGGAACCTCGGCGTGCTGATGACCGAGATGATGGCGGACGTGGAAGCACCGAGCGACAAGGAGCACCGCGCGCTGCTTGCGTACCTGCGCAGGCACGCGCAAAAACCGCTCGATCCCAGGAAATATCCCGAGGCGTTCAAGCCCTCGGGCGAGGCGTTCCGGCTCGCCTGCAACCAGTGCCACGTCCTGCCCGATCCGCGGCGCTACACCGCGGGCGAGTGGCGCAAGGTGGTCGAGCGCATGCAGGAAAACATGCAGTGGATGAACCGCATCGTCGGCACGCGGCCGAATCCCGGCGAGCCGCAGTTGCGGATCGAGGACATCAACGCCTTCCTCGCGAAATACGCGAGAAAGGGCGCGGCGCGCTGACGGCGCTGCAGTTGGTTTAACCCGCGTCTTCCAAAGCGAGAATTCGCTTCCTGACCGCGCGCGAAAAATCGACGAACAGGAAATGGCTCTTGTGGTACAGGTAGTCCTCGCCGTCTTCGTCCACGATGCGCACCAGGTCGTCCTTGGCAGCACTGGGATCGGGGATGATCCGATAGACCTTTCCGGGAATGAGGGACGCCTTGTAATCCGTGTTGTCGATACACAGTGCGAACGGCTTTGTCGGTGGTTTCACGTTTCGTCCAAGTATCTCTTGATTTTCATCCCGGCCCGTCAGCCTTGCGCAACGGTACGATATTCGGCCCGCGCTCGTTCGCACCACCGGACTCCACCACCCGATGCAGCACTCCCGGAGAAACGTTCCAGCGCTGTCCATCTTCCGCGATGACGGTGACCGTCTTCTTGTTGTAGTGCGTAAGCACGCCCACCACGATCGCCCGCCCCTCCGGCTGAAACGAAACCCGGTCCCCGATCCTGAAATCCAGCATCCGCTTGTGCGCCCGGGCCTGATGCAGGAAACGCAGCCGCTCGACGATCCGGTGGTTGAGGTCGACGAGTTCCGCTTCGGTGAGCCTGTCGATATCGATCGCC
>CAZXAR010000159.1:0-7103 GCA_964638135.1 uncultured Enterobacteriaceae bacterium | reverse complement strand
CACGTGCCCTTCGGCGTGGCGAATGTGAGGCGGGTATGAAAGCTCTCCGGTACGTGCTCTACGGCCTGGGCGGCGTCGTCGCCCTCGTCGTGCTCGCGCTCGCCGCGGTGCTCGTCATCGTCGACGGCGCCTTCGTCAAGTCGCGCCTCGAGCAGGCGATGAAGGAAAAGAACCGCGTTCTCCGGATCGAGGGCGAGCCGAAGCTCTCGCTTTTTCCGAAGCTTGCGCTGGCGCTCGGAAAGACGACGCTCTCGGAGCGCTCGAGCGAGAAGGAGTTCCTTTCGCTCGAGTCGATGAGCGTGTCGGTCGGCGTGATGCCGCTCGCTTCGCGCGAAGTCGCAGTGGACGCGATTTCGCTTTCTGGCCTCAAGGTCAACGTCGTTCGCGCCAGGGACGGCAGCTTCAACTTCTCCGACCTGGCCGCGGCGCCCGCCGGCCGGCCCGCGGAGCCGGAGGGGGAAGAAAAGGCGCCGCCCCGGGTTGGAATCGCCGAAGTGAAGATCGAGCGCGCGCAGCTTGCCTATCGCGACGAGAGAACCGGGCAGGAGGTGCGCGTCAACGACCTGAACCTGAAGACCGGTCGGCTGCAGGACGACACGCCGTCCGACATCTCGTTTTCCGCTCACATCACGGGCAAGCGGCCGGACGTGGATCTGCGCACGCGGCTCAAGGGCGCGGCGAGCCTCAATCTCGCCAGGCGGACGTTTGCCCTGGCGAAGCTCGACGGCAAGGTGAACGGCAGCGCAGGCGCGGTGCGCGCGCTGGACGCGCAGCTCGCCGGATCGCTTGCTGCCAACCCGGATCGCGGAGAATTGAAGGCGAGCGAATTCAGCCTCGTGGCAAAGGGAGCCTACGAGAAAGACGCCTTCAGCCTCGCGCTCGCCGCGCCGCAGCTTGCGATCACCCCGGGCAAGGCGGGCGGCGCCGCCGTGACGGCGGATCTGAAGGTGAAGGGACCGAACCGCAATATCGACGCGCGCGCTCGCCTCGAAGGCGTGGAAGGCTCCGCCGAGGCGCTTTCGATCGCCGCGCTCGCGCTCGAACTGGACGCGGCGGTCGCGCCCAACGCGCTGAAGGGCAGGATCGCTACGCCGGTCAAGGGCAACCTCAAGGCGGGGAGCTGGGAGCTGCCGAAGATCGCCGCCGACCTGACGATCACGAGCCCGAACATTCCGCAGCGGAGCGTCACGCTCCCGATCCGGGCGAGCGCCAGAGCGAACCTCGCCACGCAGTCCGCGGCGGCCGAGCTCGCGACCCGGTTCGATGAATCCTCGATCCAGGCCAAGCTCGCCGCAACAAGGCTTGAGCCCCTGGTCGCTACCTTCGACCTCAAGGTGGACCGGCTCAACATGGACAAGTATCTGCCACCGCCGAAGAAGGAATCCGATCCGAACGCGCCGATCGACCTCTCGGCGCTGAAGGGCCCGACGCTGAACGGCAAGGCGGAAATCGGTGCGCTGACGGCGCGCCGCGTCAAGCTCGCCAACCTCAAGGCGGAGATCCGGCTTGCGAACGGCAGGCTCGAGGTGTCGCCCCATTCGGCGAGCCTGTATGGCGGCACGCTCGCCGGGAGCCTCGCCGCCGAGGCAAACGGAAACCGCATTGCGGTGAAAGAGGCGATCCAGGGCGTGCAGGTCGGGCCGCTCTTGCGCGACGCGGCGGAGCAGGACCGGCTCGAAGGGCGCGGCAACGTGAATCTCGATCTGGCAATGGCTGGCCCGAGCGTCGCTGCCCTGAAGCGCTCGATGGGCGGGTCGGCGCGCGTGGAACTGCGCGACGGGGCGGTGAAGGGCATCAATCTCGGCGAGGCGATCCAGGATGTGCGTTCGGTCATCGGTTCGAAGTCGGCCAAGGCGAACGATCCGTCCAAGCGCACCGATTTTTCCGAGATCACCGCGAGCTTCGCGATCCGGAACGGTGTCGCGCACAACGAGGACCTGCAGGGCAAGGCGCCGCTGTTTCGGCTCGGCGGCGCGGGCGACATCGACATCGGCAATTCGACCATCAACTACGGCGCCAAGGCGTCGCTCGTCGCGACATCGAAGGGCCAGGGCGGACGCGATCTTTCCAACCTTGCCGGGGTGACGATTCCGGTGAAGGTGAGCGGCGCGCTGGAAAAGCCCGACATCACGGTCGATTTCGCCGAGCTGATCGCGAAATCCGGGGTCGGCATCGGCCGCGCGCTCGGCGCGGCGGGCAGCGCGGCGAGCGGTGCCGCGGGCGACATCGGGCAGAAGCTCAAAGGGCTGTTCGGCCGCTAAAGCCTAGATTCTCCCTTCCTGCACGGCGTGGCACGCGACGAGAGACGGTCCGTCGGCGAACGGCAGCGGCCGCTCGCTGCGGCAGCGCGCGCCGGCGTGCGGGCAGCGGGGATGAAACGCGCAGCCCGCCGGCGGATCCAGGGGATTGGGCACCTCGCCGGAAACGGGGGTCCTGCGCCTGCCGCTCATGGCGAGGTCGGGTATCGCATCGAGGAGCATCCGCGTGTACGGATGCCTGGGCCGCGCGAACAGCTCGCCCGCCTCCGCGAGTTCGACCAGCCTGCCGAGATACATCACGCCGACGCGGTCGGCGACATGCGATACGACCGCGAGATTGTGCGAGATGAAGAGATAGGTCAGGCCGAGCCCACCCTGCAGCGCGACCATCAGGTTGAGGATTTGCGCCTGCACGGAAACGTCGAGCGCCGAGGTCGGCTCGTCGCAGACCAGGAATTCGGGCTTTCCGGACAGCGCCCGCGCGATTGAAATGCGCTGGCGCTGGCCGCCCGAAAACTCATGCGGGTACTTCTCGCCGTCCTCGGGCGCGAGGCGCACCTGCCGCAGCTGTTCCGCGACCCGCTCGTCGATTTCGGATTTCGATCTCGCGACGCCAAGCACGCGGATCGGCTCGGCCACGATGTCGCGCACGCGCCAGCGCGGGTTGAGGCTCGCGTAGGGGTCCTGGAAAATCATCTGCATCCGCCGCCGCAGGCTCGAAGCCCCCGGCGAAGCGAGATCCACGCCGTCGAACTCGATGCGGCCGGCGGAGGGCGCGTGCAGCCCTACGATCAGCCGGGCGACCGTGGACTTGCCGCAGCCCGATTCCCCGACCAGGGCGAGCGTTTCGCCGCGCCGCAGCTCGAAGCTGACGCCGTCCACGGCGCGCAGCAGCTGGCGCGGTACGCCCTCGAGCACCCGATTCAGCCAGGGCCGCGAGACATCGAAATCGCGGCTGACCGCGTGCAGGCGGACCAGGGGCCGGAGCGCACCGCTCATCTTGGCTCGACCGCGCCGCGATCGTCGGCATACAGCCAGCACGCGACGCGGTTCGTTCCCGCGGCGATCGGCTCGGGATGCTCGCGCACGCAGCGTTCGAACCGCTTCGGGCAGCGCGGATGGAACGCGCAGCCGGGCGGAATCGCATTGAGCCGCGGCATCGAGCCCTCGATCTGCACGAGCGGCGGGCGGCGCATCGCCGCAGGACCGGGCGCCGGCGATCCCGATCCGGGGGCGGGGAGCGCGATCTTGGGGATCGAGCCCATCAGGCCCGCGGTGTAGGGATGGCGCGGCGCGTGAATCACGTCGCGCACCGGGCCGAGCTCGGCGATGCGCCCGGCGTACATCACCGCCACCCGGTCGGCGGTTTCGGCGATCACGCCCATGTCGTGCGTGATCAGCATCACCGCGGTCGCGTGGTCGCGCGCGAGGCGCTTGAGCAGCGAGATGATCTGCGCCTGCATCGAGACGTCGAGCGCCGTGGTCGGCTCGTCGGCGATGATGAGGCGCGGTTCGGCGCACAGTGCGAGCGCAATCACCACGCGCTGTCGCATCCCGCCGGAAAACTGGTGCGGATAATGCTCGAAGCGGCCTTCCGGCGCCGGGATCCCGACCTCGCGCAGCAGCGCGACGGCACGTTCGCGCGCCCGCGTCGTGCCGATGTCGAGATGCGTGACGATCGTCTCGACGAGCTGCTCGCCGATGCTGTAGAGCGGATTGAGCGACGTGAGCGGGTCCTGGAAGATCGCCCCGATCCGCCGCCCGCGGATGCGGCGCATCCGTTCCTGCGGCAGGCCGTCGATCCGCTCGCCCTCGAGCCGGATCTCGCCGCCGGCAATCCGCCCGGGGGGCTCGAGCAGGCCGATGATCGCCATCCCGGTGAGCGATTTGCCGGCGCCCGATTCGCCGACGATGCCGAGCACTTCGCCGGGCGCGATGGAAAAGGAGACGCCATCCACCGCCGTAAGGGTGCCGCGCCGGCCCGGAAACTCGACGCGAAGATCGCGCACCTCGAGCAGGGGCGGGCTCACCGCAGCTTGGGGTTGAGCGCGTCGCGCAGCCAGTCGCCGAGCAGGTTCACCGCGAGCACCAGCACCACCAGCGCGACGCCGGGGAAAACGGTAATCCACCACTCCCCGGAAAATAGGAAATCATTGCCGACCCGGATCAGCGTGCCGAGCGAAGGCCGCGTCGGCGGCACACCGACCCCGAGGAAGGACAGCGTCGCCTCGGTGATGATCGCGGTCGCGACGTGGATCGTGGCGATCACCAGCACCGGACCCATCACGTTCGGCAGCACGTGATGCAGCATGATGGCGAGCGGGTGGCGGCCGATCACGCGCGCGGCCTGCACGTACTCCTTGTTGCGTTCCACGAGCGTCGAGCCGCGCACGGTTCGCGCGTACTGCACCCAGCCGGCGATGCCGATCGACAGGATCAGCACCGGTATGGCGATGCTGTCATGCGTATCCCGGGGCAGGGCGACGCGCGCCACGCCGTCGATCAGGAGCGCGATCAGGATCGCCGGGAAGGAAAGCTGGATGTCGGCAAGGCGCATGATGAACGCGTCCAGGCGGCCCCCGACGTAGCCCGAAGCGAGGCCGAGCGAGACCCCGAGCAGCGCGGCAAACAGCACCGAGGCGAGCCCCACGCCGAGCGACACCCGCGCCCCGTACAGGATGGTGGACAGCACGTCCCGGCCCTGGTCGTCGGTGCCGAGGAGGTAGCGCGCCTCGCCCTGCGCCAGCCACGCGGGCGGCCGGAACGCGTCGTTCAGGTCGAGCGAGGCGGCGTCGAACGGGTTATGCGGCGCCACCCACGGCGCGAGCAGCGCCCCGCCCACGCAGACGAGCGTGAGGAGCGCCGCCGCCACCGCGACCGGCGAGCGGCGGAAGCTCCAGGCGAGATCGTGATCCCAGGCGCGCCGGAGCCAGCCTGCTACCGCGCCCATCGGCGGCCCGCGCCCGCTTCAGTCGACGCGGGCGTAGCGCGACTCGGGACGGTCGTCGGCCTTGTGCACGGTCGAGACGTTCTTTTTCATCGCCCAGGGCCGCAGCTGGTGGTGCAGCGGCACGTAATAGTAGTTGTCGCGCGTGGCGGTGAGCGCCTCGCGCAGCATCGCGTCGCGTTTCGTCGTGTCGGTTTCGGTCTTGACCGCATCGATGAGCGCGTCGAGTTTCGCGTCGCTGACGCGGCCCAGGTTGAAGCTGCCGTCGGCGCCGGTGGTCTTGGTGCGCACGAGCGACTGCAGCGTGTAGAGCGCATCGAAGGTCGCCACGCCCCAGCCCAGCATGTAGGCGCTGTGGTCGAAATTCTGGATCTTGGCGATGAAGCTCGCCATCGGCTGGGCGTTGAGCTTGACCTTGAGCCCGATGCGTCCCCACATGCCGACCAGCGCCTGGCAGATCTCCTCGTCGTTCACGTAGCGGTTGTTGGGGCAGTCGAGGCCGAACTCGAAGCCGTTCGGGTAGCCGGCCTCGGCAAGGAGCTTTTTCGCACCGTCGGCGTCGAGCGGCGCCACCTTGTCGAGGTCGCTCGCGTGGCCATGCACGCCCGGAGCGACCATGATGGCGGCCGGAATCGACAGCCCGCGCATCGTGACCCGCCGGATCGCTTCGCGGTCCACCGCCAGGTTGAGCGCCTTGCGCACGCGGACGTCCTTGAAGGGGTTCCTGCCCTTGACGTCGGAATATTTCAGCTCCGGGCTGTACTGGTCCAGGCCGATGAAGATGGTGCGCACCTCGTGCCCGTCGAGCACCTTGAGCTTGGGGTCGTTGCGCAGCCGCGCGACGTCCTGCGTCGGCAAGTCCGTGACCAGGTCGACGTCGCCCGAGAGCAGCGCGGCGACGCGCGTCGCATCGGCCTTGATCGGCGTGTAGACGACGTCGGTGACGTTTCCCTCGAGCTTGTCCCACCATCCCGGGTTGGCGGCGAACACGAGCCGCTTGTCGGGCTCCCACAGCTTCACCACGTAGGGGCCGGTGCCGTTGGTGTTGCGCGAGGCGAACGTTTCCTCGCGCGCCTTGTAGTCCTGCACGTTCTGCGAGCGGGTCTTTTCCGCCCAGGCCTTGCTCATGATGCGGAAATCAACGATGTTGCGCAGCAGGATCGGATTGGGGCCGGCGAGGATCAGGTCGACGGTGAAATCGTCGATCTTCCTGATCTCCTTGATGCCCGACACGTAGATCTGCATCGTGCCCTGCGGCTGCCGGATCCGGTCGAAGGAAAAAAGCACATCGTCGGCGCTGAACGGGCTGCCGTCGCTGAACTTGACGCCCTTGCGCAGGTGGAAGCGCCATTGCGTCGGGCCGACCGCCTGCCAGCTCGTCGCCAGGCAGGGCTCGACGCCGAAATTCTTGGTGTAGCGCGTCAGTCCCTCGTACACGTGCTGCATGATCGCGTTCGTCGTGGCGTGGTTCTGCGAATGCGGGTCGAGCGTCAGGATGTCGTTTTGCGCCGCCCAGCGCAGGGCGGCGCCGTGCGCGGCGCCGCCGAGCGCGAGCACCGATGCGGCAGTGAGGAGCAGGCGTTTCAGAATCATGGAGGTTCCCTCGCGGTTTTACGGTCGGATCGCCAGCGACTCCTCCACCAGCGCGGCGAGATAGCCGGCGCCGAGCGGAATCACCTGGTCGTTGAAATCGTACGCGGAATTGTGCAGCAGGCAGCCGAGGTCCGCGCCTCCCTGGCCGAGAAACACGTAGGCGCCGGGGCGCGCGAGCAGCATGTAGGAGAAATCCTCGCCTCCCATGGTCGGCTCGGCATCGCGCACCACGTTGCCCGCGCCGAACACCCGCTCGCCCACGGCGGCGGCGAACTCCGCCTCGCGCGCATGGTTCACGGTCGCCG
>CAZXAR010000158.1:0-7187 GCA_964638135.1 uncultured Enterobacteriaceae bacterium | reverse complement strand
TCTCGCACGGCTGCACCGGGCTGTACAGCGAGCACAACCAGGCGGCGATGAAGCGCGTGGTGGACGCCTGCCGCAGGATCACGCGATCGCCGATCGGCGTGCAGCTCGCGCACGCCGGGCGCAAGGCCTCGGTGCATCCGCCTTTCCATGGGGGAAAGCCGCTCGGCGCAGCCGAATCGCCGTGGCAAACGGTGGCCCCGTCCGCGATTGCCCATGACGCGGACTGGCACGTGCCGCACGAACTGAGCGTCGCGGAAATCCGCGCGCTGGTGGAAGCGTTCGCGGCTGCGGCGAGGCGTGCGCTGGCGATCGGCTTCGATGTGCTCGAGCTGCACTCGGCGCACGGCTACCTGCTGCACCAGTTCCTGTCGCCGCTTTCGAACCGGCGCAGCGATGCCTATGGCGCCGAGCGGATGAAGTTTCCCCTTGAGGTGGCGCAGGCGGTTCGCGCGGTCTGGCCGAAAGAGCGGGCGCTTGGCGCCCGCATCACCGCGAGCGACTGGGCGGAAGGCGGATTCGGACCGGCGGACGCGGTGACCTACGCGCGCGAATTAAAACGCATCGGGCTGGATTACGTCTGCGTCTCGAGCGGCGGGCTGGTTGCGCACCAGCGCATCAAGGTCGAGCCCGGCTACCAGGTGCCGTTCGCCGCGCAGGTGAAGAAGAACGTGCCGATTGCAGTCTGCACCGTGGGCATGATTGCGAACCCCGACCAGGCCGAGGCGATCGTGTCCGGCGGCGAAGCCGATCTGGTCGCGATGGCGCGCGCGCTGCTCGACGACCCGCGCTGGGTCTGGCATGCCGCCGAGCGCTTCGGCGTGAAGATCGAGTACCCGCCGCAGTACGCGCGCAGCCACCCGAGCCTGTGGCCCGGAGCGGCGCTGGCGCGCCCGCGGCCCGCCGAGGACGCAAAGCCGCGCGCGGTCGCCTGAGCGCGCCGCGGCGCGGATCAGTCGAAGATCGCCTCCACCGCCCGGCGGTCGAAGCGGTACTCGTGGTTGCACATCTCGTTGCGGATCCGCACTTCGCCCTGCTCGGCGAGGATCGATTCGACCTCCTCGCGTCCGAGGCGCCGCAGCATGCGCTTGACGTTCTCCACGTCGTAGGGGCAGTGGTATTCGACCCCGTAGAGCCTGAAAACGCGCAGCAACTCCCCGGGGAAGAGCTTCACCAGGATCTCGTAGGGCTGCACGTCGACGGTCTCGGCGAGCGCAAGCGTCGAAGCGAGCTGCGTCACGCGGTTCCAGCCGTCCGGGTCGCGCGCATCCGCGCCGGGGAGCTTCTCCAGCAGCAGGCCACAGGCCGCACTGCCGTCGGCGTGCAGGCGCAGGAACGCGGGCAGCTGCTCGGACTGCGCGAGGTAATGCTCGAAGATCTCGGCGAGCGTGTCGCCTTCGAGCGGAACCAGGCTCTGATACATCTGTCCGCTCGGCGTGTCCTCGAACGTGAGCGCGAGGCGACCGTCGCCGAACAGCGCCCGCTCGCTCGCCGCGTGCCCGTCCTTGTAGTCGGCCATGCCGCGGATCTTGAGCTCGGAAGTGCAATCGGCGACGAGCAGGCGCACCGGGCCGCTTCCCAGCACCTGAAGCGTGACGCGGCTCTTGCCTTTCTGGTTCGCACCGAGCAGAACGCCGAGCGTCGCGGTGCGCCCGAGCAGCTGCGTCACGTTCTCGGGGTAGCTGCGGCCCTCGAGCATGCGCCGCCAGGCGCCGGTCAGGCAGACCAGCCGGCCGCGGATGTCGAGCTGCTCGAAAAGGAAACGCTGCACGTAGTCTGTCTGCACGATGGAACCGTCTTTCTCGCGGCGACGCGTACCGGCAAAGAGTAGCAGAACCGGCGCGAGTTGCTACACTTGCGCGCGTGGCGCGGCGGCCGGCTCGCGCTCCGGGGAGAGCGGCATGGGCGGTGCGGTGACGATCGAACACCTGCTGCGACGCGACCGTGCGGTTGTCGTAACGGCGCTTGTCGCCGTCGTCATTGCTTCATGGACCTACGTGCTTTCCGGGGCGGGGATGGACATGGGGGCGAAGGATGCGATCTCGATGCCGGTGGCGGACTGGTCGCCAATCTACTTCGGCATGATGCTCGCCATGTGGGCGGTCATGATGGCGGCGATGATGCTGGCGGGCGCGGCGCCGATGATTCTTCTGTTCGCGAAGCTTTCGCGCGGCCGCGCGCAAGGCGGCGCCGTGCCGACGGGAATATTCGCGCTCGGCTACCTCGCGATCTGGACCGTCTTCAGCGTCGGCGCGACCACGCTTCAGTGGGCGCTCGGCGAAGCGGCGCTGATGTCGCCCCTGATGAGGACCTCGAGCACCGGCCTCGCGGCGGCGTTGCTGATCGGGGCGGGCCTCTATCAGTGGACACCGCTCAAGCAGGCGTGCCTGCGCCGCTGCCGCTCGCCGCTCGATTTCGTGCTCTCGTTCTGGCGCGAAGGCGCCTGGGGCGCGTTCGCGATGGGGGTGCGGCACGCGTTGTACTGCGTCGGCTGCTGCTGGGCGCTGATGCTGCTCCTGTTCGCGGGTGGCGTGATGAGCCTTGCCTGGATCGGCGGGCTCGCGGCGTTCGTGCTGGTGGAAAAGACCGCGCCCGGAGGCCACTGGATCGGCCGCGCCGCCGGTGTGGCGCTCGTTGCCTGGGGAGTCTCGCTTCTCTTTGCGCTCGGCTGATCGGCTACGGTCCCACCCACTCGAAGGCGGAGTAGTGGCCGTTTCGTCCGCCGTTATCCCACACGAAACCGTGGTCGCGATAGGTGCCGCGCGTTGCCCGTGCGGCGGCGAGCCGGCGCGAGACGAAATGCCGCACGTTGTCGATCCACGATTCGGACCCGGGCAGGGCGCCCTCGACGCCCTCCACCTCCATGTCGAGAACACCGGGGATGCGCGCCCAGCGCCGGCGCCCGTCCTTGCCGGTTTCGATCGGCGCGACCCGCGCAGGCAGCCACTCGGCGACGAGCGTGGAAAGCCGCTTCATCACGCCGCCGGCGCGGCCGGTGAAGATGCGCTCAAGCGCCGTGCGCTGCTCCGCGCTCGCGCCCTCGTCGAGGTAGATTCCGACGCGCCAGTTTCCTTCGCCCATCGCACCGGGCGTATGCACGGCGAGCGCGATCCGGGTCGCCGCAAGCGATATGGTTCCGCTTGCTCCCTCGCGGATCGAAAACACGAGCGGCACGTCGCAATGACCCTCGGTCGGGCGCGCCATCGCGCCGCCCTGCTCATTGCGCGGCCCGAGCAGGCAGGGGCACAGAAACGTGCAGTTGCAGTTCTCCAGGTACTCGCCCCGGATCCACCAGGCTTCGCTCATGCGGTGCCCTCCTCGGCTGCGGCGATTATAGGCCGAGGTAGGCCTGCCGCACGCGGTCGTCGCGCAGCAGCTGCGCCCCCGAGCCGCTCATCACGATGCGCCCGTTCTCGAGCACGTAGGCGTGCTGCGAGAGCTTGAGCGCGATCGCGATGTTCTGCTCGACGAGCAGTATGGTGAGGCCCTTGTCGTGCAGCGCGCGGATCGTGTGCAGCACCTCCTGCACCACGGTGGGCGCGAGGCCGAGCGAGGGCTCGTCGAACATGATCAGTTCGGGGTTCCCCATCAGGCAGCGGCCGATCGCGAGCATCTGCTGCTCGCCGCCCGACATCGTGCCGGCCACCTGGTCGCGGCGCTCGGCGAGACGCGGAAACATCGCGAACACCTCTTGCAGGGTCCGCCTCGCGCGCGCGCGTGCGCGCGGCAGCATCGCCCCCATCTCCAGGTTCTCCTCGACGCTGAGCGAGGGAAACACCTGGCGCGCCTCGGCGACCTGCCCGATGCCGAGGTTGCAGACCTGGTGCGATTCGAGCCGCGTGATGTCGCGCCCGGCGAACATCACCCGGCCCGACCGGCAGCGCTCGATTCCGGCGATCGTGCGGATGAGGGAGGACTTGCCGGCGCCGTTGGCGCCGACGATGGTGACGATCTCGCCCTGCGGGACTTCGAGCGACACTCCGGCGAGCGCCTGTGCGTCGCCATAGTAGAGGTCGAGCGCCTCGACTGAAAGAAGCGCGCTCATACTTCCGCTTCCTCCCCCAGGTAGCACTCGAGCACCGCGGGATCGCGCACCACCTCTTCGGGGGAGCCGCTCGAGATGACTTCGCCGTGATTGAGCACCACGATGTGCCGCGCGAGCGCCATCACCGCGCGCATCACGTGTTCGATGAGAAGGATGGTGAGCCCCTCGGCGCGGTTGAGCTCGCGGAATACGCCGACCATCTGGTCGCATTCGGTCGGCGTGAGGCCCGCCATCACCTCGTCGAGCAGCAGCAGCTGCGGCCGCGTGGCGAGCGCGCGCGCGACTTCCAGCCGCTTGCGGTCGGGCAGCGTGAGCGAGGAAGCCGGCAGCTCCCGTTTCGCGCCCAGCCCGAGTCTCTCCACAATCTTGGCCGCGTGCCGTTTCGCGGCCGAGACACCTTGCGCCCGCTGCAAAGCTCCGACAGTCACGTTGTCGAGGACGCTCAACCCTGCGAACGGCTTCACGATCTGGAAAGTGCGGCCGATGCCGGCCGCGCACACCTGGTCCGGCCGCAGGCCATCGATGCGCCTGCCGGCAAAGCGGACCTGCCCGTGGTCGGGCGCGAAGACGCCCGCGACCAGATTGAAGATGGTGGTCTTGCCGGCGCCGTTGGGCCCGATCAGGCCGACGATGTCGCCTTTCGCCACGTCGAACGACGCCTCCGTCACCGCCTTCAGGCCGCGGAAGGACTTGCTCACCGTCGCGACTTCGAGCAGCGGGCTCATTTCGACAACCCCAGCCTGCGGGCGAGCGTCGGCCAGATTCCATTCGGCAGGTACATCACCACGACGAGCAGCACCAGGCCGTAGAAGACCTGCTTGACGCCGGGAATCTCGAGTCCGAGCGCGGCGAGCAGCTCGGTGATCCCGTCGGCAAGCACGGTGAGCACGGCCGCGCCCAGAATCGGACCGAACAGCGTTCCGATGCCGCCGATGATCGGGCCGAGGATGATCTCGATCGAGCGGCTGATGTGGAAGACCTGCTCCGGGAAGAGGTTGTTGTAATAGAAGGCGAAGAACACGCCGGCGAGCGAAGTCATCGCCGCGCTCACCACCACCGCGAGCATCTTCCAGCGGAAGGTGTTGATGCCGAGCGCCTGCGCCGCCTCCTCGTTTTCGCGGATCGCCTGCCAGTAGTAGCCGGCTCTCGAGCGCAGCAGGAGCCAGCACAGCACGAACGCGCCCGCAGCGAGCGCGAGCATCACGTAGTAGAACATCTCCGGCGTGCCGCGCAGGTTGGCAAGATCCCAGGTCTCGCGCTGCGAGACCTTGATGAACAGCCCGCCCGGACCGCCGAGCCACTTGATGTGGTCGAAGCCGATGCGGGTGAACTCCGCGAAGGCGATCGTGAGCAGCGCGAAGTAGACGCCGGAGATGCCGAACCGGAACGCCAGAAAGCCGATCGCGGCGCCGGCCGCGGTGCAGAGCGCGATTGCGAGCCAAAGCCCCGCCCAGGGGCCGATGCCGTAGTGAAAGAAAAGCCCCGCTGAAGCGTATCCGGCGAGACCGACATAGAGCGAATGGCCGAGGGAGAGCTGTCCGGCGAAGCCCATCATCACGTTCCACGCCTGCCCGGCGTACGCGAAGTAGAGGATCAGCGTCGCCACCGAGAGGACATAAGGGCTCGCCACCAGGGGCAGCGCGACGAGCGCCGCCGCGAGCAGCGCGAGCAGGCCCGCGATGCGCAAGTTCACGACACCTTTCTCCCGAGCAGGCCCTGCGGGCGGAAAAGCAGCACCAGGATGAGCAGCGCGAAGCTGAACATGCTTTTCGCCGAAGGCTCGATGAACACCCCGGCGAGCGCCTCCGAGAGCCCGATCAGCACGCCGCCGAGGAGCGCTCCGCCCATCGAACCCAGGCCGCCGACGATCACGATCACGAATGCGAGCAGCGTGTACGCCGGGCCGAGGCTCGGCGTCACGTCCACCAGCAGGATCATCATGCAGCCCGCGACCGCGACGCACGCGGACCCGAGGCCGAAAGTGAGCGCGTAGTAGCGCTTGACGTTCAGTCCCACCACCTTGGCGCCGAGGTAGTTGTCGGCGCAGGCGCGGATCGCCTTGCCGGTGCGCGTAAAGCGGAAAAAGGCGAACAGCGCCGCGCTCGTCGCCACCGCCATCGCCGCGGCGAAGACGCGCGCCTTGTCGAACAGAATCCGGCCGACGGCGTACGACTCGAGCTGGTAGTCCACCAGCACGTTGCGCGCATCGGGGCCGAACGCGAGCAGCAGGCCGTTCACCAGCACGATCGCCACCGCGACGAGCAGCATGAACTGCGAATGCTCGGGGCGCGTGATGAACGGATTGATCAGGCCCGCCTGGAGCAGGTAGCCGAAGGCGAAGAATGCGACGGCTACTGGAAGGACGGCAAGGAAGGGATCGAGCCGGAACGCCGCGAAAAGCACCACCGCGGCGTACATGGCGATGGTCATCATCTCGCCGTGCGCGAAGTTGACCACCCGCACCACGCCGAAGATCACCGACAGGCCGAGTGCCATCAGCCCGTAGACGAGGCCGGTGAGGATTCCTGCGATCGCGACGTTGAGGACGAGGTCCCAGGGCATGCGGCGAGGAGAACAAAAAGGGCCGGCAGCGCCGGCCCTGTGCCCGCGTTGGGCGGCCCTACGCCTTCTTGTAGTAAGGCGCCGGGAACACCGGCTTGGCGGTCGCGGCGCCCTGGGGCAGGACCACCGTGGGGATCCCGCCGAGGTTCTGCACGCAGGCCGAACCGATGCCCTCGACCTGGCCCTCCGCGCTGAACTTGATCGGCGCCCCCAGCATCATCTTCTTCGCGATGTTCGTCTGGCGGATCGCCTCGGCGAGCGTCTTCGGCTCGGTGCTGCGCGCGCGCTTGAAGGCGTCGGCGGCGATCAGAATCGCTTCGAACGTGAAGCCGACGTTGAGGGCGTGGAACACGAGCTTGTCCTTCGGGTTCTGCTTGAGGAAGGCCTTCTCGACCACTGCCGTGAGCTCGGCCTTCGGGTTGTACCAGGGCACGTTGGAGATCGAGTACTCGGAGAGCTTGCCGAGCGTCTTGAAGTACTGCTCCTCGTACATGCCCGGAGAGCCCGGGCTGATGATGCCCATCGGGTTCCAGCGCTGCTTCACCATCTCGCGGCGCAGCAGGATCGCGTCGTTCAGCCGGCA
>CAZXAR010000157.1:0-7238 GCA_964638135.1 uncultured Enterobacteriaceae bacterium | reverse complement strand
GCGCGCGGCGCCGCGCGCTGCACGCGGCGCGAGTGCTGGAACTCGCGCTCTAACCGATCAGCACTTCGGCAGATAGCGGCGCAGCCAGTCGCGCGCGCGTTCGCGAGCGTGGCGCGTGGCGGTCTTTTCCTCCGGGATCGCGTCGCGCCGGAAATCGAACGCGCGGCGCGCCATCGGATAGACCTGCAGCTCGACCGGAAGGCCCCGCTCCCAAAGCAGGTAGAAGGCGCGCCCGTTCGACAGCCGCCGCACTTCGAAATCCTGCTCGCCGATCAGCATCAGCAGCGGGGCCTTGAGGCGCTCCAGTTCCGGCGCGACCGAATAGATCTGCTGCGGCTCGGGCGCATTGGGGTCCTGGAAGTGGCCATAATAGGAAACGATCGCAGCGACATCGCGCGGGCGCTTGGCCGCGAGCCTGAGCGCGTAATACGGTCCGCGCGAGACGCCCACGATGCCCGCCGGTCCCTTGCAGGCGTCGCGGTGCTGGAGGAGCGCATCGAACGCCGCCTCGACGTCGCCCTCGGTCGCCGGGTCGTGCGGCACCGGCCAGCGGTGGATCAGGCGACCGGTCTGCCAGTCCGGCGCCATGACGAGAAAGCCCTGCGCGGCAAGCTCGAGAACTCGCGCCCGCTCCTCCTCCTGGTAGCCGCGCCGCGCGTGGATGAAGAGCACCGGCGAAAACGGGCCCGCCCCGGCGGGCTTCGCGAGCTCGGCGGGCACCTCGGTCGCACCGTTGCGGAGGGTGACGGATTCCACGGTCTGGGCGGCAAGCCCGATGCACCAGAGCTGCAGTGCGGCGGCGAACAGGACTTTCATCGGATCCTCCGGCTCCAGGCGAAAAGGGCGATGCCCGCCGCGATCATCGGCACGCTCAGCCACTGCCCCATCGAGAGGCCGAACGCGAGCAGGCCCAGAAAATCGTCCGGTTCGCGCGCGAATTCGGCGGCGAACCGAAACACCCCGTAGCCGATGAGAAAGAGCGCCGATACTTCGCCGCGCGCCCGCGGCCTTGCCGAGAACCACCACAGCAGCGCAAAGAGCGCGATCCCCTCGAGCGCCATCTCGTAGAGCTGCGACGGGTGGCGCGGCGCGCCTCCGGCACCGCGGAAGACCATCGCCCACGGCAGGTCGCTCGCGCGTCCCCAGAGCTCGCCGTTGATGAAGTTTCCAAGCCTGCCGGCCGCGATTCCGATCGGCACCAGCGGCGCGACGAAATCCATCACGTCGAGCCAGCGCAGCTTGTGGCGGTGCGCAACGAAGAGCATCGCCGCGAGCACGCCGAGAAAGCCGCCGTGAAAGGACATGCCCCCCTGCCAGATGGCGAAGATCTCGAGCGGGTGCGAAAGATAGTAGGCGGGCTTGTAAAAGAGCACGTAGCCGAGCCGCCCGCCGAGGATCACCCCGAGGATCGTGCTGAAAAGCAGGTCGTCGAACTGGGTTCGCGTGACCGGGGCGCGGTCCCCGGCCGCGGCGATGCGGCGAAGTCCCAGCCACCAGCCGGCGGCAAAGCCGGCGAGGTACATGAGCCCGTACCAGCGGACCGCGAGCGGGCCGATGGAAAACGCGATCGGATCGAAATTGGGGTGCTGCAGCACGGTAAGATTCCATTCTAACGACTGGAGGAAACCGAGTTATGGCCTACAACCGCAGAAGCCGCCTGATCACGCAGGGCGTCGCGCGCTCCCCGAACCGGGCGATGCTGCGCGCCGTCGGATTCGGCGACGGCGATTTCGAAAAACCGATCGTCGGCGTCGCCAACGGGCATTCGACGTTGAACCCGTGCAATGCCGGCATCCAGCCGCTGGTGGACCGCGCGATCGAGGCGCTGAAGGCGGCGGGGGCGATGCCGCAGGTGTTCGGCTTTCCGACCGTCACCGACGGAATCGGCATGGGCACGGAAGCGATGAAGTACTCGCTGGTATCGCGCGAAGTCATCGCCGATGCGATCGAAACCTCGGTCAACGGCCAGGCGATGGACGGCGCGCTCGTCGTCGGCGGCTGCGACAAGAACATGCCCGGCGGCGTGATGGCCCTTGCGCGCATGAACGTGCCCGGGATCTTCGTCTACGCCGGGACGATCAAGCCCGGCACCTGGAAGGGCGAGACCCTCACCATCGTCAGCCCGTTCGAGGCGGTGGGTGCCTACACCGCCGGAAAGATGCGCGAAGAGGACTTCGTCGGCATCGAAAAAAACGCCTGTCCGACGGTCGGCGCCTGCGGCGGCATGTACACCGCGAACACGATGAGCTCCTCGTTCGAGGCGCTCGGCATGAGCCTGCTCGGCTCCTCGCAGATGGCTTCGCCCGATCCAGAAAAGGCCGACTCGGCCGCCGAGTCCGCGCGCGTGCTCGTGCAGGCGGTCAGGAACGATCTCAAGGCGCGCGACATCATCACGCGCAAGTCGATCGAGAACGCCGTCGCCCTGGTGATGGCGACCGGCGGTTCGACCAACGCCGTGCTGCACTACCTTGCGATCGCCCATGCCGCCGGGGTGAAGTGGTCGATCGACGACTTCGAGCGGGTGCGCAGACGAGTCCCGGTACTTTGCAACCTCAAGCCTTCCGGGCGCTATGTGGCGGTGGACTTTCACCGCGCGGGCGGCGTCCCGCAGGTGCTGAAGATGCTGCTCGAACATGGCGTGCTGCACGGCGAATGCCGCACCATCACCGGGCGGACGATGGCCGAGGAGCTGAAGCAGATCGCGTCCGAGCCGCGCGCCGACCAGGACGTGATCCGCCCCTGGTCGAATCCGATGTACCCGCAGGGACACCTTGCGATCCTCAAGGGCAACCTCGCCACCGAAGGCTGCGTGGCGAAGATCACCGGCCTCAAGAACCTCTCCATTACCGGCCCGGCGCGCGTCTTCGATTCGGAAAACCAGTGCATGAAGGCGATCCTGGCGAAGAAGATCCGTCCGGGGGACGTGATCGTGATCCGCTACGAAGGGCCGAAAGGCGGGCCCGGCATGCAGGAAATGCTTGCGCCCACCTCGGCGCTCATCGGCCAGGGGCTCGGCGAATCGGTGGGACTTCTCACCGACGGGCGCTTTTCCGGCGGCACCTGGGGCATGGTCGTCGGCCATGTCGCCCCGGAAGCCTACGTCGGCGGCACGATCGCGCTGGTGAGGGAAGGCGATTCGATCACGATCGACGCGAAAAAGCGCCTCATCCGGCTCAACGTTGCCGCGAAGGAGCTTGCTGCGCGCAGGAAGAAATGGCGCGCGCCCCGGCCGCGCTACACGCACGGCCTCATGGCCAAGTACATGAAGGTGGTCTCGACCGCCTCAAAAGGTGCGGTGACCGACTAGAAGGACGAAGCGGGCTCCTTCAGGAATTCGATCTCGGCCGCAGTCGATTCGCGCCCCAGCAGCGCATTGCGGTGCGGAAAGCGGCCGAAACGCCGGATGACGTCGCAGTGCCGAACCGCGTAGCGGTGCGCATCCTCGGTCGCGGCAAACGCCGCGAGCGGCTCGATCCGCTCGCAGGCGAGCAACTGGTCGCCGAGCTGCTCGCTGTGTTCGAACGGCAGGTAGAGGAATAGCCGCTCGACGGGCTGCATGGCACGGTCGAATCCGCGCCCCACCGCTTCCTTCGCCGCGGCAAGCGCAAGCGCATCCGATGCGAACGCGCGCGCCGTGCCGCGGCACATGTTGCGCGGAAACTGGTCGAGCACGATCACGTAGGCGAGGCACTCGGCGGCGCGTTCTTTCCAGTTTTCGCAATTCCCGGCAGCGGCCTGCGCGTGCAGGCTCGCGAACCGGTCGCGCACCTCGGCGTCGAACGCGTCGCTTTTCTCGAACCAGCATTTGCGGCGCGCGCCGTATTCGTTTGCGCCTCCAAACCAGAAGCGCAAGACCTCGCCTGCGCGGGGGTCTTTGCACGCGTCCACCGGGGTATCCTCCGTCAAAGCATTCCGCGGAGCAATGCATGCCGAACCGTCTCGCGCACGAAACCTCGCCCTACCTGCAGCAGCACGCCGAGAATCCGGTCGACTGGTATCCGTGGGGGCCGGAGGCGCTCGAACGCGCGCGCGCCGAAGATAAGCCGATCCTGCTCTCGGTCGGCTATTCGGCATGCCACTGGTGCCACGTGATGGCGCACGAGAGCTTCGAGGACGCGGCGATCGCGGCGCTCATGAACCGGGATTTCGTCAACATCAAGGTCGACCGCGAAGAGCGGCCCGACCTCGACCAGATCTACCAGGCAGCGCACCAGATGCTCGCGCGCGGCGCGGGCGGCTGGCCGCTCACCATGTTCCTTTCGCCCGACGGAACGCCGTTCTTCGGCGGCACCTACTTTCCGAAGGAGACGCGCTACGGCCTCTCGGGCTTTCCCGAGCTGCTTGAGCGGATCGCCGCGATCTGGCGCGAGAAGCGCGCCGAAATCGGCGCCCAGAACGAACAGCTGCGAAGCGCGCTGGCGCGCCTTCAGCCCGCGAGCGAAGGCGCGCGCGCCGCGCTCGACGACGCACCGATCGGCGCCGCGCTCGAGAACCTGCGGGCGAATTTCGATGCCCGGTTCGGGGGCTTTGGCCAGGCGCCGAAATTCCCGCATCCGACCGATCTGGAGCTTTGCCTGCGCGCGTCGGCGCTGCGCGGGGACCGCGCCGCGCGCGAGATGGCCGAGGTGACGCTCACGCGGATGTGCGAAGGAGGAATTTACGACCAGCTCGGCGGCGGCTTTTGCCGCTACAGCGTGGACGCGTACTGGATGATCCCGCACTTCGAGAAGATGCTCTACGACAACGGCCTGCTGCTCTCGCTCCTGGCGGACGCCTGGCTCGCGACCGGCAACGAGCTGTACGCGCGCTGCGCGCACGAGACCGCGCAATGGATCCTGCGCGAGATGCAGTCGCCCGAAGGCGGCTACTACTCGTCGCTCGATGCCGATTCCGAGCACGAGGAAGGCAAGTTCTACGTCTGGTCGCGCGAGGAGGCGCGCGCGTGCCTCAGCGCGGAGGAATGGCAGGTCGCGGCGCCCTACTGGGGCCTGGACCGCGGCGCCAACTTCGAGGGCCGGCATTGGCATCTGCATGTCGCGCGCACGCTCGAGGGAACCGCGCGCCTCGCCGGCGTGGAGAGCGGGCAGGCGCGCACGCTGCTCGACTCCGCGCGCGCGAAGCTCTTCGCGGCGCGCGAAGCGCGCGTGCGACCGGGCCGCGACGAGAAGATCCTCGTTTCCTGGAATGCGCTCGCGATCCGTGCGATGGCGCGTGCGGGGCGCGTATTCGGGCGGCCCGCGTGGGTCGCTTCGGCGCACCGTGCGCTTTCCCACATCCGCGCGAAGATGTGGCGCGACGGGCGGCTCTTGGCGACCTGCAAGGATGGCCGCGCCCATCTGGCCGCCTACCTGGACGATTACGCGTTTCTTGCCGCAGCACTGCTCGAACTCCTGCAATCCGAGTACGCGCCTGCCGACCTGCAGTTCGCCGCGGCGCTCGCCGACGTGCTGCTCGAGCAGTTCGAGGACCGGGAGACGGGGGGGTTCTTTTTCACTGCCGCCGACCACGAAAGGCTGCTGCACCGGCCCAAGTCCGGCCACGACAGCGCGCTTCCATCGGGCAACGCGATGGCGGCGTTTGCGCTCACGCGGCTCGCGGCGCTCACGGGCGAGGAACGCTACGCGCGCGCCGCGGAGGGCGCGGTGAGGCTGTTCTACCCCGCGATGCGCGAGTACCCCGCGGGTTTCGGCATGCTCGTGCAGGCGCTCGACGAAGTGCTTTCGCCCCCCGCCACCGTCGTCCTGCGGGGTGCGCCCGGAGCGCTTGCCGATTGGGGTGCCGGCCTCGCCCGCGAATTCCTGCCGGATACCCTGGTTTTGGCGATCCCGGACGGCGCCCCGGACCTCGCCCCCCTGCTCGACAAACCCCCCCACTCGGCCCCGGTTACCGCCTGGCTTTGCCGTGGGCCGGTATGCCTGGAACCAATCACGGATTTGCCGGTCCTCCGTAGCGCGTGCAAACAACCGCGGAGCGGCGCCCCGCAGGGCTGATCCCGGCGCGCGCTCAAGGTATGATAGCGCGCCCGTTTTTTCACCCCCCACACCGTCGGATTGATCTGGAGGATGCAATGAAACGCAGCAAGCTCGCACTGACGCTGATCGCGACCGCCTGCGCAGCCGCGCTTGTCGGTTGCGGGGAAGAAAAGCCCAAGCCGAAGCCGGTCGCCGAGGCACCCAAAGCCGCCCCGCCGCCGCCGCCCTCGATCGAAATCAAGATCGGCCATGTGGCGCCGCTCACCGGCGGCATCGCCCACCTGGGCAAGGACAACGAGAACGGCGCGCGCCTGGCGATCGAGGAAGCCAATGCCGCCAAGATCAAGATCGACGGCAAGGGCGCGAAGTTCGTGCTGGTGGCCGAGGACGATCAGGCCGATCCGAAGGTCGGTGCCACCGTGGCGCAAAAGCTCGTCGATGCGAAGGTCGCCGGAGTGGTCGGGCACCTCAACTCCGGAACTTCGATTCCTGCTTCGCCGATCTACAACCAGGCGGGAATCCCGGTGATCTCCGGCTCCGCGACCAACCCCAAGCTCACCGAGCAGGGCTTCAAGCAGCAGTTCCGCGTGGTGGCGCGCGACGACCAGCAGGGACCGGCGATCGCGAGCTACCTCGCCACCGAGAGAAAGCCCAAGCTCGTTGCGGTGATCGACGACGCCACCGCGTACGGCGAAGGGATCGCCAACGAGGTCGAAAAAACGCTCAAGGCGAGCAACATCAAGGTGCTGCCGCGCGAGAAGGGAACCGACAAGACCACCGACTGGAAAGCGATCCTCACCAAGGTGAAGGGCAAGCAACCCGACGCGGTGTTCTACGGCGGCATGGACGCGACCGGCGGGCCGCTGCTCAAGCAGGGCCGCGAACTCGGCTTGAAGGCGGTGTTCACCTTCGGCGACGGCGCTTGCACCGACAAGATGAAGGAACTGGCCGGCGATGCGTCCGAGGGGCTGTTCTGCTCGCAGGCGGGCATTCCGCCGCAGGCGGCGTCGAAGAAGTTTCTCGACGCCTACAAGGCGAAGTTCAATGTCGAGCCGATCCTGTACGCGCCGTTCACCTACGACGCCGCGAACCTGATCATCGAGTCGATGAAGAAGGCGAATTCCGCGGATCCGGCGAAATACCTGCCCGAGCTGCAGAAGGCGAGCTACGTCGGCTCGAGCGGCAAGATCGAGTTCGACGCCAAGGGTGACCGCAAGGACGCCGAGATCACGATCTTCACCATGAAGGGCGGCAAGATCGAGCCGA
>CAZXAR010000156.1:0-7277 GCA_964638135.1 uncultured Enterobacteriaceae bacterium | reverse complement strand
TGGGCGACGCTCGGGTTCGGTGGATTGCTCGGGCCGGTGGCGACCTGGAAATTGCAGCGCTCGTTCGCCGCGCCAAGGGAGTAGGCGAAAAGGGGCACCCGCCCCGGCGGCATTGGGCCGGGGCGGGTGCCCGATCGCCCGCGGGGCTGTCTCGCCGCGACGCCTTCGTCGCATTTCAGGCAAGCAGTTCCACGTACGGGGATCTTGCGCCACCCCTGGACGCAAAAGGAGCACGCGGGGGCGGGAGAGAGCGATCGGGGCCAATACCGGACGGGTTGGTCGCAATTTGCTCGAGCGGTGAGGTTTCGATGGCATCAGAGCCGAAGTGTTACGACGAGCGGCGGCGCATCGCCCCGCGGCACGACGACAATGAGCGGCTCGTAGTCATCGCGCGCCACCACCAGCTCCTCCGTGTGACCCATTGCTTTCAGAATCGGGGCAATGTTGAGCGAGTGATTGACGATCAGCACGCGGCCTTGGGGCTGCTCCATGCGAACCCGCCTGACGAGCGCTTCGATGTCCTTCATCGGAACGAGCCTGGGCTCGAGCGCCAAAGTCCGGGCGATCGGAGCGGCCGTGTCCTGCGTACGCATCGCGTCCGTGGCGTAGATCGCCGTGATTCCCGCGTCCTTGAGGCGGCGCGCGAGCGCCGTTGCCCTGCGGTGCCCCGCCTCGGTGAGCGCCATTTCGGGCGGCGGTCCCTGTTCGGCGTGGCGTATCAGGAAGATCACCTGCTGCGCGTGGGCGCTCGCCGACATGACGAGCGCGAGGAGCAGAACGGAACTTGCAAAGGCGAATCGGTTTCGCATGGCATCCCTCCTCCGTTGCATCACTGCTGCAGATGGTCGGCGCGAAGCAGTACCGCTGCCGGCACGGTCAGGCCGATCGCCGCAGCCGCCTTGAGATTGACGCTCAGCTCGAGCCGCGTGGGTTGCTCGACCGGCAGCGACTCCGGCTTGGCTCCGCGCAGGATTCGGTCCACGTACTCTGCGGCGCGCCGGTGCAGTTCGATGTAGCTTGGTCCGTACGCGACCAGTCCTCCCGCCTCAACGAACTCCCGCGCTCCATACATCACCGGCAGGCGATGTTCGATTGCCAATGAAATGATCAGGTCGCGGTGCTCGGCGTTCGCGGGCGTCTCGGGCGCATAGACCGCCTGCGCGCCGCCACGTTTGAGCATTGCGAAGCTGCGTCGGAAGTCGTCTCCGGCGACCGTTTCCGGCGATAGGCTCAGCGCAAGCCCCAAGGCCTTGGCTGCCTCGGCGATGGCCGCCGGGTCGCGACGTCCCGCAGAGTCGAGTATCACCGCGACACGCATCGCGCCGGGAACGATCTCCTTCAGAAGCTGGAGCCGCTTGCCTTCAAGCTCCCGCCCCGGGGTATCCGCAACGCCTGTGACATTGCCACCGGGTCGCCCCAGACTTGCGACCAGGCCGAAGGCCATCGGATCGGACGCCCCCGCGATGACAATCGGCGTTGCGGGTGCCGCGCGCTTGGCAGCGAGCACCGCCGAGATGCCCGAGGCGACGATCACCTGCGGCGCTCGTTGCGCGAGGACGTTTGCCTGCCGCTCAAGGTCCGTCGATTTCCCGAATGCATGCACCGGGTCGAATACGAGGTTTCGCCCCTCGCGCCAACCGAGCTCGGCCAGGCGGCCCACCAGCGCGGACCGTACCGGGGCAAGTGCGTCAGCCTCGTAAAGGGTCAGATAACCCACGCGGGCGGAGCCGACGCCCTGTCCCCACGCGAGAGGCATCGTCAGCAGGAGCGCGACCAGCGCTCCCGTGGCGAGCGGCGCTGACGGCCGGTACATATTCCTCCCTCCGCGAGACACCCCTTTCAGCATGACACAGATTTGTCCGGTTCTATCAGCGCTACGAACTGCATGGCGTGGGTCCGTTGTCTACGTTCCCAAGGGATAGCTTGCCGCGGCTCGAGAGGTCGAATCTGCGCAAGGGACCCCGCCTTCAAGGCTCCATCGATCATCGGCCATGAAGGTGCGAACGTTCGGTCCAGAACGGCCGCCTCGAGGAACTCACGGGTTTGCTCATCACCGGCCTGGGTCAGAATCAGCAGCAGGAACGGCCTGCCAGCAGGCACCGTCCGAAATAGCTCCTCGTACTTGCGGATAAGCTTCGGGTTGTCTTTCGCGATCCGCGCGAAGAAGTACCAGGAAGAATTTTCGGCCGTTGCGAGGCCGAACTCTATGATAGACCGAATCGCCTCCGGTGCCTTCTCCGGCTGGGGCGACTCGCGGTATTGCTCATAGAAGCTCTCAAGCTCGGAGCGATTCATTTCCTGCCACCGATTTGAGCAGGCGACTACCGCAATTCGTTGCGTCGGCCACTGCCGTGGGTCTGTCGCTTCCGTCTCGTTCTTATCCACATTGTAATGGCGCGACATCATCTACCCGAACGACCGCTTAGGGTCGGAGGCGGACCTGAATTCTCTCGTTCCACAGATGCGGGGACGCCGCGCAGTTGAAGAACGTTGCCACGAATTGGAGAGCGACCGCAGGGTAGATGAACGCAATACTTGGGCTCGCGCGGCAGGTCCGGTGCCGTCGACCCGGGACGTTGGGCCGCGCCGCGCGGTCATGGCGTCACGGGCGGTGGGTGGGACGATGCCGGTCGTGCGTTGACCGGCGTCGTTCCATCGGGCATCGCGCGCGGCACGCCTGCGGCCCCTTCCCGGGGCGGCGGCCGGGACCGGCGCGAGCAAGCCGGGCGCCGGGGCGACTTTCTATTCATCATTTGCCCCTGACGCACGTACGGTTTTCAAATTCGCCGGATTTTCTCGACCGAAAAAATCCTTTTCTATGGCCGCATAGTCCTCTTTTTCGAGCCCGACAGATTTGCGTGCAATTACAATCCTCGTTGCACTGAGGGGAGGGACCTGATGTTCGCAACCAATCCGTTTGCCGGGATTTCGGCCGTCGTGCCGCCCGCCTTCATGCAGGGTTATGTGCTCGCCATGGCGATTCTGGTCGTGGCGGGGACGCTCTACGACGTCGTGCACAAGGGCAGCGCCCGGTACTTTTTCGACAACTTGCGCAGATTGAAAAGTCAGCGGGCGCGGCCGATCGAGGGCGGCGAGCTCGCCTCGATCGCGCTCGCCACATGCCTCGTGGACGTCCTCGCCTCGGGGGAGTTCTGCAACCTGCGCCGAAGGATCGCCCACCTGCTGACGATGTATGGCTTCGTCATCTACCTGCTCGCGACCGCCGTGATGGTGTTCGCGTATCCCACGCCCGCAGCCCCGGCGCCCGCGATCCTGCCGCAGCTCTGGTGGCTCGGGGGGCTCATGGTTTGCGCGGGCGGGTACTGGTTCTGGTTCTTCATGCGGGTCGATGTCGCCGCCGAGGGCAACTCGCCGCTGCGCATCGTGCGCGCCGACCTGTTCGTCCTGTCGCTGCTCGCCAGCGTGACGCTGGGGCTTCTGTGGGCCTTTCAGCAGGCAACCGGCGGCGGCGGCGCGGTGGCGCTCTTCGCCCTCTACATCTTCGCCACGACGGTGCTGTTCGGGACCGTGCCGTGGTCCAAGTTCGCGCACATGTTCTTCAAGCCGGCGGCGGCGCTGGAAAAGAGGCTGACCTACGCGGACGGCTCCCGGAGCAACCTGCCCGCGCCGGTGGACAAGCCCGAAGCGTTCGGCAGCGCCCGCGAACTGCCGCGCCACTACTGAGCAGCCCCTTTCGGCCTTCATCCCGGGAGACACCGAAACCATGCCGACCTTCGTTTACATGACCCGGTGCGACGGCTGCGGGCACTGCGTCGACATCTGCCCGTCCGACATCATGCACATCGACGACGTGTACCGGCGCGCCTACAACATCGAGCCGAACATGTGCTGGGAGTGCTACTCGTGCGTCAAGGCCTGCCCGCAGAACGCGATCGACTGCCGCGGCTACGCCGATTTCGCGCCGCTCGGCCACAGCGTGCGCGTGCTGCGGGAGGAAGCCAAGGGAACGGTCTCGTGGCGGCTCAAGTTCCGCGACGGCCGCGAGAAGAATTTCGTGTCGCCGATCCGCACCACGCCCTGGGGATCGATCAAGGGGCCGGCCGAGTATGCCGCGCCCCGCGCCGAGGACCTTGCCCGGCAGGAACTTGCGCACGAGCCGGAGGCGCTCAAGATCGAGGGCGGGTTGCCCGCCCTGCGACTCGACCAATTGAAGATGGGAGTCCTCTGATGGGACTGTTCGGCGGCAGGAAAACCGTTTTCGTCGACGCGGACATCCTCGTCATCGGCGGCGGCATGGCGGGTTGCGGCGCGACCTACGAGTCCAGGTACTGGGGGCGCGACCTGAAGATCGTCTGCGTCGAGAAGGCCAACATCGAGCGCAGCGGCGCGGTCGCGCAAGGACTCTACGCGATCAACTGCTACATGGGCATGCAATGGGGCGAGAACCAGCCCGAGGATCATGTCCGCTACGCGCGCAACGACCTCATGGGCCTGGTGCGCGAGGACCTGGGCTACGACATCGCCCGGCACGTGGACGCCGCGGTGCACAAGTTCGAGGAATGGGGCCTGCCGATGATGCGCGACCCCAAGACCGGACGCTACCAGCGCGAGGGCAAGTGGCAGATCATGATCCACGGCGAAAGCTACAAGCCGATCGTTGCGGAGGCCGCGCGCAAGGCCGCGACCGAGGTCTACAACCGGATCATGGTTACGCACTTGCTGACGGACGCGGGCAACGCGAACCGCGTCGCCGGTGCGGTCGGGTTCAACGTCCGGACGGGGGATTTCTACGTGTTCCGTGCCAAGGCGGTGATCATCGCCGCAGGCGGCGCGTCGCATATCTTCAAGCCGCGCGCCGTGGGCGAGGGCATGGGACGCACGTGGTACGCGCCCTGGTCGAGCGCGTCCGCATACGGGCTGCCGATCGAGGTCGGCGCCAAGATGACGCAGATGGAAAACCGCATCGTGCTCACCCGTTTCAAGGACGGTTACGGCCCGGTCGGCGCCTACTTCCTGCACCTGAAAACCTACACGCAGAACGGCTACGGCGAGGAATACGAGTCGAAGTGGTACGAGCACACCAAGGCGCTGGTCGGCAACTACGTCGACCGGCACCCGGTGCCGACCTGCCTGAGGAACCACGCCTTCCTCGAGGAAACGAAGGCGGGCCGCGGTCCGATTCGCATGGTGACCAAGGAAGCATTCCAGGATCCCCACAAGGAGATCGTCGGCTGGGAGAACTTCCTCGGCATGACAATCGGGCAGGCGGTCGTCTGGGCGTCGCAGAACATCGACCCCAAGCACATCAATCCGGAGCTGACCACGTCCGAGCCTTATGTCATGGGCTCGCACGCCACCTGCTCCGGCGTGTGGGCGAGCGGACCGGAAGACTTCGCCCCGGCGGAATACCAGTGGGGCTACAACCGCATGGCGACGGTCGAGGGCTTGTTCGGCGCCGGCGACACCATCGGCGGCAGCGCGCACAAGTTCTCCTCGGGTTCCTTCACCGAAGGCCGCATCGCCGGCAAGGCGGCGGTCAAGTACGTGATGGAAAAGGGACGCGCACAACCGCAGGCGAGCGAGCAGGAATACCGGGCGCTGGAAAAGCGGATCTACCAGCCGCTCGAGAACTACCGCGTCGGTCGCAACGAGATCGTCGCCGGAACCGTGTCGCCGAGCTATTTGCTGCCGATCCACGGTCTGCAACGCCTGCAGAAGATCATGGACGAGTACGTCGGCGGCATCAGCACCTACTACATGACGAACGGCGTGCTGCTCAACCGCGGGCTCGAGCTGCTCGCGATGCTCAAGGAAGACATGAGCTGCATGGGTGCCGAGGATCTGCACCAGCTGCAGCGGGTGTGGGAGCTGCACCACCGGTTCCTCGCTGCGGAGTCGGTGACACACCACACGCTGTTCCGCGAAGAAACACGCTGGCCCGGCTACTACTACCGCGGCGATTTCATGAAGCTGGACGACGAGAACTGGCATTGCTTCACCCTGTCGCAATACGACAGGGACAGCGGCAGGTTCACGATGGAGAAGGCGCCCGTCTATCACATCATCGACTGACCCCGTAGTATCCGAAGAGACCCTCGACATCTTCGGGCCGGGGTTTCACAGGCGTTCGGCTCCTAGGCGCCGTCTTATGCCGCCCGCCCCGCCATCTGTAACTCATCTGTAAGCCATTCGTTATCTTCCGCTGCATCCTCCGCGCGTACGATTTCCGCCATGAAGTGCGCGAAGGAGGTAAGTCATGGAAGGCTTTGCAGCGTTCATCCTGGGGCTTGGCATGATGGCCGCCGCCCACGATGCCCAGTACCGCGCGGCACAGGCGTACTACGCGACCCCGGCTGCGTATGCATACACGGGTCATTCGCCCGCCGTCGTCTACGCGCCCGTTCCCAGCCCGCTGCCCGTGATGGGCGCGGTGGCAGGGGGCCTGGCAGGTGCGGGCAGTGGAGCACCCGGAGCGGTACTCGGCGCGACTGCGGGCGGCCTGATCGGCCACGCGATGTCGATGCCGCACGTGGTGACCGCCGCTCCGGCCCACATAGCTCCGGCCCCGACTCACATACCTCCGGCCCCGCGACGCAGCCCCGCATCCACAGAGCTATTCATCGAGCGCTGGCAGGGCTTCATCGAGCCTTCGCAGCGCCCCTGAGCATAGGAGAACTGTCATGAAACCTGCGAAACGCCTTGCGCTTGCGCTGACGCTGCCCGCGTTCGCGCTCTCGGCCTGCTACGTGATCCCGGTTGCACCCGACGGTACACCGATCTGGCCGGCACCGCCCCCCGAGCAGCATTCGGGGACCGCTCGCCCGGCGATCCCCGCAGTGATGCAGGCGCGGCTCTACCCGGCGAACGAGATTGCCAGCCGCACCGGGATGCTCTCCGGGACAGTGACCAACATGATGACCGGCAAGGGGCGGCTGCAGCTCGACTTCCGCGGTGAGACGCTGGTCGGGGAGGCGACGCGCGTTGCCGATGACGAGAGACGGGGCGTGGCAAGCGCCTGGGGGCCCAACGGCACTTTCATGAGCTGCGAATACCAGATGCGCACGCCAGTCCAAGGCACTGGAATTTGCACCTTCTCCAACGGCGCCCGCTACCAGGTGCACGTAGGCGCGTAGGCCGCCGGGCACCGGCGCGACGTTCTATTTGCTGCTCAGAAGCGCGATGAGCGCGGTGTTGTCCCAGCGGCCGGCGCCGCGCTCGTGCAGTTGCCCGTAGAACTGCTCGATTACCGCGGTGAGAGGAAGCGCCGCGCCCGCGCGATGGGCTTCGTGATCGCCGCATCGAGCGCAGGCTACGCG
>CAZXAR010000155.1:0-7296 GCA_964638135.1 uncultured Enterobacteriaceae bacterium | reverse complement strand
AATTGCCGGCCATCTGGTGCAGCTCGTCGATGTTCTGCGTGATGAGCGCGTGCAGTTTCCCGCGCCGCTCCAGATCCGCGAGCGCCCGGTGCCCGGCATTCGGCCGCGCGCCCCAGGCAGCGTGATCGAGGCGGCTCTGCCAGGAGAGCCTGCGCACTTCCGGATCGGCCATGTAGTGGCGGATGTCGGAGAGCTTCTCGGCCTTCGGATTGCGCGTCCACACGCCCTGCGGGCCGCGGAAATCGGGGATTCCGGAATCGGTCGAGACGCCGGCGCCGGAGAGAACGACGATGCGCCGCGCCTCGGCGATCCAACCGCGAACCCTATCAACGCTTGACGTCACCTGATTCTGCGACCGGCGTTCGATTACAACATTCCAAGCACGGCCAGGAGCGACTTCTCCACTTTCTGCATTTCGTCCGCCGTGAGCACCGTCAACGGCCCATCGGCAAGCCTGCGACGATCGAGGGTGCGGGGCTGCTCAGGCATGACCTGGCAGGTTTCCCGAAGCCGGTCACGCCCCCGAATGGTGACGTGCAGCGGCTCCCTGGACGGACGCACTTGAGTCGTGAGCGGGAGGACAATCACGGTTTCGCTCCCTTCGTGCGTCAGGAAATCGGCCTGCACAATCAGGACCGGCCGGATCTTGCCTGTCTCGGCGCCACGGTTGGGATTGAGGTTGCCGACCCAGATCTCGCCGCGCCTCACCGCTTGCGCCCCTGCGCCTTGCGCGTACCGGCATATCGCGCGCGTGGTTCGGCAACACCCAGCGCCTCGTTGTCGGTGAGCAACGCCTCTTCGGCGAGACTCCGGGCTTCGGCAGGATTCAATTCGCGCGCCGCGCGCGCGATGTCGTCGAGGAATCGCCGGCGTTCCCGCTCATTCAGATAGGCCAACAGCGCCTCGCGGACCAGTTCCGATCGGCTCTTGTGCTCCGTTTCGACTGCGCGCGATAGTTTCTCTTCCAAGTTGCGGTCCAGACGCATACTCAACGTCCCCATGTTTCGCTCCAAAGCAAGCTCAAAGCCGATTGTAACACATACTGTATTGCATTATGTATGCCTCCTGGTCTTTGATTTTCGCTACAACCGGTTCCCTAACGCGCCCTGACCCATGCCGTCAGCCGGTGCGCTTCGCGCGCCTTCACCGCCGCCTTGAGCCGGATCCAGTCGGCGGCTTTCTCTGCCTGATAGTAGGCGGTTGGATCGAGATGGGCTTTGGTCAACTCGATCACTTCGTCGGCGCGCGCCGTATCGGCAAACGCCATCGCGGCTTCCGGCAGCACGTGGACGCGCTCGCGCGGCGAAGCCTTGGCGTAGATCGCGCCAAGATTGGCGCGTACGAACTGCCAGGCTGGCTCGGGCCGATCGCTGTCCTGGCCGATGTGGTTCAGGTTGTACACCGCCTCGCCCGGAGTCATCACATCGCCGAGCAGCAGCTCCATCCAGCGGCGTTGCAGCTTCGGGTCCGCGACGTGGCGCAGCGCAGTCTGCGCCTGCCACTTCGTCTCAACGTCCGTTGCATCGCGCATCATTTCGAGCAGCGCGTCGAACGCCTGCGGATCGGCGTGTTGACCGACGATGTTCAGCACCGCGGGCCGGATCGCGGGATCGATCGGCGCAGCCTGGCGCGCGGCAAACCGCGCCCGCGCCTCGGCAATGACCTTTTGGTCGCCGAACCTGCCAAGCGCCTCGATCAACGAGCGGCGCAGGGCGGGTGTGTCCGCGTCTTCGCCTGCGCGCGCATCCCAGCCTGCCCTCGCGAACGGCGCTGCAAGAACCTGCGCCGCGTTGCGGTCGAATGGGGCGCGATCTTCCGGCGCGTCGATGAGGCTGCGCAGGAACCGCAGCGATTCGATCACCTGGTCCCAGACGCTGCGATCGGTCTCGCCGCGCAGCCGACCGACGAGACGCAGATAGCGCGTCACGTCCACGCGCCCGGCCTGCATCAGCGCAAACGTGTCGGACAGGAGCTGTAGCCGCTCCCGCACGTCGAGCCGATCAAGGTCGCGCAGCAGTTCATTGAAGGCGCCCTCCTCGTACTGCACGCGGTAGTAACCCGCCCCGGCTGCGCGCACTGCATTGCAGTCAGAAAATCGCGCTTCGGCAGGCACTGCGTCGAGCAGCAGATCCTTGCGCTCGCCGCTTTCACTTACCAGCGTCACCGGCACCTTCCAGGAGAGGGGAACGGCCTTCGGGTCATTCAGCGTAAAGCGTTCCTGCGCGAGCGTGACCACTGCTTGTCCGGAATTGCAGCGCTGCGCAATTTTCACGACAGGGAAGCCGGGCTGCTCGGTCCACGGTGCGGCAAACGCCGCGACGTCGCGCCCGGAGGCTTCCGACAGGTGGTGCCAGAGGTCAGCGGTGGTAGCGTTCGAAAGCCGGTGCGCGCGCATGTAGCGGCGCACGCCGGCGCGAAACGCCTCCTCGCCGAGGTAGCCCTCCAGCATGTGAATGAATGCTTCCCCTTTGCTGTAGGTGATCGCGTCGAAGAGGTCCATGGCGCGGCTGTCGTGCTCGACCGGTGTCTGGACCGGGTGCGTGGTCCTGCGCGCATCCTCCGTCATGGCATGGTTCACCCACGGCGCATTGCGCAGACGCGCGCGCCACTGCGGATGAAAATGCTCCGCGGTCTTGGTCGCCATCCACGAGGCGAATCCCTCGTTGAGCCACAGGTTGTCCCACCACGCCATCGTGACGAGGTTGCCGAACCACTGGTGGGCAATCTCGTGCGCGATCAACCCATAGATGCTCTGCTGCAGGCGCAGGGAAGAGGTCGCCGGGTCGAGCAGGAGACGCGCTTCGTTGTACACGATCGCGCCCCAGTTCTCCATCGCGCCGCCGAAGCCGCCCGGCAGCGCCACCTGGTCGAGCTTGGGCAGCCGGTAGCGCTCGTCGAAGTAGTCGTTGAAATAGCGAACGATCTGCCGGGTCGCTTGCATCGCATACTGCGCCTGGCCCGCCCTGCCCTTGACCGTGTAGATGCGCAGCGGAATGCCGTCGACCTCCCCCTCGAGCGCGTCCATCTCACCGATGAAAAGCGCCACAAGGTAGGTCGGCATGGCCACCGAGCGCGCGAACGCCACTTCTTTCCGGCCGCCGGCCTGCGGCGTGACCCGCGCCACGGGCATGTTGGAAACGACGGTAAGCGCCTCGTCAACCACCACCGCGATCTCGAAGGTCGCACGGAAGGCCGGCTCGTCCCAGCCGGGAAAGAGCTTGCGCGCGTGGACCGGCTCGAAGTGCGTCGCGAGCATCGTCTTTTCTACGAGCCGGCCCAGCTCGTTTACCTTGTACGGGACCCGGAACAGGCCCTGCGTGTGCTTTCCGATGGCGCCTGTATAGTCGATGCGGAGGCGGTGGCGCCCCGCGGCGATCGTGCCCGATGCCGGCGCCAGCGTGGCGGTTTCTCGCGCCGCGTCGATTGCTACCGTCAAGCCGGTCTCCCCCCCATTGCCCGAGCGCAACTGCGCCGCCTTGAAACCGAGATTGATGGCATTGAGCGTGAGGCCGGGAACCGGTCGCGCGACGTCGATCTCGATTTCGGCCCGCCCGTCGAAGCGGTCCCTCGCGGGATCGGGAACGATGTGCAGCGAATAATGCGCCGGTACGACGTCCTTCGGGAGCTTGCCGGGCGTTGCGTGAAAAGAAAAACGTGGTTCGGCAAAGGCCGGGCCGACGGCGAGGAACGCGACCGGACCGAGCAACGCGAGCAGCCATCGAAGCTTCATGGACAACACCGGCCCCTGTACGGAAAGTGGTAGTCTTGCACAGGAGGATCGAACATGCGAAACGTGGCTCTGCGCTGCGCTGCCTTCCTCGCGCTTTTGGTCGCCGCGAGTGCGAACGCCGCCTGCCCCGCGCTCCTCGATCGGACGATGCCGATGCTGCTGGGCGAAGACGCGTCGCTCTGCAAGTACAGCGGCAAGGTGCTTCTGGTCGTGAATACGGCGAGCCGCTGCGGATTCACGCCGCAGTACGAGGGGTTGGAGAAGGTCTACCGCCGCTACAAGGACAAGGGCCTGGTGGTGCTCGGCTTTCCCTCCAACGATTTCGGCGGCCAAGAACCCGGCTCGGCCAAGGAAATCGCGCAGTTCTGCGAGGTGAACTACGGCGTGACCTTCCCCATGTTCGCCAAGACGAACGTCGCGGCGGGCACCGCCAACCCGTTCTACGAGCGGCTCGCCGCGGCGAGCGGCGGCCGCCCGCAGTGGAACTTCCACAAGTACCTCATCGACCGGCGCGGCGAGAAGGTCCTGTCGTTTGCCACCCGCGTCGCGCCGGAGGACCACAAGCTCGTCGCGGAAATCGAGCGCCTGCTCGCCGAGTAGTCGGCATGACCCGTTGATGGCGGGCGCGTTCATCGTTGTCGGCGATCTGAAGGTCCGGCGGCTCGGCTTCGGCGCGATGCGCGTCTGCGGGCCGCAGATCTGGGGACCGCCGAAGGACCGCGCGAATGCGCTCAAGGTGCTCAAGCGCGCCTACGATCTCGGCCACAACTTCTTCGACACCTCCGACGCCTACGGTCCGGACGTCAACGAGCAACTGATCGCCGAAGCCCTTTATCCCTATCCCGCGGATCTCGTCATCGCAACCAAGGGAGGATTGCTTCGCCCGAGCGCGCCGCAATGGGAACGCGACGGGCATCCGGAGCACCTGCGGCGCGCGCTCGAGGGAAGCCTCGGGCGCCTCAGGCTCGAGCGCGTCGAGCTGTACCAGCTGCACGCGCCGGATCCGAAGGTGCCGTATGCGGAATCGATCGGCGCGCTCGCCGAACTGCAGCGGGCGGGGAAGATCCGGCACATCGGCATTTCCAACGTGAGCGTGCGCCAGCTCGAGCAGGCCCGCAGCATCTGCACGATCGTGTCGGTGCAAAACGAGTACAACCTGGAGGAGCGAAAAGCCGAACCCGTGCTCAAGGCGTGCGAGGAGCTGGGCATCGCGTTCCTGCCCTGGTATCCGCTCGGCGCCGGCGCCGCGCTGCGCTCGGCGCGCGTGAAGAAAGTGGCGGCGAGACGCGGCGCGACGCCCGCCCAGGTCGCGCTCGCCTGGCTGCTTGCGAAATCGCCGGTCATGCTGCCGATCCCCGGCACCGGTTCGCTCGCGCATCTGGAGGAGAATTCCGCCGCGGCGAAACTCGAGCTTTCATCCGACGATCTGGCAGTGCTGAACTGACCCGACACCGGCCGGCCGCAATGACCCGTTGCAGAAGGCAATGCTAGACTCGCTTCAATCTGCAACGCAAAACCGGGAGGGGATTTGAGGAGCGGATCGTCGCGCACCCAGCGCAGGACCAGCACCGGCCGCAGGCGGAGCTCGGCCGCTCGCGACCGGTTCGCACCCATCGCCGCGCTGCAGGCGGGCCTTGACCGGCTACCGGTCGGATTCGCGCTTTTCGACGCCAAGCGGGAGCTCGTGGCGTGGAATTCAGTCCTGGCTTCGATCTGCGGATACCCGAAGTCGCTGCTTGCCGCGGGGACTCCCGTCGAGGCGTTTCTGCGCCATCACGCCGAACGCGGCGATTACGGCAGCGGGGACGCGCAAGCACTGGTCCGCGAGCGGCTCAGGATGCTTCGCCGCAAGTCGCCGCAGCAAAGCGAACAGCGGCTCACCGATGGACGCCTGATCCGGATTACGAGCTTGCCGGTGCCGCCGCGCGGGCTGCTCGTCACCTGTGAAGACGTTTCCGACGCGCGGCTTGCCGAGCAGCGCTACGACATTGCCTCGCGCGCCGTAAACGAAGGCATCTACGACTGGGACCTCGCGAGCGGCAGGATCTATTTCTCGGACCGCGTGTACCACGCCCTCGGCCTGTCGCCCAAGGACTTCCAGACCGGAGCGGACTGGAGAGGGCGAATTCATCCCGACGATCTTGCGGGCTTCGACGCGAGGCTCCTGGAGCACTTCAAGAGCAAGACCGACCGCTTCGAATGCGACTACCGGTTCCGCGCGCGCGACGGGAACTGGCGCTGGGCGCGCCAGCACGGCATCGCGCTGCGCGACGAGCGCGGGCGCGCGATCCGGCTGATCGGCTCGACCGGCGACATCAACGAGCTGAAACAGAACGAGCAGGAGCTGCGCCGCGCCCACGAGGAAACCAGCCAGGCGCTCGAGCGGCAGACCGCAACGGCAGAAATCCTGCACGCCATCGCAAGCTCGCCGACCGATGTGCAGCCGGTGCTGGATGCGATCGCAGCGCGGAGCGCGCGCCTGTGCGAGGCGCGGGACGCGATCATCCTGCTTCGGGAAGGCGACGCCATGCGCTTTGCGGCCCATTACGGCCCGATCCCGAATCGCCCCGTTGGCGCGACGCGCCGCCTCTCGCCGGACACCGCCTCCGGCCGCTCGATCCTCGAAGGCCGCCAGATCCACATCCACGACCTCCAGGCGGAGACCGCAGAATATCCGGAAGGCAGCGCGTACGCGCGCGAATTCGGGTACCACAGCACGCTGGTCACGCCGCTGACGCGGGGAGGTGCGGCGATCGGCACGATCCTCGTGCGACGCACGGAGGTGCGGCCGTTCGATGAAAAGCACATGGCCCTGATCAGGACCTTCGCCGATCAGGCGGTGATCGCGATCGAGAACGTACGGCTGTTCAACGAGACGAAAGAGGCGCTCGAGCGGCAGACGGCGACCGCGGAGATCCTGCGTGCGATCAGCGGGTCGCCGGCCGACGTGACTCCGGTGTTCGAAACGATCCTGAGCAACGCAACGCGGCTCTGCGATAGCCCGCTTGCCGCAATTTTCCGATTCGACGGCAAGCTTCTTCATCTCGTCGCCACCAAGAACTGGCCTCCCGAGGCCCTGGCGACTCTGGCGAAGCGGTATCCAATGCCGCCGGATCGGTCCCAGACAAGCGGTCGGACCATTCTCACCAAGTCAATCGTTCTCCAACCCGACACCCTCGCAGATTCCGAGTACGACCCGGCCGCCGCCGCTGCAGGGCGCTGGCGCCGCATGCTCGGAGTTCCGATGCTGCGCGAAGGCGAGCCGATCGGCGCTTTCGTCGTGGCGTGGCCGGAGCCGGGCGAGACGCCCGAACGCCATGTGCAGCTCCTCAAGACCTTCGCCGATCAGGCGGTGATCGCGGTCGAGAACGTGCGGTTGTTCAACGAGACAAGGGAAGCGCTCGAGCGGCAGACGGCGACCGCGGAGATTCTCAAGGTGATCGCGAGCTCGCCATCGGACGTGCAACCCGTCTTCGATGCGATTGCGCAGAGCGCCTATCGCCTGATCGGGGGCTTCTCCACGGCGGTGGCGCGCGTCTTTGGTGACGTGCTGCATCTCGTGGCGT
>CAZXAR010000154.1:0-7328 GCA_964638135.1 uncultured Enterobacteriaceae bacterium | reverse complement strand
TGAGCTAACCCGTACTAATTGCCCGTGCGGCTTGACCCTATAACCGTGAGCATCGCGAGCGCGATTCCGGTTTGCAGGCGCTTGGCGCCATCTCGAATCCAGAGCCTTGTTTCTTCCCCCTTCCATCTGGCGGCCATAGCAGCCTGGACCCACCCCTTCCCATCCCGAACAGGACCGTGAAACGGGTTTGCGCCGATGATAGTGTGCCGGTTACGTACGCGAAAGTAGGTTACCGCCAGGCCATATGCAAACGAAAACCCCGGGCTCGAGAGAGTGCCGGGGTTTTTTGTTGGCCACGCGGCCCTGAGCCTTCTTCTTTGACGCTCGCGCTTCGCGAGGTGGACGGGCGTTCGCAGGGCAGGCCGGGCCGTGCTTACTTGCTTACTGCGCCGTCAGCAATACCGGTTGTGTGGGGTACGGGGGGCTTACCTAGGCCCGCTTCGGAGTCTCCCACGCAGGGGAGGAATCACTCCGGTCGAACGAGATCCTGATGTCCCGCTCTAGCTGTAGAACGTTCGCACGAGCCAGTAGCTGAGCGACGGGAACGCGGTGATCAGCCCGACCCGGACGATCTCCGCGGCGATGAACGGCGACACCCCGCGATAGATCGTCGGATTCGGCACGTCGCGCGCGAGCGCCGAGATGACGAACAGGTTCAACCCCATCGGCGGCGTGATCATGCCGAGCTCCACTACGATCAGGGTCAGGATGCCGAACCACAGCGCCTGCGCCTCGGTCGCGAGCCCGAAATCGAGCGCCATGAACGCCGGAAAGATGATCGGAATGGTGAGCAGGATCATCGACAGGCTGTCCATCACGCAGCCGAGCAGGAGGTAGATCAGGACCAGCGCGGCCAGGATCGCGTACGGCGTGATCGCGACCCCGCCGATCCATTCGGCCATCTGCTGCGGCACGCGGGTGAGCGCGAGCGCCACGTTGAACAGATCGGCGCCGAACACGATCGCGAAGATGAAGGCGGTGGCCAACGCCGTCTCGAGGCTGGTCTCGACGAAGCCGCGCAACCCGAGCCGGCCGGAGAGCACGGCGTAGCCGCCGGTGACCACCGCGCCGATCGCCGCGCCCTCGGTGGGCGTGAAGAAGCCGCCGTAGATGCCGACGAACACCACCGCGAAGATGGCGAGCGCCGGCACGACGCGCCGCAGCGACCGCAGCCGCTCGGCGAGCGGCAGCCGCTCGCGGGTCGGCCCCTCGGCCGGAAACAGCCGCACGTAGACGGCGATCGCGAGCAGATAACCCGCGACCGCGAGCATCGCCGGCAGCACCGCGGCGACGAACAGCTTCACCACGTTCTGCTCGGTCAGGATCGCGTAGATGATGAGTATGATCGACGGCGGGATCAGGATGCCGAGCGTGCCGCCGGCGGCGAGCGTCCCGCTCGCGAGCGCGCCCGAATAGCCGTGCTTGCGCATCTCCGGCAGCGCGACCGCGGCCATGGTCGTCGCGGTGGCGATCGAGGAGCCGCAGATCGCGCCGAACGCGCCGCAGCCGAGCACGGTCGACATGGCGAGCCCGCCGCGGCGGTGGCCGACCCAGGCGTTCGCCGCCGCGAACAGATCGGCGCTGATGCCGGCGCGCCCGGCGAAGTGCCCCATCATCAGGAACAGCGGGACGATGGAATAGTCGTAGGAGACGAACAGCGAGACCACCGAGCTCTTGAGATAGGCGAGCAGCGGCGCCTGCCCGCCGAGCCAGAGGTAGCCGGCTGCCCCCGCGGCCGCCATGGCGAGGAAGATCGGCGTGCGCAGCACCATCAGCACGACCAGGCCGGCGATCATCACGCCGCCGGTCTCGGCCGGGCTCATCGGGCGCGTCCGTTGCGCCGCGGGGATTGCGAGAGAGCCTCGAGCAGGTCGAGGAGCGCGAGGATCGAAGTTCCGGCGAAGCCGATCACCGCCGCGGCGTACGCGGCGTAGAGCGGAAGGTGCCGCATCATGGTGACGTCGTTGCGGCGCCAGGCTTCCTCCAGCCCGACCGAAAGGCGCCAGGCGAGCGCCGCAGCGGCGACGGCGAGCGCAGCCGACCACAGCGCCTCGATCCAGCGCAGCACCGCTCGCGGCAGCCAGCCGGTGAACACATCCACCGTGACGTGCGCGTGCATCGCCTGGCAATAAGGGAGGAACAGCAGGATCGCGATCCCGCTCGCGAGCGCGACGATCTCGAAATCGCCCTTCACCTGGCCGCCGGCGACGATCCGGAGCAGGACCGAGCAGGCGACGATCACCGCCGCGGCGAGCAGCAGGACCGCGCCGAGAACCGCCAGGACGACGGCGATTCGCGACGCGGTTTCGTGCGTGCGGGCGGCGATCGACGGGCCGGGCACCCGCGTCCCCTCGCCGCCGCCCGGGGGACGATCAGGACGTCTTGGCGTACTTGTCGACGAGCGCGTTGGCCGCCGCGACCAGCTTCTTGCCGTCGAGATTGCGCCGGTTCAGCGTCTCGATCCACTTCTGCGACAGCGGCTCGAGGACCGCGCGCCAGCGCTCGACCTCCGCCCTGGGGATCGTGAAGAACTTGCGGCCGGCCTTCTCGACCAGGCCGCGGCCGAACTGGTCGCCGAAGTCGAAGTCGGCGCCGAACCGCCGCGACAGCGCCGGGCCTGAATTGGCGTCGATCACCTTGCGCAAATCGTCCGGCAGGCTCTCGTACCGCTTCCTGTTCATCGCGAACAGAAACGGGAAGGTGTAGAGGCCCCGGCCGCCGCGCTCGAGCTCGGAAAAGTGATCGAGCAGCTCGTGCAGCTTGAACGCGGGCACGATCTCGTAGGGGATCACCGCGCCCTCACTCGTGCCCTTCGAGAGCTGCGTCACCAGCTCGGTCACCGGATAGGACTGCGCGTTCGCGCCGAGCATCGCCAGGGCCTCGACGATGTTCTGCTGGCCGCCGCGGATGCGCAGGCCCTTCAGATCGGCCATCTTCTCGATCGGCCTGCCCTTGGTCATGAAGAGCGCCGGGCCGTGGCACCACCAGGCGAGCGGCTGGAGGAAATCGAACTCGGCCTTGCCGTGGCTGCGCATGTACTCGTCGATCGCCTGCGCGGTCTGCTCGGCGGTCGTGATCAGGAACGGCAGCGTCCAGGTTTCGAGCGCCGGGAAGCGGCCGGCCTGGTAGTTCGGCAGCGCCCAGCTGAAGTCGGCGATGCCGTCGCGCGCCTGGTCGACCAGGTCGGGCGGCTTGCCGCCGAGCGACATGGCCGGGAAGATCTGGACATCGATCCGGCCGCCGGATTCCTTGCTCACCTTCTCGGCCCACGGCTGGAACATGCGCCGGTGCGCGAGCGAGACCGGCGGCAGCATGTGGCTGAGCTTGAGCGTGACCTCGGCCGCGCGGGCGAAACGCAGCACGAGGGGAGCGCCCAGGACGCCGCCGGCGGCGGCTGCGCCGGCGATGAAGCGCCGGCGCGTGAGGCCCGATCGGCGGTGCGCCGAGCGTGAGCTGGCTTTCCCGATCATGTCCGTCCCTCCTTCTCCCCCGTTATCCGGTCTGCTCAAGGCAAACGCGCAGTGCGGCTCGCGACGTTCTCGGGAACGATCTCCGCCTGGAAGCGGAACAGTCCCGGATCGGCCGGGTCAACCGTTACGCGGACCCAGTGCATCTCCGGCGAACCAAAGGTCTCGACCCGTGTGAAGTTCACGAACACCCTGCCCGTTTTTCTATTGTAGAGCGGCTTGTCGATCCGGAACAGATGCGTGTCGCCGTGCAGGAAGGCGACGGGACGATCGTAGGTCTCGAGTTCCTCGGCCAGGAGCGCCACATAGTCGGCGAAGGCGGCCCCAGCCGGGACCGGAGGCGGCTTGGCGCGGCCGACGAAAGGGCCGAAGTAGCGGCTCTTGGGAGAGGCCGGCCAGTAGTTCTCGAATCCGGGATTGGCTTGGACCATCAGCACGAGACCGCGGCTGTTGTCGGTGCGGGCATTGGCGAAGGCAGCCATGATCCAAGCCAGGTTGGCGGCCTTGCGCTCGAGGTGCTCGGCGTCCATCTCCGGCGTGCGCCCCAGGTTGTCATTGCTGCCGACAATGTGCGCGGTGACGAACGTCACGCCGCCTATCGACCAGCGCAGGTTCTCCACGAACTTGGCGTAGGCCGGGGCGCTCGCCTGGCTCTCCGTCGCGATGGTGCGCTGGCCGAGGCTGCCGCCCCGCGGGTAGAACATTCTGCGCACGGTGGCGAGCGCCTCCAGCGGATCAACCTTCACCGCTTTCAAGTGATGGCAGTCGGCCCAGTCGTTGTCGCCCGGCGTGAGAATGAACGGGTGGCGCACGCGCTGGAACGAGGTGAGCACGCGCTTGTAGCTCTCCTCGACGCACGGCACCGACGAGCGGTCCGGGTTGCGATTGTGCGGCCGCGGATCGTTCTGAAAGTCGCCAACGTGCACCACGAAGGCGAGGTCGTTCTGGTTCAACGCGCTGATTACGCGCTCGAACTCCTGCTCCTCCGTCTTGCTATAGGCGGTATCGCCCACGAGCCCGAACTGGAAGTGGAAGGCGCGCTCCTGCGCGTGGGGGACCGCAGTGCAGCCGGCAACGAAAGCGAGCGCGATCATCCCGGCGCGCACCGCGGCCATCTCGCGGATGACGGACATGGCAGCCCTCTCCTAGCCCGGCTCGGGCCTGTCCTGCTGCAAACGGTCATCCCCTCTCACGGGGGGGACGCTCAATCTAACATGCGTTAGATTGAGCACCATAGTCCCGCCATCGGCATCCGTCAAGGCGCCGTCGCGCCCCGCCTTCCCGACGACCGTCCTCCGCATTCGGCGGGTCGAGGTCTCTGAAGGGTTCCGGCCGTATCGGCCACTGGTTACACGGCGTCCGGGCAGGTCTTGACGTGATATGGTGCACCGCCATGGCACTGCGCCGCCGCGTCAATACAGTCAACGCCGTCCTCGATCTGGCGAAAAATCGCCCGGAACTCGGCGTGGTGCGTGCCGCGCGGGAATTGCGCCGGCGCGGAGTCCGCCTCCCTCCCTCGGGCGTTCGCGCGATCTGGGCGCGGCACGACTTGAGAACGACCTACCAGCGCCTGATGCTCCGCAAACGGGACGCCGCGAACGGAGGGTCGCGGCTGTCTGCCTCGCAGCGGGCCCTGCTTGAGCGCATGTGGGTGAGCCGCCGCGTCCTCGACCAAGCCGCTGGAAACCCGACCGGGATGCTTAGGCGCCGGCGGTTGATCTGGGCCGCCGCGCGCGTGCTCGACCAGAGGGGCTACGAGGGGACGACGCTGCGCGAGGTCTGCGCGGCGGCGGGCATCTTGCCCGGATCCCTGTACTACCACTTCAAGTCCAAAGAGGACCTCTTCGTTCAGCTCCACGCCCAAGGGTTCCTTCAGCTCAACGACGCGGTGGATCGTGCGGTCGCCCGCGAAACCGACTCTTGGCGCCGTCTCGAGGCAGCCTGTGCAGCCCATCTCACGTTGCTGGTTGGCGCCCCGGACCGCTCCCTCGTCACCGGGACCAGTCTCTTCCACACGGCGCCTGCCAGACTGCAACGGCGCTTGAATCGCGACCGCCACGCCTACGAGGAGCGATACCGCGCGATGATCGCGGCGCTGCCGCTGGCGGACGGCGTTGATCAGACCCTGCTCCGCCTGGCCCTGCTCGGGGCGCTCAACTGGACGCGCATCTGGTATCAGACCGGCAAGAAGACGCCCCAGGAGATCGCGCGGTACTTGGTTCAGCGGATCTTGCGCCAGAGCCTCGACGCGCCGCATCGCTGACGCGACCTCCGCGCCACCACCCTGGTCATCATGACCGTGAGCATCGCAGACGCGATTCCGGTTGCAGGCGCTTGGCGCGATCTCGAATCCAGTGCCTTGCTTCTTCCACCCTTCCATCTGGCGGCCATAGCAGCCTGGACCCACCCCTTCCCATCCCGAACAGGACCGTGAAACGGGTTTGCGCCGATGATAGTGTGCCGGTTACGTACGCGAAAGTAGGTTACCGCCAGGCCATATGCAAACGAAAACCCCGGGCTCGAGAGAGTGCCGGGGTTTTTTGTTGGTGGCTACGGCGCTGAACCTGCGCCTAGAATTCCATTTGGGCGGGGGATAGGGGAATGGGACGGCTCGTGGCGCGCGAGATCGAGATGCGGGGCGACACGCTGCCCAGGCCGCTGCAGCCGGAGTACGCCATCGGCGGCTATCTCTTCGCGATGGCGTGCCTGATCGTGGCCTGGATGGTCGTCGGCCACTTCATTCCGATCCTGATGGCGGGCTTCATGGCCTTCGTGTTCGCCATGGGCTACCCCTACTCGCTCCAGCTCAACCGCGAGGTGGATGCCTACCGGCGCCTGCGCCTTCGGCTGGACGCGCCTGCCGCGATCGGCGGGCGCCTCTCGGCCTCGTTCGCGCTGCCGACGATGCTGCCTGACCGCGTTCACGCCAAGCTGCTGTGCAGCCGGGTAAGCGGCACGGAGCGCCGCGTCGAACCGATCCGCGCGCTGGACGGCGAGAAGGGCAAGATCCGGTTTACGCGCGCGCCCGAGGGCGGCGGCCGAGTGTGGCTGGACATCGACCTGCCCGAGGATCTGCCGCCTTCGAGCGCGAACGGGCTGTGGGAACTGCACCTGATTATCGTCCGGCAGGACAAGAATCTGAACATGGTGTTCGACGTTCCCGTGCTGCCGCGGGTGGCGGGCCAGGCGCGCGCGCCTTTGCGCGCGGTGCCTGTCTCGGCGCCGCCTCCTCCGCCCATGCCGCTGGACCGGAAACCGCTCTTTGTGCTCGTCGGGCTCAACCTCATGCCGCTGGCCGGCGTTCTGGTCGAAGGCTGGCGAGTGTCGGACCTGATCCTCCTCTACTGGGCGGAGAACGTGCTGATCGGGCTGTACCAGGTGCTCCGCATCCGCGCCGCGGCCTCGATGGAAGACAAGCCGACAACGATCTTCATGTTTCTCGGCCACTATGGCCTCTTTTGCGCGCTGCAGGGTGGCTTCATCGCCGATGCGATTCTCGGCCAAGGCCCGGGCGCCGGCGGCGTCCTAGGAGCGGTCTGGGCCTCGCTCGGAGACATTTCGAGCGCAATGGCGGTGCTGGCGCTTGCCGCGAGTCACGGCTACAGCTACGTGCGCAACTACCTTGGGCGGCGCGAGTTCGAGCACGTAGATGCGGTCGCCCTGATGGTTGGGCCCTACAAGCGGATCCTGGTCACGCAGATCTTCCTCATGGCCGGGGGCTACTTGCTGCTCAAGACCGGGGCTGGTGCGCCAGCCACGATTCTCTTCGTCACGGTGAAGGTGGCCTTCGACGCCTGGTTTCACCGCCAGACCCACTTGCATTCCCCAGGAGCTTCCTGAGTCATTGAAGAGGCGGGATAG
>CAZXAR010000153.1:0-7393 GCA_964638135.1 uncultured Enterobacteriaceae bacterium | reverse complement strand
TCCTGTTCGCCGAAGGCCAGCGCCGCTACCTCGAGTCGCTCAACGCCTACGCGCGCCAGTTCGTGCAGGCCGCCTCGCGCCCGGACGTGGACGCCATCTACGGCATCCCGCCGACCGTGGCGATCGAGCAGCGCACGAGCCGCGGCGGCAGCAAGTCCACCGTCGGCACGCTGACCGAAGTGCACCACTTCCTGCGGCTGCTGTTCGCGCGCCTGGGCACGCCGCACTGCCCGGATTGCAACGTGCCGATCGAGCCGCAGAGCGAGGACGCGATCGCCGCGCGCCTGCTGCGCGACTACGCGGGACAGCGTATCGGCGTCCTTGCGCCGCTGGTGGTGCACCGCAAGGGCGTGTACACCGACCTCGCCAAGTGGGCCAAGGGCAAGGGGTATTCGCACCTGCGCGTCGACGGCGCGTTTCTCGCCGTGGAGCCGTTTCCGCGGATCGACCGCTTCAAGGAGCACGATATCGAGCTTCCCGTGGCCGACCTGCGCGTCGCGCCGCAGACCGAGGCGGAGCTGCGGAGCGCGCTCGCAAAAGCGCTCGAATTCGGCAAGGGCGTGGTACTCGTCCTGTCGGACCTCGACGACCTGATCCGCGCGGCGAGCCGCGGAACACCGCTCAAGATGCGGCAGGAAGTCTTTTCCACCAAGCGCGCCTGCCGCTCCTGCGGCCGCAGCTTCGGCGAGCCGGATCCGCGCCTTTTTTCCTACAACTCGAAGCATGGCTGGTGCCCGAAGTGCTTCGGTACCGGGCTGCAGCTGAAAGACGTCGGCTGGGACGAAGAGCGCTCGCGCACCGGCACGGAAGACAACGTGCTCGATTCCTGGATCGAGTGGCTCGAGGTGGACGAACCCTGCCCCGCCTGCCACGGCCGGCGACTGAATCCCGAGGCGCTCGCGGTGCGCTGGCGCGGGAAGTCGATTGCGGAGTACGGCGCGCTGCCGATCGATGCGCTGGAGCACCTCTTCGACACGGTCGTACTCGAGGGGCGCGAGCGCGAGATCGCGCGCGACCTGCTCGCCGAGTTGCGCAGCCGGCTCGGGTTCCTGCGCGAAGTCGGCCTTGCCTACCTTTCGCTGGATCGCTCCGCCCCCACCCTCTCGGGCGGGGAGGCGCAGCGCATCCGGCTCGCCGCGCAGCTCGGTTCCAACCTGCGCGGCGTGTGCTACATCCTCGACGAACCGACGATCGGACTGCATCACCGCGACAACCGAATCCTGCTCGACGTGCTCGAGCGGCTCGAAGCGAAGGGCAACACGCTGGTGGTGGTTGAGCACGACGAGGACACGATCCGCCGCGCGCATCATGTGATCGACCTCGGCCCCGGCGCCGGGCGCCTCGGCGGCGAGGTGATCGCGCAGGGTTCGGCCGACGATCTGGTCCGCAGCGCGGGCTCGGTCACGGGGCGGTTGCTCGCCAATCCGCTGCGCCACCCGCTGCAGGCGCGGCGCGAAGTGAGGAGAACGACCGCCTCGCTCCAGCTCGCCGGGGCATCGCTGCACAACCTGCGGAACGTGAATCTGCGCGTCCCGCTCGGCCGTCTGGTTGCCATAACCGGCGTCTCGGGCTCGGGCAAGTCGACGCTGGCGCGCGACGTCCTCTACGCAAGCCTGCGATCCGGCGGCAACGTCGGATGCGCCGCGATCGAAGGCCGCGACCAAATCGGCCGCGTGCTCGAAGTGGATCAGAGCCCGATCGGCAAGACGCCGCGCTCGTGTCCCGCGACCTACGTCGGATTCTGGGATTCGATCCGCAAGCTCTTCGCCGACACCAACGAGGCGCGGATGCGCGGCTGGACCGCGAGCCGGTTTTCCTTCAATACGGCCGGAGGGCGCTGCGAGGCCTGCGAGGGTCAGGGCATGAAGAAGATCGAAATGAGCTTCCTGCCCGATGTGCGGGTCCTCTGCGAAGCCTGCGGCGGCCTGCGCTTCAACGCCGAAACGCTGAGCGTGCAGCTGCGCGGCAAGACTGCGGGCGAACTGCTCGCGATGAGCGTCGACGAGGCGGTCGTGTTCTTCGCGGCGCACCCCAAGGTCCACCACGCGCTGCGGCTGCTGCAGGATGTCGGCCTCGGCTACCTCACGCTCGGCCAGCAGAGCCCGACCCTTTCGGGCGGCGAAGCGCAGCGGATCAAGCTCGTCACGGAACTTGCGAAGGTTCGTTCACATCTCCCGTCTTCCGCTCTTGGAAGACGGGAGACCGCTTCTGTCAACTCCAGCACGCTCTACATCCTCGACGAGCCCACGGTCGGCCTGCACATGGCGGACGTCGAAAAGCTCCTGCGCGTGCTTCACCGCCTGGTGGACGCAGGCAACACGGCGGTCGTCATCGAGCACAACCTCGATGTCATCGCCGAGGCCGATTGGGTGATCGATCTGGGCCCGGAGGGCGGAGAGGCGGGCGGGCGGGTGGTCTTTCAGGGCTCGCCCGATTCAGCACAAGGGCGCGACACGCACACGGCGAGGGTGCTCGCCGCGTTTCTTGCCGACCGGCGCGCGCACTGACCGAACGGCGCGTCGGGATTTCGAATCCGGACGAACCGGCTGCGGGTCAGTCGCTGACCACCAATCGGGCGTGCGGATTATCCGGTTCCGCGTTCCGCCCCTGCCTGCGTTTCGGCGTTGCCGCGTTTCTGCGTTCGGCCGCGAACGTGTCGTGCGCGCACAGCAAGCCCGCCCAGACCAGCAGAGCGATGGAACCCCACAGTCCCCCGACCATGACCACATTGAGGATCAGTTCCACGTCATGCCTCCTTTCCGCGTTCGGCGCCTCTTCGGCACCTGGTCGCAGAGTAGGGCATGCCCGTTCGCGCGGGAGGCAAGGATTGCCTGCGGTCTCGTGATTTATTCACCAAGGGCGGTGCCGCCCGCGGTGCGAGGGGCGGGACGCACCCCGGGGCGATCGCCTACCAGGCAGGAGGCAGCGGCTTTTTGAGCGTGATCAGGCGGTTCTCGACCTCGATATAGCCGCCCCGGGTGAGGTCCTTGAAAAGGCGGCTGATCATTTCGCGCGACGCGCCCACGCGCTCGGCGATCTCCTGGTGCGTCAGGCGCTCCGGCACCTGCCGGCGGCCGTCGCGCTCGACCGCAAGCTGCGTGAGCAGGCGCGCGACCCGGCCGTAGACATCGAGCAGCGCCAGGTTCTTGAGGTTCATCGTCGCGCGCCGCGCGCGCCGGATCACCTTGGCGAGCAGATCGAAGGCGAACTCCGGGTTCTGCACGATGTGCTCGCGCAGCGTGACGCGCGTGACGATCGAGCACACGGTCGGCTCGAGCGTGATCACCGACGCCGAGCGCGGGCCGCCGTCGAGCGCCATCTCGCCGACGTACTCGCCTGCGCCGAGCGTATCGATCACGAGCTCGCGTTCGTTCTCGCCGGTGGCGAAAACCTTGACGCGTCCTGAAAGAAGGACGAAGAGCGTGTCCGCGTAGTCGCCTTCCTGAATGATGACGACGCCCTTGCGGAAGCTCTGGATTCGCCCGCGCTCCGCAAGCTCGCGCAGGGCCGGGGAAGCCAGCGCAGAGATCAGAGCCTTTCTGTCCGGCGTCGGCAACTCAACGCTCCGCGTGATCGGGAAACACGGCGCTTCGCACGGATCATGATACCCGCAATCCGCCGCGCATCGGACGCGGCGGGAATGTCCTGCCGCCGCGACGCCGTGCGCGCGGTGGATTAAGATTCCCCGTTGCTGTGCTCACTTGCAAAGGAGAGTCATGATCCGGTTGCAGGACCTGCGCTACGTGCGGCTGGGGACGCGCGATCCCGAGGCGGCGGCCGAGTACGCGCTCAAGGTGCTCGGTCTCGAATGGGTCCGCCGCGAGGCGGGCGCGGTCTATCTGCGCGGCGACGACCGCGACCACACGCTGGTCTACTTCAGGGGCGACCCGGCCGATCAGACGGTGGGCTGGGAACTCGCCGACAGTGCGGCGCTCGAGGCGGCCGGCGCCGAGCTCGAATCGAGGCAGATCGGCGTCCGCCGCGGCACGCGCGCCGAGTGCGAGCAGCGACGCCTCGAGGAGTTCATCGCGTTCGCCGATCCGAGCGGCAACCGGCACGAGCTGTCGGTGCGACCGCAGCACAGCGGACGGCGTTTCTTCCCCTCGCGCGACTGCGGCGTGTGGAGCTTTTCGCACATCGGCCTGCGCACGACGGATGCGGCGCGTGACGAGTCGTTCTGGACCACCGTCCTGAACGCGCGCGTCTCGGACCGGATCGGCGTCGCGCCGCTCCTGCGCATCGACGAGGTGCATCACAGGATCGCCCTCTTTCCTTCGCAGCAGCCCGGCGTGCAGCACATCAACCACCAGGTGCACGGCATCGACGATGTCATGCGCTCGTACTACTTCCTGCGCGAGCAGGGCGTGAAGATCGTGTTCGGGCCCGGGCGCCATCCGACTTCGGGCGCGGTGTTCCTGTACTTCGAGGGGCCGGACACGATGGTGTACGAGTACTCCACTGGGGTGCGGCTCATCAAGCCCGACGACGAAGCCTCCTACCGCCCGCGCCAGTTCCCGTTCGCGCCCTCCTCCTTCTGCATGTGGGGATCACGGCCCGATATCCCCGAATTCCGCACCCGCGAGGAGTCGGCGCCGCGGCCGAAAGCCGCCTGAGCGGGACTTGCCAGCGCCGGGAACTTGCCGCGATGCCGAGTCGCGCGCTCGCGCGCACGCTTTGCGCACGCGCTCCGTCGTTCGCCGCACTCGCCGCCTGGTTCCTGACCGCGGCGGCGCAGGCGCCGCCGGCCGAAATTTCTCCGGGGTCGCCACTTGGGCCGGGCGAGGTGGAGCCGGGCACGCGGCGCGAGCGCATCGAGCGGATCGAGATTTACGGCACCGACAGCGACGCCGAGCAGCGCCGGCGCGCGATTGCGGGAAGGATCGTCATCGGCCGCGAGGAGATCGAGCGCTTCGGCGACAGCACGCTCGGCGAAGTGCTGCGACGCCTGCCCGGCATCACGCTCGGCGGGCGGCCCGGCCGCGGCGGCGAGATCCGCCTGCGCGGCATGGGCGGCGGCTTTACGCAGATCCTGGTGGACGGCGAGCGGATGCCGCAGGGGCTTGCGCTCGACACTCTCACCCCGGATCAGGTCGAGCGCATCGAGCTGATGCGCGCGCCCGTCGCCGAGCACGGCGCGCGGGCGATCGCCGGCACGATCAACATCGTGCTGCGCGAGCCGCTGCAGCGGCGGCTGAACGACCTGCGACTCACCGCCGGACTGGAGCGCGGCAGGAGCCAGCCGCAGCTCACCTGGACCCGCAACGACCGGCTCGGGGAGCGGGGAACCTACAACTTCTCGCTATCCGCCTCGCGCCACAACCGGCTCGATGATCTCCTCGCGCGCACGCGCACGGTCGATGCGGCGAGCGGCGCGACGCGGCTCGACCAGGAAGAGACCGGCACGACGCTCGACCGGCGCGAGCGCGTGCATCTCGTGTCGCGCCTGCAGTGGCGCCACGGCCCGGGCGAGTTTTCCATGCTGACGCCTTTCATCGTGGTTTCCGAGGGCGCCAATGCCGCCCAAAGGGAGCTCGTGCAGACCGTGGGCGCGGCGCCGCCGCCGTATGCGAGCGCCTTCAGCGCGGCCGACTCGAGCTTCTCGATGCTGCGCCTGAATGCGCAACAGCAGCGCCGCATCGGTCAGGGCACGCGCCTCGAACTGCGCGGCGCGCTGAGCGATGCGACCTGGCGCAGCCGCAGCCTGCGCGAGGAATTCGATGCGGCAGGCGCGCTCACCCGTTCGCTTTCCGAGAGCACGGACAATAACGACCGCACCTGGCGCCTTGCCGGCAAGGTCTCGCACGCGCTGGCGGACCGGCACAACCTGGTGGGCGGCGTGGAAGCGGAATCGACCAAGCGCCGCCAGGAGCGCGCCACGCAGCAGAACGGCGCCCCGCTCCTTGCCGACCTCGGCGATGAGTTCGGCGCGCAGCGGCACCGCATCGCCGCCTACCTGCAGGACGAGTGGAACGCCGGCACGGCCTGGTCGGCGTACGCCGGCCTGCGCTGGGAGGCCATCCGCACGCGTAGCGAGGCAGGCGGCGATGCGATCAGCAATGCGAGCAGCGTGTGGACGCCGCTCTTGCATTCGGTGTGGCGGCTCGATGAGCGGCGCCGCGATCAGATCCGCGCCAGCCTCACGCGCAGCTATCGCGCTCCGGCGCTGCAGGACCTGATCACGCGCCCGGCGATTTCAGCGCGCTTTGCGCCGCCGGGACCGAATCTGGCCACCAGCCCCGACCGCGTCGGCAATGCGAATCTGCGGCCCGAACTCGCCACTGGCGTCGAAATCGCCTACGAGAGGGTTCTGAGCGAGGGCGGCGTGCTGAGCGCGAACGTGTTCCACCGCCGCATCCGTGGCCTGATCCGAGCGATCACCACGCTCGAGCCCGTTCCCTGGGCGGCGGTGCCGCGCTGGGTGCAGCGGCGGCAGAATCTCGAAGGGGCCGTCGTCAACGGGATCGAACTCGAGGCCAAGCTGCAGCTCGACGAGCTGGCGCAGGATGCTCCGGCCGTATCGCTGCGCGGCAACCTGAGCCTGTTCCGCTCGCGCGTCGCGGGCGTGCCGGGCCCGGACAATCGCATCGACCAGCAGCCCAAGGCCACCGGCAACTTCGGCGCCGACTACCGACTGCGCGGCGCGCCCCTCAAGCTCGGCGCGAGCATCCAGTGGACACCGGCCTACCGGCTGCAGAGCACGGCGACGCAGAGCAGCGTCACGGGCGCAAAGCGCGTCGCCGACGTCTACGCCCTGTGGACGCTCAATCGCGACGCGCAGGTGCGTTTCAGCGCGAGCAACGTCCTGCCGCGCGATTTCGCCACCTCGAGCGCAATCGTCGAGGGCGGGGAAATCCAGAGCCTCGAGAACAGCGGCCCGACCTGGACTGCGTGGCAGCTGCGGCTCGAGTGGAAGCTTTGAGGACGGGCTACGCGCCGCGCAGCATCCGGTCGACTTCGGCCTCGGCCTGTACCCCTGCGAACCTCATTGGTTCACAGGCGGCGCGACAGCCTATTTGTGGAAATGCGAGCGCGCCTTTTCGAAAGCCTCGCGCATCTTCGCCCAGGCCTCGTCGGAGCCGCGCGCAAGGTCCGCCCACATGTCCACCGACGCCGATTGCACGTCGTGCAGCGTCTTGAGCGCCTGGTCGCGCCGCTCGCGGAACTCGGCGAGCTGCTTGTCGTACTCGGCGCGCATGCTTGCCTGCGCCTCGCGGGCCTGCGCTTCCCATTTCGTCACTTCGGCATTCCACTGATCGAGCTGAGCCTTCAGTCTTTCGACGTATTCGTCGCGTTTGCTCATGGATTCTCCTGCTGTTGTCGCGTAGACCCGGACCGCCGGCCGGGGTCCGACCCTATTTCTGACATGACCGGCGAAGTAATGTTCCGAATCGGG
>CAZXAR010000152.1:3455-7453 GCA_964638135.1 uncultured Enterobacteriaceae bacterium | reverse complement strand
GCGAGCGGCGTACGCTCGCCGATCGCGAACGCCTCGCCCGCATACCCCTCGTAGTCGAGCAGGGTCACCGCGCAATCGGCGACCGGCGTCTGCCACGGCCCGACGAACGGATCGCGCGCGCACAGGCCGCCCACCGTGCGATCGCCGATCGCGACGAGGAATGTCTTGTCGGCGACCGCCGGATGCCGCAGCACGCGATAGGCCGCGTCCCGCAGTTCGATTCCGGCCAGCGTCAACGGCTCGGGCGCGCGCGCGACGCTTTTCACGTCGCGCAGCATGCGCGGCGGCTTGCCGAGGATGGTTTCGAGCGGAACCTCGATCGGCCGTTCCCGGAGCTCCGGATCCTCGACGCAAAGCCGGCCGTCCGCCGTGGCGCTGCCAAGCACTGCGAACGGGCAGCGCTCGCGTTCGCAGAGCGCGGCGAAGCGGTCGAGATCGCCGGGCGCGACCGCGAGCACGTAGCGCTCCTGGGCCTCGTTGCACCAGATCTCGCGCGGCGACATGCCGGAGTCTTCCGAGGGCGCCGCGCGCAGGTCCAGGCGCGCGCCGCGCCCCGCCGCATGCGCCAGCTCCGGCAGCGCATTCGACAAGCCGCCCGCGCCGACGTCGTGGATCGACAGGATCGGGTTGGCATCGCCCAGCTGCCAGCAGCGGTCGATGACTTCCTGCGCCCGGCGCTGCATCTCGGCGTTGCCGCGCTGGACCGAATCGAAATCCAGGTCTTCGATGTTCGCCCCGGCTCCCATCGAAGAGGCGGCGCCGCCGCCCATGCCGATCAGCATCCCCGGTCCGCCAAGCTGCAGCAGCAGCGTTCCCGGCGCAAGCGGCGCCTTGCCGACCTGGGGCGCAGAGATGTTTCCGATGCCCCCGGCGAGCATGATCGGCTTGTGGTAGCCGCGGGAGACTCCGCCGACGTGCTGCTCGAAGGTGCGGAAATATCCGGCGAGGTTCGGCCGGCCGAACTCGTTGTTGAACGATGCGGCGCCGATCGGTCCCTCGAGCATGATCGAAAGCGCGCTGACGATGCGCCCGGGCCGTCCCCCGTTGTCCTTTTCCCACGGCTGCTCTGCGCCGGGCAGCCGCAGGTGCGACACCGAGTACCCGACCAGCCCCGCCTTGGGTTTCGCGCCGCGGCCGGTTGCCCCCTCGTCGCGAATCTCGCCGCCGGCGCCGGTCGCGGCCCCCGGGAACGGCGAGATCGCGGTCGGATGGTTGTGGGTCTCGCATTTCATGACCGTATGGGTGAGCACGGCATGCGCCCGGTAGACGCCCTCGCCGTCCGGATGAAAGCGCTGCGCGACGCGTCCTTCCATCACCGCCGCGTTGTCCGAGTACGCGAGCACCGTGCCGCGCGGATTGCGCGCGTGCGTATGCCGGATCATGGCGAAAAGCGAGTGTTCCTTGCGCGCGCCGTCCACGACCCAATCGGCATTGAAGATCTTGTGCCGGCAGTGCTCGGAGTTCGCCTGCGCGAACATGGTCAGCTCGGCGTCGGTCGGGTCGCGTCCAAGGGCGAGAAACGCTTCGCGCAGGTACGCGATTTCGTCTTCGGTGAGCGCGAGGCCGAGCTCGCGGTTCGCTTGCTCGAGCCGGGCGACCGCCACGCGCGCAAGCCGGCGCGGCCCGACGTGACGGAACAACCGCTCCGCCTCGTCCAGGCTGTTCAATACCGACTCGGTCATCCGGTCGTGAAGCAGCGCGGCGATTCGCGGACGCGCATCGCCGGGGACATCGCCCGCAACGTTGAAGAGCGTGCCGCGCTCGACCCGGCGGATCTTCGCCAGGCCGCAGTTCCGCGCGATGTCGGTTGCCTTGGAAGACCAGGGAGAAATCGTTCCGATCCGCGGTACGACGAGGAACGCGCTGCCGGCACCGTCCTCGCGCGCGGGCGGCAAGCCGTACTGGAGGAGCCGGTGAAGGACCGCCTCCTCGTCGCGCGAAAGCGACGGTTCGGATTCGACGAAATGCCAGTATTCGGCGGCGATGCCGCGAATGCCGCGATGCACGGCCTGCAGCGAGGGGAGAAGCTTCGCGATGCGGAACTCCGACAGCGCGCGCGCGCCGCGGAGCTTCAGGATCGTGTACATCGGACCCGGCTGGTAAATGCGGATTTTACCAAACCGGCCCGCTCTACTTCCGCAACACGGGCTCCTGGATCCTGCCGCCGAGCGCGAGATTGCCGCGCAGCGTCTTCATGTCCACGCTGATCTGACCGCCCAGGGCGCCGTCCGCGGTGATATCTACGCTCGCCCCCGCGTTGAGGGCACCGGCGCTGATCATGACGTTGCGCAGTTGCACCGCGCCCTTGTCGTACACGCCGCGTCCGACGAGCTCTCCAAAAGGAGTCCTGCCGGCCGCCTGCCCGCCGGTCTGGACGGCGCGCCCGAGATCGAAACTGCCGAGCACGCCTTTCTCGATCTTGTAGCTGCCCTCGATGCGGGCGCTTTCGCCGAGCTTCTCGGGCGCCGACGCGCTCATGGAATAGCGGCCCTGCGCCTCGACGCGCCCTTCCGACACGAGCGCGGGCGCGAACACGCCGACGTTGACGCCGCGCGCCCGCAACTCGCCCTCGACCGTCCATGCGGCGCCCCAGCGGATGGTCGCGCTGCCGGAAATGGTCCCTTCATACAGGCGCCCGTCGAACTCCGTGATCGTGACCTGTTTCGGCGAGGCGCTGCCCTTCATCGAAAACTCCGAAAGCGAAAGGCCGGGAACGAACGGCACCGCGAGGCTTGTGCCACCCGCCTGGAACGAAATCTCGCCTCCCTTCGCTTCGAGCTGTCCCTGCAGCCGGTCCGGGCCGCTGATCCTGACGGCCTGCACCCTGCCATCCCCCGCAATGGAGACTTCGGCATCGAATAGCGGGAAGGCAACCGGTCCTTCCAGTTTCACCTGCTTCGCGCTGAGCGAACCGATCTTCAGCTCATCGCCGCTGACGCCGCCGAGCAGCGCCGCCCCCAGATCGCCCTGCCCGATCACCAGATTTTCCAGTTCGGCGCGGCCGAACGATTTCTGCACCCCGAATGCAGCGCCGACGCCGGTGTGCGCGCGCACTACGGCGATGCGCGCCGCCTCGCCGATCGTCACGCGCTCGAACCTGAGCTGCGGCCCGCTCACGAGCGAGAAACGTGCCGAGCCGATCTTGACCGGGCGCCCGATCGCCTGGGTGGCGGCCTTCTCGTACTCCGCGGTGGAAATCGGCATCACGTGGACCGCGCCCGCCGCGGCAGCGAGCAGCACGACCACCCCGATCGCTACCTTCTTGCCTAACCCACGCGACGCCGCCGGTGCCTCCTCAGCCACCGCGACTTCCTTGCGCTGCGCCTCGCGCTCGCGATCCCGCTCGCGCCGGCGCGCCTCGGCGAGCGCCTTCTCGTCGCGCTTGACGTCCTCCAGGTCGAGGTCTTCGTCCTTGACCTCGACCTCCGGCCTCGCCCCCGTTCCCGCTTTCTTCGCGGCCCATGCTTCGGACGCCCTGCGCTTGCTTTCAGCCGCTTCCCTCGCCTTGCGCTCTTCCTCCTCCCGGGCCTTGCGCTCCGCCTCTTCCTTGGCGAGCCGCTCCTGCTCCCTCGCGCGTTCTGCCTCCTCGCGGCGGCGGCGAATCTCCTCGGCCTTGCGCCGTTCCTCCTCCTCCTCGCGCTTGCGGCGTTCCTCCTGCTGCCGCTCGGCCTCTTCCTTGGCCTTGCGCTCGGCCGCTTCCTTCGCCTTGCGTTCGTCTTCCTCGCGCTGCGAAAACGCATTCAGCTCGGCAAAAAGCGAAGCGTCGATTTCGCTGGTCGGCGGGGTTGTCTTTTCCGCCTTGGCCGCCGCTTCGCCGGCTTCGATCTTTTTGCGCGCGCGCTCTTCGCGCTCGCGGCGCGCCTTTTCCTCCGCCTCGCGCTTCGCGCGATCGTCTTCTTCGGCCCGGCGCGCCGCTTCTTCCGCTTCGCGCCGGCGGCGGGCCTCGTCTTCGGCGCGCTTGCGCTCGTCTTCGGCGCGCCGGCGCTCTTCCTGGGCCG
>CAZXAR010000152.1:0-3355 GCA_964638135.1 uncultured Enterobacteriaceae bacterium | reverse complement strand
TCGGCTTCCTCTCTCGCCTTGCGTTCAGCTTCTTCTCTTGCCCTGCGCTCGGCTTCCTCCTTCGCCCGCCGTTCCGCTTCTTCCTTCGCCTTGCGCTCGGACTCTTCACGCGCCTTGCGTTCCGCTTCCAGCTGGCGGCGCAATTCCTCGGTCTCGCGCTGCGCCTGTTCCACGCGCTCGCGCTCGCGCTCGGCCGCTTCGCGCGCCGCGCGCTCGGCCCCTTCCTTCGCCTTGCGCTCGGCCGCTTCGCGCGCCTTGCGCTCTTCCTCGAGCCGGGCATTCAGCTCGACTTCCAGCCGCGCTTTTTCCTCCGCCTCCTTGCGCGCCCGTTCCAGCGCCTCGCGCTCGCGCTCGGCCGCGGCGCGCCTTTCGCGCTCCGCCGCTTCCGCCCTTTGGCGGGCTTCCGCTTCCGCTTTCGCCTTGGCCTCCGCCGCCGCCCGGACTGCCGCCTCGCGCGCCGCCTTGACCGCTGCTTCCGCCTCGGCTCGCACTTTCGCCTCGGTCTCCGCGCGCGCCTTCGCCACCGCTTCCTCGCGCGCGCGATAGTCGGCGAGTTGCTGTTCCTTCGCTCTCGCTTCCGCTTCGGCGCGCGCCTGAGCCGCGAGGTCTACCTGCGGCTTCGCAGCCGGCGCCGGCTCGGAGGTCGGAGGAATCGAGGTGAAATCGAGCTCCTCTCCTGCCGCTGCCCCGGCCCCGCGTTTCGGAGCGGCCGGCGGGGGCGGAGCCGTTCGACTCGGCGTCGCCGGCGCAGGCTCGGCCGCGCTCGACGCCACTTCGCGCACGAACCCGTCCTTGTCGAGCTGGAGGACCAGCGCCTCGAGCTTGTCCGGGGCCATCTTGTAGAACCTGATCTGCAGGTCGGCGAATGTCGTCTTGCCGTCGATCTGCGCCAGTACCGCACGGTCGCCGCGCGACAGGAGGCTTGTCTTTCCGGACGCTTCCTGTACGCCCTTGCCGGTTTTCGAATAGATTGCGCTCGGATTCATGCGGTCAATTCCGGGGTGAGCGTATTATAAGCAGAGGCCGCTCGCTGGCCGGGCGGGCCGTATCCCCCGCCGCCCGGCGTCTCGACGACGAACACGTCTCCCGCGTAGACCTCGATCTTGTCGCTGGGTCCCAGCTCGACCGATTCGCCGCTTGCGCGGATCACGTAATTGCGCCCGGGCGCACCCGGTTCGCCGCCCGCCATCCCAGGGGGCCGCACCAGGCGATGGCCGGAGAGAATCGCGGCAGTCATGGGCGCGAGGAACCGCACGCGCCGGATCGCGCCGTCGCCGCCGCGGTGCCGGCCCGCCCCACCGGAGCCGCGGCGAATCGAAAAGCTTTCCAGCAGCACGGGGTAGCGCCATTCGAGCACCTCGGGATCGGTGAGGCGCGAATTCGTCATGTGCGTCTGCACGACGTCCGCGCCATCGAAATCCGGACCCGCGCCGGAGCCGCCCGCGATCGTCTCATAGTACTGGTACTTGGCGTCGCCGAAGGTGAAGTTGTTCATCGTTCCCTGCGAGCCGGCCAGAACCCCGAGCGCGCCGTACAGTGCATCGGTGATGCATTGCGAAGTCTCGACGTTCCCCGCCACGACTGCGGCCGGATAGCGGGGATTGAGCATCGAGCCCTCCGGAATCACCACCTCGAGCGGCCGCAGGCAGCCGGCGTTGAGCGGGATGTCGTCGTCGACCAGCGTGCGGAACACGTACAGTACCGCCGCCATCCCCACCGCCGAGGGCGCGTTGAAGTTGTTCGGCAATTGCGCCGAGCTGCCGCTGAAATCGATCACCGCGCTGCGGCGCCCGCTGCCGATGCGGATCCGCAGGCGGATGACGGCGCCATTGTCGAGCGGATACTCGAATTCGCCGTCCTTCAGCACGCCGATCACGCGCCGTACCGATTCCTCGCCGTTCGCCTGCACGTGGTCCATGTAGGCGCGCACCACGTCGAGGCCAAAATGCTCGACCAGCTTTTCCAGCTCCTGCACGCCTTTCTCGTTGGCGGCGATCTGCGCCCGCAGATCGGCGATGTTCTGCGGCACGTTGCGCGCGGGATATGCTCCGGAGGAGAGCAGCCGCGCGGTTTCTTCCTCGCGGAAACGTCCTTCCTCGACCAGCAGGAAATCGTCGATGAGCACGCCCTCTTCCTCGACCGTCCTCGAATCCGGCGGCATGGATCCCGGCGTGATGCCGCCGATGTCGGCATGGTGGCCGCGCGAGCCGACGTAGAACAGGACTTCCGCGCCGCCTCGATCGAACACCGGCGTGATCACGGTGACGTCCGGCAGATGGGTGCCGCCGTTGTACGGCGCGTTCAGCGCATAGACGTTTCCAGGCCTCATCCGGCTGCGGTTCTCGCGGATCACGGTCCTCACCGACTCGCCCATCGAGCCCAGATGCACCGGCATGTGCGGCGCATTGGCGATCAGGTTGCCCGCGGCGTCGAACAGCGCGCAGGAAAAATCGAGCCGCTCCTTGATGTTCACCGAGTACGCGGTGTTCTGCAGCCGCAGCCCCATCTGCTCGGCAATCGACATGTACAGGTTGTTGAAGATTTCGAGCATCACCGGGTCCGCCTCGGTGCCCAGGGCCAGGCGCCGCTCGCGCGGCACCACGCGCTCGAGCGTGAGGTGGTTGAGCACGGTCACGGTGGCGCGCCAGCCGGGCTCGACCACGGTCGTGGCATTGGCTTCGGCGATGATTGCCGGGCCGTCCAGCCGCTCGCCCGGACGGAGGTCCTCGCGCCGGTAGAGCCGCGTTTCGCGCCACGTGCCGCCGCTGAACACCTTCACGGTATCTGCGGGCGCGAGCAGGCCTCGATCGGCGCCGGGCGGCGCGGCGCGCTCGGGCGGTGAATCGCTTGCGCCCACCGCCTCCACCGAAACCGCCTCGACGATGAGCGCTCTTCCGGGCATGAGGAAGCTGAACTGCGTGCGGTACGCCGTCTCGAATGCAACGACCATGTCCTCGACCGCGCCGAGCGGCACGATCAACGCCGTATCGGTTCCCTCGTAGCGCAGGTGCGCGCGCCGAAGGGTCGCGATGCGCTCGGCGGCCACTCCCTGGCCGCGCAGATCCTCGCGCGCCTGCGTGGCGAGCCGCTCGGCGATCTCGTCGATCGCGCGGCGGGCGCTTTCCTCGAGCTTCAGTTCGACCGACTGCTCGCGCATCGCGGTCTGGTCGGCAAGCCCCATGCCGTACGCCGACAGCACGCCCGCCAGCGGATGAATGAACACGCGCGTCATCGCCAGCGCATCGGCGACCAGGCACGCGTGCTGGCCGGCGGCGCCGCCGAAGCAGCACAGCGTGTAGGCGGTCACGTCGTGCCCGCGCTGCACCGAGATGTGCTTGATCGCGTTCGCCATGTT
>CAZXAR010000151.1:0-7463 GCA_964638135.1 uncultured Enterobacteriaceae bacterium | reverse complement strand
CTCGTCGTGGGCGGCGGTCTGATCGGCGCTGCGCTCGCGCGCGCGCTGCGCGGGACTTCGGTCGCGCTCGTCGCGCAGGAGCGCCGCGCGCCCGCTGCCGGATCCACGGATTTCGACTCGCGTATCTACGCCATCAGCCCGGGGAACGCGCAATTCCTGTCCGGGCTCGGCGTTTGGCAGCGAATGCCGCGCGAGCGGGTGACGCCGGTCCATGTCATGCGCGTCCATGGCGATGCGGGCGATTCGATGATCGAGTTCGACGCCTATTCGGCAGGGGTGAGCGAACTTGCCTGGATCGTCGAGGATGGCCTGCTGCAGGATGCGCTCTGGCAGGAACTCGAAATGCAGCCGCGCCTCGCGATTTTCGCGCCCGCCGAATGCGCGCGGCTGGAAGTCGGCGCGCGCGGGACGCTCCTCACCCTCGGCAGCGGCGAGACGATCGAAGCGCAGCTCGCGGTCGGGGCGGACGGCGCGCGATCGTTCGTGCGCGCGCAGGCGGGGATCGCGGTCGACGAGCACCCCTACGGCCAGACCGCGGTGGTCGCGAATTTCGCCTGTGAACGCCCGCATCGCAACGTCGCGTTCCAGTGGTTCCAGGGCGGTCCGGTTCTGGCGTTTCTTCCGCTGTCCGGGGAGCATGTTTCGATGGTGTGGTCCACCGGCGACGATCACGCGGCGCGGCTGCTTGCGCTCGAGCCGGAGGCGCTTGCGCGCGAGGTCGCGCTCGCATCGGGCGATACGCTCGGGGCGCTATCGCTCGTCACGGCGCCGCGCGGCTTCCCGTTGCGGCGGCTGGGCGCCGCGCGGATGGTGGCGCCGCATGTGGCGCTTGCGGGCGACGCCGCGCACGTGCTGCATCCGCTCGCCGGCCAGGGCGCGAATCTCGGATTCCAGGACGCGCGCGAATTGGCTTCGGTGATCGCGGCGCGCGAACCATTTCGCGGTCCGGGCGACCTGCGCCTGCTGCGCCGCTACGAGCGCGCGCGCGCCGAGGCCATACTGGCCATGCGCGGCACGGTCCATGGCCTGTTCCGGCTGTTTGGTTCCAGGGCGCCAATTGCGGCGAAAGCCCGCAACGCCGGCCTGAAATTCGCTGACAGAATGCCGGTGGTCAAGAACCTGATGATGCGTCACGCGATGACCTGAAAGGTCCCATGCGACAGCTCCCGCTCCTGGCCGCTGCAATGATGGCGCTTCCGGTGTTTGCCGACGAGGCGCAGATCCGGCAGGCCGTGGAATCGAAACTGCCGGGCGCGAAGGTCGAGGCGGTGCAGCCGGCCCCGATTCCCGGACTGTACGAGGTGCGCTTTCGCAGCGCCGAGGGTGCGCAGATCGTCTACACCGATGCGCGGGCGACGTACATCCTCGTGGGCACGATCTACGAGACCAGGACCGATCGCAACCTGACCGAAGAGCGCCTGCGGCGGCTTTCGGCGATCGACATGGGCACGCTGCCGTACGAACATGCGGTCAAGGTGCAGCGCGGCAACGGCAAGCGGACCCTGGTCGTGTTTTCCGATCCGTACTGTCCCGCCTGCAAGCGGTTCGAGAAGGTCCTCGCGGAAGTGGAGGACATCACGATCCATTACTTCATGTACCCGGTGATCCGGCCGGAGCTTGCCGATCATTCGCGCGCGGTCTGGTGCGCGGCCGACCGGCCCAAGGCGTGGCTCGATCTCGCGTTGCGCGGCAGACCGGTCGCGACCAGCGCGAGTTGCGAGACGCCGATCGAGAAGATCCTCGAGCTTGGAAAACGGCTCGGCGTGCGCTCGACGCCGACGTTGTTCTTCGCGACCGGCGAGCGCGTGCGCGGCGGCTTGCAGGCCGCGGAGCTCAAGATCCTTCTGGACGAGGCCGCGAGCCGGAAGTAAACGGGACGTTACTCTGTCCCCATTTACTCCGACCCCAATTTTTCGGCGCTTGGCCAGAGGAGCCACATTCTGCCCGGCTGGCGCATGCGGCCGGCGAGCGCGCCGGCTGCGTCGCCCGTGCCCCAGTAAAAATCGGCGCGCACAGGGCCGCGGATCGCACCGCCGGTGTCCTGGGCGACCATCAGGCGCTCGAGCGGCCGGGTCGAGAGCGGCTCCGTCGTCGCGAGAAAGACCGGCGCACCGAGCGGCACGAACCGCGCATCGACCGCAATCGAATAGCCTGCGCTCAACGGCACCCCGAGCGCGCCGATCGGCCCGTCGGAGGAATCGATTTCGCGGAAGAAGACGTAGCTCGAATTCCAGTTCAGCAGCTCGGTGAGCTTTTCGGGATTGGCGAGCGCCCAGCCCTTGATTCCCTGCATCGAGGCCTGCTCGAGCTTGAGCTCGCCCCGCTCGACGAGCTGTCTCCCGATCGAGCGGTACGGATGCCCGTTCTGGTCGGCGTAGCCGAGCCGGATCCGTTCGCCCGACTCGAGCTGGATCTGCCCGGAGCCCTGGATCTGCAGGAAAAAGAGTTCCACCGGATCCTGCACCCAGGCGAGCACGCGCGCCTCGAATCCGCTACCCCCGCCGATTTCCCGTGAGCGCTCCTCGATCTCGGCCCGCGACCAGTAGGGCACCAGACGCCGACCTTCGATTCGCCCGCGCAGGCGCAGGCTGTTCAGCTCGGGGTGGAGCGCGGCGAGATCGACGACCACCAGATCGTCCGGCACGCCGTACACCGGAAAGCGGGCCTTCTCCGTCCGTACGCGGCTGCCGGCAAGGATCGGCTCGTAGTAGCCGGTGACGAGCCCCTCGGCCGAGCCGTCGCCGGCGCGTATCGAATGGGCCGAAAAAGCGCTCTCGAAAAAGCGTCGCGCCGCGCTTTCGTCATCGAGCGGAACCGCGCGCGCGGCATCGCAGGTCGAGCGCAGCGGGCTGCGGGGCGCGATCTTCGCGCAGCCCGTGACGAACGCTCTGAGACTCGGCGCGAGCGTGGCCGACTGCCATCCCGGAAGCGCGGAAAGCTGCGCCGGCTCGTAGCGCGCCGTTGGTGGCGGCGGCTTCGCGGGCGGACACTCCGGGCAGGGCGCGCAGGGCGGACACGCCGCCGCCCGCTCGGCGGGCGCCGGCAGTTGCTGGCAACCCGCGGCCAGTACAATCGCGGCGAGGGCGGCAGAGAGCGCACGCGCGATGTGGGTCATTTTGCTGGAGATGGCGGTTGTCCTCGCGCTCGTCGTGCTGATCGTGTGGTGGACCTGGCCGAAGAAGCGAAAGGACGAGTAGCTCTTGCCGCAGCAGCGCGTCGACGTCCCATCCCTCAATGCAGCACGCGCGGTACCGAGAGCGTGAACTCGGGAATCTGCGCGTCGAACCGGTTTCCATCCTCGGCCACCATCTGGTAGGTGCCGCGCATCGTTCCGACCGGCGTCGCGATTGCGGTGCCGCTCGTGTATTCGTGGCTCTGGCCGGGACGCAGCACGGGCTGGCTGCCGACCACGCCGAGCCCGCGCACTTCCTGCACCAGGCCCTGCGCGTCGGTGATGATCCAGTGCCGGCTGATGAGTTGCGCCGTGATATTGCCCACGTTGCGGATCGTGATCGTGTAGGCGAAGACGAAGCGCCCGGCGGCCTCGTCGGACTGCTCGGCGAGGTACTGGGTCTTCGCGCTCACCTCCACTTCATAGCGCTTCTCCTGCGCCATGCGGCCATTGTAAACTCGGCCGCGATGACCTACCGCATCGCGCCCTCGATCCTTTCTGCCGATTTTTCGCGCCTGGGCGAGGAAGTGCGCGCAGTGCAGGCGGCCGGCGCCGATCTGATTCATTTCGACGTCATGGACAACCATTACGTGCCGAACCTGACGATCGGGCCGCTCGTGTGCGCCGCCCTCAAGCCGCACGCCACGGTTCCGATCGACGTGCACCTGATGGTCAAGCCGGTGGACCGCATCGTGCCGGATTTCGCCAAGGCCGGTGCGGACTTCATCACGTTTCATCCGGAGGCCTCGGAACATGTGGACCGCACGATCGGCCTCATCAAGGAATGCGGCTGCAAGGCGGGGCTCGTGTTCAATCCGGCAACGCCGCTTTCGTACCTGGATCACACGCTTGCGAACATCGACCTCGTGCTGCTGATGTCGGTCAATCCGGGTTTCGGCGGGCAGCAATTCATCGCCTCGGTGCTGCCGAAGATCGCCGAGGCGCGGCGCAGGATCCAGGCGAGCGGGCGCGATGTCTGGCTCGAAGTGGACGGCGGGGTGAAGACCGACAACATCGCCGCCATCGCCGCCGCAGGCGCCGACACGTTCGTCGCCGGCTCGGCGATCTTCGGGTCCGCCGATTACGCCGCAACCATCCGCGACATGCGCGCGCGCCTTGCCGCGGTGCGCCGCGCCGCATAGGGAACGGCATCCGCCCGGCGGCCCGAAGGCCGCAGGCAGTTCCGTCTCCACTCTCTGAAGTCGCTGGAGTTACGTACCATGTTGACAGAGTTCGAATTCCGCCAGCTCGCCAAGCAGGGCTACACGCGCGCACCGGTGATTGCGGAGGTGCTTGCCGATCTGTACACGCCGCTCGCGGTGTATCTCAAGCTCGCCGACGGTCCGTACACCTACCTGCTCGAGTCGGTGGTCGGGGGCGAGCGGTTCGGCCGGTTTTCCTTCATCGGCCTGGCCTGCGCCGAACGCCTCGAAGGGCGCAACGGCACGGTGCGCCGGCTGTTGCGCGATGCGCGCGGCGCCGACGTGTGCCTGGAGCGCGCCGAGGGCGCCGACCCGTTCGAATTCGCCCGCGCCTGGCTGCGGGGGCAGCACGTCGCGCCGGTGCCGCCCGCGCTGCGCTTTGGCGGCGGGCTGGTCGGCTATTTCGGCTATGAAACCGTGCGCCACATCGAGCCGAAAGCGCTGAAGGGCGGAAAGCCCGATCCGCTCGCGACGCCGGACATGCTGCTGCTTGCCTCCGACGAGCTGGCCGTCGTGGACAACGTGCTGGGGAAGCTCTACCTCGTCGTGTACGCCGACCCGCGCGAGCCGGAGGCCTGGGGCGCGGCGCGGGCCCGGCTCGAGCGGCTGCGCGCGCGGCTTGCGTCGCCCCTGCCCGAAGCGATGGTGCTGGCAAGCGGAGGCGAGTCGGAGCACGAGTCGGCGGAACAGTCGAGCGCGCCGCTCACGCGGTCCTTCACCGAAGCGCAGTTTCTCGACGCGGTGCGGCGCTCCAAGGAATACGTGTTCGCCGGCGATTGCATGCAGGTGCAGATCTCGCAGCGCACCTCGCGACCCTTTGCCGCGCCGCCGCTCGCCCTCTATCGCGCCCTGCGCGGGCTCAACCCTTCGCCCTACATGTTCTATTTCGACTTCGGCGATCATCACGTGATCGGCGCCTCGCCCGAGATCATGGTGCGGCTCTCGGGCGGCGAGATCACGCTGCGGCCGATCGCGGGCACCCGCCCGCGCGGCAAGACCCCCGAGGAGGATGCGGCGATCGCCGAAGAACTGCTTGCCGACCCGAAGGAGCGCGCCGAGCACGTGATGCTGATCGACCTGGGCCGCAACGACGTCGGCCGGGTGGCGGAAACCGGCACCGTGCGGGTGACCGAGAAAATGGTGATCGAGCGCTACTCGCATGTCATGCACATCGTCTCGAACGTCGAAGGCCGGATCGCGCCCGGCCTTGACGCCGTGGACGTGTTCAAGGCGAGTTTCCCGGCGGGCACCGTGACCGGTGCGCCCAAGGTGCGCGCCATGCAGATCATCGACGAACTCGAGCCGGTGAAGCGCGGCGTGTACAGCGGCGCGGTCGGCTACCTCGGGTTCAATGGCGACATGGATGTCGCGATCGCCATCCGGACCGCCGTCCTCAAGGACCGGATGTTGCACGTGCAGGCCGCGGCGGGAATCGTCGCCGACTCCGACCCGCAGTCCGAGTGGCAGGAGACGCTGCACAAGGCGCGCGCCCTGCTGCGCGCGGCCGAAGTTGCGTCGGCCGGCGAGCCGAGGAGGGCCGCCGCGTGATCCTCATGCTCGACAACTACGACTCCTTTACCTACAACCTCGTGCAGTACCTTGGCGAACTCGGGGCGAAGGTGCGGGTGCTGCGGAACGACGAAGCCACGGTGGATGCGGTGGTGGCGCTCGCTCCCGAACGAATCGTGATCTCGCCCGGCCCGTGCACGCCGAACGAGGCCGGAATCACGCTGGAGTTGCTCGCGCGCCTCTCGGGGAAAGTGCCGATTCTCGGGGTGTGCCTCGGTCACCAGGCGATCGGGCAGGCGTTCGGCGGCAGGGTGGTGCGGGCCAAAACGGTGATGCACGGCAAGGTGTCGCGCATCCGCCACGACGGCAAGGGCGTGTTTTCCGGCATACCGGATGGATTCATCGCCACGCGCTACCACTCGCTCGTCGTCGAGCGCGAGTCGCTTCCGGACTGCCTGGCGATCAGCGCCGAATCGGAAGACGGCGAAATCATGGGCGTGCGGCACCGCGCGCTTGCGGTGGAGGGCGTGCAGTTCCATCCCGAGGCGCTCCTCACCGAGCACGGCCACCGGATGCTGGAGAATTTCATGAAAGGGAGGTCGCAATGAAGATCACGATCGCGGAGGCGATCCAGCGCACCGTCGAGCACCGCGAGGTGTTTCACGACGAGATGCTCCACGTCATGCGCCAGATCATGAGCGGGGAGCTGACCCCGGCGCAGATCGCCGGCTTCGTCATCGGGCTGCGGGTAAAAAAGGAGACGATCGGCGAAATCGCCGCCGCGGCGCAGGTCATGCGCGAGTTCGCGACCAAGGTGCCGGTGAAAGACGCGGGCGAAGTGATCGACATCGTCGGCACCGGAGGTGACGCCGCGCACACCTTCAACGTCTCGACCGCCGCCGCGTTCGTCGCGGCCGCGGCCGGCGCCAAGGTCGCCAAGCACGGCGCGCGCGCCGTGTCCTCGCGCTCGGGCAGCGCCGATGTGCTCGAAGCGTTCGGCGCCAACCTCGCGCTCACCCCGGAGCAGATCGCGACCTGCGTGGAGACGGTCGGGGTCGGGTTCATGTTCGCGCCTGCGCACCACCTCGCGATGAAGTACGCCGCGCCGGTGCGCAAGGAACTGGGCGTGCGCACGATCTTCAACATCCTGGGGCCGCTCACCAATCCGGCGGGGGCCAAGAACGAGCTGCTGGGGGTGTTCCATCCCGACCTGGTCGGGATCCAGGTGCGGGTGCTGCAGCGCCTGGGCTCCAGGCACGTGATGGTGGTCTACGGCCTGGACGGGCTGGACGAGATGTCGATCTCCGGGCCGACCATGATCGGCGAACTGGCGAAAGGGGAAATCCGCGAGTACGAGATCCATCCCTCGCAGTTCGGGCTCGAGCTCTACGACCGGCGCGCGATCCAGGTGGGCACGGTGGACGAATCGAAGGCCATGATCCTCGCGGTGCTGGAGAACCAGCCCGGCCCGGCGCTCAACATCGTGCTCCTCAACGCGGGCGCCGCGATCTACGTTTCCGGGCACGCCAAGACGCTGCAGACCGGGATCGACCGGGCGCGCAAGGTGATCGCGAGCGGCG
>CAZXAR010000150.1:0-7485 GCA_964638135.1 uncultured Enterobacteriaceae bacterium | reverse complement strand
TGATCCGCGGCGGCGGCATGGCCGCCGAGCGCGGCATCCTGATGCGCGCGGGCGAAGCGTTCCAGGTATTGAAGGACGTGCGCAAGGTCGTGTTCGACAAGACGGGGACCCTGACTGCGGGCAAGCCGGCGGTGGTGCAAGTGCTTGCGCTCAATGGCTGGGAGCGGGTCGATGCGCTGGGACTTGCCGCGGCGGTGGAGGAGGTCTCCGAGCACCCGCTCGCGCGCGCCATTGGCGCCGCAGCGAAGGACGCGAATGCACAGGCTGGCCGGGCGGAGGCGTTTCAGGCGACCCCGGGCAAGGGCGTGACTGCAAACGTCGGCGGACGCAAAGTCTCGGTCGGCAATCCGGCTTTTGCCGAGCAGCGCGGCGCCGATCTTCAGCCGGTGCGCGGCGAGATCGAGCGCATGCAGGCGCAGGCGCAGACCGTGATCGCAGTGGTGGTAGACGGTGTCCTTGCAGCGCTCGTGTCGATCGCGGATCCGCTCAAGCCGGACGCCCGCGCTGCCGTGGCTCGCCTGCGCGAAGCGGGACTCGAGCCCGTCATGCTGACGGGCGACAACCGGCGCACCGCTCGAGCGGTCGCGCGCGCGGTCGGCATCGACGAGTACTACGCGGAAGTGCTGCCGGCGGAGAAGGCGGAAAGAATCCGCGCCCTGCAGCGCGACGGAACACGCGTTGCGATGGTGGGCGACGGCATCAACGACGCGCCCGCCCTGATGCAGGCCGACGTCGGTATCGCGATCGGCGCCGGAACCGACATCGCGATCGAGTCCGCCGACGTGGTGCTGGTAGGCGATCGGCTCGACGCGGTCGCCGATGCCATCGACATCGGCCGCTCCTCCTACCGCAAGACGGTGCAGAACCTTGCGCTCGCTTTTTCCTTCAACGGCATCGGCGTGCCGCTCGCGACCACCGGTCTGGTGCACCCGGTGTGGGCGATGATCGCGATGGCGGCGAGCGTCACCGCGGTGCTCACCAATTCGTTCGCCGGCCGGCTGCTGCCGCGGCGGCGCGCGCGGGAGCGCGCCGCGCTCGACTTCGTCGTAGGCAACATGCATTGCGAGCATTGCCTCGCCACCATCCGCGAGGGGCTGCTCGGACTGGCAGGCGTCGAGTCGGTGACGGGGGATCCGGCGCAAAAGCGGGTGAGCGTCGCCTACCGGCCCGAGGCGATCGGCCCGGAAGGAATCCGCCGGGCGATCCGCGCGCGCGGCTACGACGCAGCGTGAAAGGAGACTGACATGGCATCCAACCTGATTCGCAACATCGTCATCACTGCGCTGGTCGCGGTTCTGGTCGGCGGATTCGTCATCGCGGCGCGGTTCTACACCGGAACCGTCGTGCCGCCGGTGGACGCGTATCTCGACGGCCAGCGCATCCTGTTCATCCACACCGAGGCTTCCGATCCGGGGGTGGCGGACCTGCTCACCAAGATGAAGGGCTCGCCGGTCGTCGTCGTTCCTTCGCTCGCAACGGTGCCGAAGGAGATGCTTGCGCACGCATATGTCTTCAAGAATGGAGTGGTCGGAGAAGGACCATTCAAATTCCAGCCGGACGTGTTCGACAACGCGCCGGGCGCGAAGGGCTACAGCCCGCTGCGCGAGCTCAACCTGGTGAGCTGGAAAGACGAGCGCAAGGCGCGCGAACTCAAACACGCCGATGAAGTGAAAGAGGCCGCGGCGAGCGGCGAGATCACCATCGACAAGCCTGGGGTGGTCGTCAACATGCCGCTGCTCACCTGGCCCGGCGGGCGGCGCTGAGCGGTGGACCTCGACGCGCTCAAGGGCGCGCTCGAGCAGGCGACCTTCGCCTCGCTCGTGGTTGGATTCTCAACCGGTTTTTTCTTCAGCTTCAACCCGGTGGCGCTCGCCGCGATCCCGGTTTCGCTCGCCTGCGTCACGAAGGCGCGCGAGCCGCGCATCGCCATGCTGTACGCGGGCGCCTTCGTGCTCGGCATGCTCGTCGTGCACGCCGCGCTCGGCCTCGCCGCCGGTCTCGGCGGCAGGTGGGTGCAGTCGCTTTTCGGCCGCGAGTGGGGCCTGGTGCTCGGGCCGCTGCTCATCGTGCTCGGGCTCGCGTGGCCGCGGTGGATCCGGTTGCCGCTGCCGCGCATCGCGCCGCGCATGCGGCGCGCCTCGAGCGCCGCGGGCGCCGCCGCACTCGGTGCCGCGTTTTCGGTCGCCGTGTGCCCCTTTTGCACGCCGGTGCTGATCGTGCTTCTCGGTGTCGCGGCGGGTATCGGCTCGCCGCTCTTCGGCGCCTCGCTCCTGTTCGCGTTTGCGGCCGGCCGCACCGTTCCGGTGTTGCTCGGCGGCTGGGCGGTCGGGGTGCTCGAAAACCTGAAGATCCTGTCCCGGTATCAGAAGTGGTTCGAGATCGCTGGCGGCGTCCTCCTTGTGGCCTCCGGGCTCTATCTGCTGAATGCGTACTTCATCGTGATTCCCGGGCTCGCCGTATAGCCGCCGCGCCTTGGGGCGAAGAAATTGCAGCAACGCGCTGCCATCACGGCGCGAAGAGTTCCGTTCGGGCACCGGCGATGATCTGGATTGCCGCGGCGATCGCGAGCCCGGCCATCATTCCCGCCACCGCGATGTCGGGCCACACGCTGCCGGTGCCGAACACGCCGCCGGCTGCCCCGAGCACGGCGAGATTGCCGATCACGTCGTTGCGGGTGCAGAGCCACACCGAACGCATATCGGCGTCGCCGTTGCGAAAACGGAACAGAAGCAGCGCCACTGCGAGGTTCGCGGCGAACGCGACGATCGCCACGGCGCCCATGGTGATCGGTTCCGGCGCCGCGCCGGCCCACATCCGCCAGCCCGCGTAACCGAGGACTGCAGCCCCAAAGACAGCGAGCGCAACGCCCTTGGCAAGCGCCGCGCGGGCGCGCCACGCCCCGCCAAGCGCGATCGCCCCGAGACTGATGGCGTAGTTCCCCGCGTCGGCGAGAAAATCGGCGGCGTCGGCGGCGAGCGCGGAAGAGCCGGACCACGCACTCGCAGAGATTTCGAGCGCGAACATCGTCGTGTTCACCGCCAGCGCCGCCAGGAGAACACGGCGGTACCGGCGATCGCTGGCAGCATCGGCGACCGGGCAGCAGTGCGCGCTCATGGATGGGCACAGTGAAGACCCTGCAGCTACTATAGAGTCAAGCCGGTTCGCGAAAGACCACGATGCGCATAGGAGAAATTGCGACCCTTGCGGGCGTAGAGGTGCAGACGGTCCGCTATTACGAGCGTGCAGGCTTGCTCGAGGCGCCGGCGCGCGCGCCCTCCGGCTACCGCATCTACGGGCCAAAGCACGTCGAAAGGCTCAATTTCGTGCGTCACTGCCGCTCGCTCGACATGCCGCTTGCCGAAGTGAAGCGATTGCTTGCCTTGTCGCGCGACAGGAGTGTGTCCTGCGAGAACGTGAACGAACTGGTGCAGGCGCACCTGGAACGCGTGCGCGCCAAGCGCTCCGCGCTCGCGGCGCTGGAGGCGCGACTCAATGAGCTGCGCGCACAGTGCACGAGTGAACACCGTGTCGCCGATTGCGGCATTCTCGAGCAGCTGATTCATGCCGCCCAGGGGGAAGATGTCTTCTGCCATGATCGCAGACGGAATGCGACCCGATCCGGGGAATCGGATTGCGGGGATTGATCCCGCCGCTGGTGGGGGTAACATTCGGCCGATTGCCGAACCAGGTCCGCAACTCGACCTGGCGCCGCTGTCAAGCGAGGAGAAGACGCCGTGTTGAAATGGCTGGGCGGGAGCAAGCCCGATCACCCGATGTACAACGTGAAGGCGGCCGAGAAAATCCTGGCCGGGCTTCCCGACGACGATCCCGGCAAGACGCTCGAGGAGATCGCCGGCTGGATCGAATCGGTCAGCCAGGCGCCGGATTTCAAGGCCGATGTCCGCATCGCGGTGCTGCAGCTGCTGGACGATGCCGGGTGCGCGCGGCAGGACCGGCTGATCGAACAGTATCTGGGTGCGGCGCGCATCCACGACATGAAATCGCGCGAGCGCTGTCAGAAGGCGTACGAATTCTGGTCCGCGCTCTCGGACGCGTACCTCGCCTGCCTGGCAAGCGACCTGAAGGTCGAGAGCGGATCGTCCTCGGCCACGGACGAGATCGCGTTGCTCATCTGCCGCGGGCTGCGCGCGGTCGCGGCGCAGGAGCGGGTGCGCCATCTCAGCTATCGCCCGGTCGACAAGGAGGTGTGGGCGCGGCTCGCGCGGCTATTCCAGATGGCGGAGCGCACCGCGACCCAGGCGCGCAGCGTCATGGCCTACAAATACGATGGTCAGAACACCAACGCCACGCAGGAACTGCTGCGGCCGCTGATGCTGGAAGTGGTGGCGCCGGAGTCGCTTGCGCCCGAGCACGTGGAACTCGCGGCGCGCACGGTGGCCTCGATCGCGGACGCGTTCGCGATCGGCCGCGAGCCCTCCGGGATGCTGCCATTCTGCGTCGACCTCGCGAAACCGGGCGCGCCGGCGCAATACGGCGACAAGCCGCCCGCCACCCCGACCAGCCGGTATTTCGGCCCGGGGCGCGCGATCGCGCGCGTCGATGAATTGCTGCGCTTCGAGAATGTCGGGCGGCCGTCGGACGAGCGCAAGGCGGGGCAGCAGTTCTCGGCCTGGGACCGGGTCACCGTCCTCAAGCATCTCAAGCGCTACTGGGGCGAAGAGCGGCCTTCGCGCCGAACCGAGCGCGTGCGGGCGCAGGGCGAGCTTTCGGTGCTTCACTCGCTCGATGCGATCCGGACGGTGGTGACGCAGATCGGCACCGATCAGATGGACGACATTGCGGAAACGCGCGGTGCGGGCAAGCAGGTGCTTACGCTGGTGCCGGAAAACGTCGATGTGACTCCTGATACCTGGACCGAAAAGGACCTGAGCGAAGGCGGGCTCGGCGCCGAGGTGCCGCCGCAGAGAAGCGGCTGGGTGAAGATCGGCAAGCTTTGCGGCGTGCGCCGAGCCGACTCGAACCAGTGGTGGGTCGGCATGATCCGGCGCCTTGATGCGACCACGGGGGCGCGCGTCTCGACCGGGATCCAGGTGCTCTCGAAAACGCCGTACTCGATCTGGCTGAAACGCGTCGGCACCGGCGGCAATCTCGCCTCGAGCTGGGCGACCTCGTCCGGTTCCCACCGCTACGATTACGTGGACGCGGTGATGCTCGTGCCGGAAATCGGGGAGGGGGCGAAGAGTTTCGAGCTGGTGATGAAGCCCAAGGACTACATCCCGGACATGGTGTGCGAGGCGCTGCTCGGCGACAAGCCGCGCCTGGTGCGATTCGGCGCGGCGGTGGACACCGGGGAGGACTTCGTGATCGTTTCCTGCCAGTGGGTGTAGTCCGCACGCCGTGACGATCTACTTGCAGGGCGGCGCGGCGCGCGAGGCGCGGGAGATTCCGGTCTCGCCGGTCGAGCGCGAGGCGCGCACGCAGCTCGCGGCCGCCTACCGCGTCTTCGATCTTCTCGGCTGGACCGAGATGATCTTCAACCACATCACGCTGCGCGTTCCCGGGCCGGAACGCTGGTTCCTGATCAATCCGTTCGGGCTGCACTACCGCGAGGTCACCGCCTCGAGCCTGGTGCTGATCGACATCGACGGCCATCCGCTGCGCGAATCGAAGTGGCCGGTGAACCGGGCGGGCTTCGTGATCCACTCCGCGATCCACGGCGCGCTCGACGAGGCGCACTGCGTGATGCACACCCATACCACGACCGGAATGGCGGTGGCCTGCCTGCGGGACGGACTCTCGCCGACCAATTTCTACGCGGCGCAGCTCCACGGCGGCGTCGCCTATCACGAGTTCGAGGGCATCACGGTCGAGCCCGGCGAGAAGGAGCGCCTGGTGCGCGACATCGGCGCGCGGCGTGCGGTCATCCTGCGCAATCACGGCCTGCTCGCCTGGGGCCCGTCGCTGGCGGAAGCGTTCCTCACGCTCTGGACGCTGCAGCGCGCCTGCGACGTGCAGATCGCTGCCAGCGCCGCGGGTGCGCTGCAGCCGATCCGGCACGAGGTGTTCGAGCAGACCGTGCGCGAATCCGGGCCGGGCGAAAAACGCACCTGCGAGGATGTGTTCGCCGCCGTGCTGCGCCTGGTCGACGCCAAGGACCCGTCCTACCGCGACTGACCGGCGGCGTGGCGCGCCGCGCCGAGAAGCGCGACCTGTTCGTTCAGAATGACGTGGACCGGCATCGCCTCGAGAAGCGGTTTCATGCGCCCTTTTGCGCGCAGCGCGTGCAGGAATGGCGGCTCCTTCAGGCGCCCGAGAATCCGCGGTGCGATCCCGCCGCCGAGATAAATGCCGCCGCGCGCCATCAGCTTGAGGCCGAGATTGCCGGCTTCGGCGCCGTACAGCGAAACGAACAGGCCGAGCGCCATGGCGCAGCGCGGCGAGCGATGCTCGAGCGCGGCGCGCACGATCGGCGCCGGATTGGCCTGCTGGTAGAGCGTTTCGGTGAGCGCCGGGTCCTCTTCGCCGCGTCCGCTCTGGTGAAGAAACTGGTAGATCTCGAACAGACCCGAACCCGAGAGGATGCGCTCGTAGCTCACGCGCTCGAACTTTCCGAGCAGATGGCGCAGCAGTTCGACCTCGAGTTCGTTGCGCGGAGCGAAATCGGCGTGCCCGCCCTCGCAGGCAAAGGGCAGATGCCGCTCGCCGTCCCAGTAGCAGCCGGCCTCGCCGAGCCCGGTGCCCGCCGCGATGATTGCGCGGTTGCCGCGCGCGCCGTCGGCGCCCGGACTGAGCGTCGCGATGTCCTCGGGACCGAGCTGCGGCAGTCCGTGGCCGATCGCCTCGAGATCGTTGATCAGTTCCACGCGCGGCAGTCGAAGCTGGGCCGCAAGCCGCTCCGCATCGACGAGCCACGCGAGATTGGTGGTGGCGACGCTACCGCGATGCACCGGCCCCGCGACCGCGAAGCAGGCGCACTCAACCGGCTGCGGGTACGCCGCGACGAACCGCTGCACGATCTCTTCCAGGTTGTCGTGCTTGGCGCTCGCGTAGGCGTGCGTTGCCTCCGTGATCGCGCGCCCGCCAGCGACATCGAACCAGCCCAGGCGCGTATTCGTGCCGCCAATGTCCCCGGCAAGAATCATGGGGCGTCCTTGGCGCGGGCGGCCGGCATGGGTCGCGCGAGGATAGCACCGCGGGGTGCGCGGCGTGGCCGCCGCCCGGTGCCGGGCGCATAATCGGCGGCATCCCGCGGCCGGCCATATTGACGTTAACGTAAACGTCAAGTAGGCTGAGCGTCCTTGCCGGGCGCCCCGGAGGAGGGCCGATGACCGACCTTTCGGATGCGAAGAGCCTGATCTACAAGGCGAAACACAAGATCCGCTTCGTCACCGCGGCGAGCCTGTTCGACGGTCACGACGCCTCGATCAACATCATGCGGCGGATCCTGCAGGGCTCGGGCGCCGAAGTGATCCACCTCGGGCACAACCGCTCGGTCGAGGAGATCGTCACCGCCGCGCTCGAGGA
>CAZXAR010000149.1:0-7503 GCA_964638135.1 uncultured Enterobacteriaceae bacterium | reverse complement strand
GGCCGGTCGCGTTTGAAAGGGCGGAAGTAGCGCGGGTCGTCGTAAAACTCGGCGTGCTCGCCTGCGGGAAGCCATCCCGGATAGCCGAATACCGGCAGCGGCGCAAGCAGCTGCGGCGTGCCGTCCGTTGCACGCGCCCGGAGCCACGCGGCGGCGCCGGCATCGACGTCGCTTTCCGGCGCGAGAAAGAGCGCCTTGCACGCAATTCCAGGCCAGGGCGCAAGCGCCTTCTCGAGCACGGCGTGCCCGAGGACAACGACCCGAAAGTGCGAAAGCACGCGCTTGCGGCAGTCCCAGAAAAGCTCGCGCCAGCGGAAGCCGCGTACCAGAGACTCGAGCCCGGCGTCGGCGCCGAGCACGATGGCGCCGCCTTCGTCGAAAATCGTCAGCATGTCGCGCAGCCGGCCGCGCCTGCCGCCTTCGCGCGGGATCTGCATCGCATGCAGTTCGTTGATCGCGGCCTTGGTGCGCGGGAACGCAAGCCACGCGAGCGCATTGAAGAGATCGTGCCAGTTGCCGCTGCGCGTCGCGACGCAGCCCGACTCGTAGACCTTGACCTCATAGTAGGGATCGGCGGAGGACGGCGGCACGAAACGCACCGCCATCCCGCTCGCGGTCCGCACGCCGGCTTCGGCGGCCAGTGCGGTGAGCGCCTCGTGCGAGGGCCGGCGATCGCTTGCCAGCCGCTCCAGCCACGGCCTCACCGGGTCGAAGATCGGGTGCTTCAGGCGAGCTTCCAAGGAATCGGCTCTCCCGCGCGGAGCGGAATCAGCTCCTCGCCCGGACCGAAGGCGATGGAGGCGGGCGCCGTCCACGCTTCGCGCACCAGCGTGATCGTGTCCTGGTTCGGCGCAAGGCGATAGAACTGCGGCCCGAAGCGGCTCGCGAACCCTTCCAGCTTGTCGAGCGCCCCGGCTTCCTCGAACGCGATCGCGTAGAACTCGATCCCGGCGTGCGCGGTGTACACCCCGGCACAGCCGCAGGCGGCTTCCTTCGCCCGGCGCGAATGCGGCGCGCTGTCGGTGCCGAGAAAATACTTCGGATTGCCGGAAGTCGCGGCCTCGATCAGCGCCTCGCGGTGCTCCTCGCGCTTGAGCACCGGCAAACAGTAGTGGTGCGGCCGCACCCCGCCGAGGAAGAGCGCATTGCGGTTCATGAGCAGGTGGTGGGCCGTGATCGTGGCGGCGATGTTCGGACCGGTCACTTCGACGAATTGCGCGGCGTCGCGGGTGGTGATGTGCTCGAGCACCACGCGAAGCGCCGGAAAGCGCGCCACCAGCGGCCCGAGCACTTCTTCGAGGAATGCCTTCTCGCGGTCGAAAACGTCCACTTCCGGATCGGTCACTTCGCCGTGCACGAGCAGCGGCAGGCCGACTTCCGCCATGCGCTCGATGGCGTGAAAGCAGCGCGAAAGGCGCGTCACGCCGGCCTCCGAGTGCGTGGTCGCGCCCGCCGGGTAATACTTGACCCCGTGCACGCGTCCCGAGCGCCTGGCGCTTGCAATCTCCTCCGCGGGCGTGTCGTCGGTGAGATAGAGCGTCATCAGCGGCTCGAACCGCGCGCCCGCCGGCAGGGCGGCGAGGATGCGCTCGCGGTAGGCAAGCGCCTCGCGCGTGGTGCGGACCGGAGGATCGAGGTTCGGCATGACGATCGCGCGCGCGAAGCGCCTTGCCGTATCCGGCAGCACCGCCGCCATCGCCTCGCCGTCACGCAGGTGCAGGTGCCAGTCGTCGGGGCGGACAAGCGTGATGCGGTCCATCGGCGCGATTCTACTTGGCGCGTTCGAGCGCCAGTCTGTAGAGCTCGTTTCTCGGCGCGCCGGTGATTTTCGCCGCGAGCCGCGCTGCCTCGCTCGGGGGGAGCGAGTCGAGCAGCAGCGCGAGCACGCGCCGGCCTTCGGCAAGCGGGTCGGGCGCTTCGGCTGCCGCCGGACCGAGAACGAGCACGAATTCGCCCTGTTGCCGGTGCGCGCCGGCCGCGAGCCACGCTGCGGCCTCGCCGAGCGGCAGGCGCGCGATCTCCTCGAATTTCTTGGTCAGTTCGCGCGCGATGACCACCTCGCGTGCGGAGCCGAACCGTTCGGTGAGGTCCGCGACCGCCTCGCGCACCCGGTGCGGCGCCTCGTAGATCACCACCGGGCGGGATTCGCGCATCCGCGCCAGCGCCTTGCGGCGCGCCGCGCGGGTCGAAGGCAGGAAACCGGCGAAAAGAAACGCCCCGCCCGGGAATCCGGAGGCGGAAAACGCTGCCAGCGCCGCGCTCGGCCCCGGCACGGGAACGACGCGGATGCCGGCCCGGTGCGCCGCAGCGACCAGCAGGGCACCCGGATCCGATACCCCGGGCGTGCCGGCGTCGCTGATGAGCGCCACGTCTTTCTCCCCGGCAAGGGCCTGCAGCAGTTTCGCGCTCGCGGCGCGCTCGTTGTGCTCGTGCAGCGCCACGGTTGGCGTCGCAATGCCGTGGCGTGCCAGCAGCGTGCGCGAGGTGCGCGTGTCCTCGCAGGCAATGACCGCGGCCGCGCGCAGCGCTTCGAGCGAGCGCGGGCTCGCGTCGGCCAGGTTGCCGATCGGCGTGGCGACGACGTAGAGGGTTCCGGCCATTGGTGGCGCGTCAACGCGGCGGGCGCGAATTCCGTTAAGCCTGCCATGAACGACGCGGGAGCGCGAGCCGAGGATCTTTGCGCCGAGCTGCTGCGCAGGGCGGGGCTCAGAATCCTGGCGCGCAACTGGCGCTGCCGGCATGGCGAGATCGACCTGGTCGCCGCCGAGGGCCATACCCTGGTCTTCGCCGAGGTGCGCTACCGGCGGAACGCCGGATTCGGCGGCGCCGCCGAGAGCATCACCGCGGCAAAGCGCGAACGCCTGCTGGCTGCGGCGCGGCTCTACCTCGCGGGGCGGCCCGAAAGCGAATGCCGTTTCGATGTGCTGCTCCTCGATTCGCTGGGCGGCGGGCGCATCCACTGGATTCGAGATGCGTTTTCTGCTTAGCGCGCTTGCGCTCGCGGTGGCGCTGCCGGCGCATGGGCAGGTGCCCGCCGCGCAGCCGTCGGTGCGCCTCCTGGTGCAGAGTTCGCCGCTGGCCGGATTCCGCTACGCCGAGGCGGCGCGCCTCTGGCCGCTGCTGAAACCGGGCGATCGGCTCGGCCTGGTGCGGGAACCGGACAACGCGCACGATCCGTACGCCGTGCGCATCGAGTGGCAGGGCCATAAGCTCGGGTACGTGCCGCGCACCGAGAATCGCGCGCTCGCCTGGGCGATGGACCGCGGCGATGATCTGCACGCGCGCATCAGCCGCCTCGACGAACATCCCAATCCGCGCCGGCGCATCGAGTTCGAGGTCTTCGTCGAGTAAGGGTAAAATCGCGCCCCATGGGACACGCAGAGCAGGGCGCGGCGGTCGCGAGCCGCATCGCCGCGCACTTCTCCGAGAGCGCAAGCCTCAAACTCGCCGCTTCGCAAGCGCTCACCGGACCGCTCGCGCGCGCGGTCGCCATGATCGCGTCCTCGCTTGCCGGCGGCGGCAAGGTGCTCGCCTGCGGCAACGGCGGCTCCGCCGCGGACGCGCAGCACTTCGCCGCCGAGTTGCTCAACCGGTTCGAGATCGAGCGCCCGCCGCTCGCCGCCGTGGCGCTCACCACGGACACGTCGACCCTCACTTCGATCGCGAACGATTATTCGTACGAGCGGGTGTTCGAGAAGCAGCTCAGGGCGCTCGGCCGAAAGGGCGACGTGCTGCTTGCGATTTCCACCAGCGGCAACTCGCCGAACGTCGTTGCCGCGGTGCGCGCGGCGCGCGAACTCGGTCTCGGCGTGGTCGCTCTGACCGGGCGTGGCGGGGGCAAGCTCGCGGAGGCGCTTGCCGCGGAAGATGTTCACGTGTGCGTGCCGCATCAGAAGACGGCACGCATCCAGGAGGTGCATCTGCTGGCGCTGCATTGCCTGTGCGATGGCATCGATTTCGAGTTGTTCGGAGACAAGAAATGACGAGCAAAAAGATCTTCGTGGCGCTGCTCCTGTCGGGGCTTGCCGTACTGCTTCAGGGCTGCGTCGAGATGGCCGCCGTTGGCGTGGGTGCCGGCGTCGTTTCGGCCATCGACCGGCGCTCGACCGGCGCGCAAGTGGATGACGAAGGCATCGAGCTGCGCGCATCCAACCGGGTAAGCGAGCGCTTCGCGGACAAGGCGCACATCAACGTCACGTCCTTCAATCGCAGCGTGCTGCTCACCGGCGAGACGCCGGAACCGACGATCCGCGCCGAAGTCGAGAAGATCGTCGCCGGCCTGCAGAACGTGCGCGGGGTGTCGAACGAGATCCAGATCGCGGGCATCTCGGCCTACTCGGCGCGCGCGAGCGACACCACGATCACCGGCAAGGTGAAGGCGCGCTTTCTCGACGCCAACAAGTTCAATCCGCTGCACGTGAAGGTCGTGACCGAGGCGGGCGTGGTCTACCTGATGGGAATCGTCACCGACAGGGAGGCGGCAGACGCGACCCAGATCGCTCGCACCACCGGCGGCGTGCGCAAGGTGGTGAAGGTGTTCGAGTACTGCAGGCCCACCGACGAGGTGTGTCGCCCGCGCGAGCTGATCTCGGGCGGAGGGTCGAAAGCCAAGTAGGCGTGCCCTTCGCGCGGCCCGCGTTCGAGCGCAAGATCCATGCACCGCAGGAAGCGGTGCGCTGGCAGGCCGAGCTGGCGCGGCCGCTCGTCTTCACCAACGGCGTGTTCGACCTGCTGCACCGCGGGCACGTAACCTATCTCGCACAGGCGCGCTCGCTCGGCGCGACGCTGCTCGTGGCGCTGAACGGCGACGCTTCCGCCCGCCGGCTGGGCAAGGGACCGGAGCGGCCGTACAACCCGCTGGAAGACCGCCTGGCGCTGGTCGCGGCGCTGGAGCCGGTGGACGCTGTCACCTGGTTCGACGAAGACACGCCGCTCGCGCTGATCGAGGCCTGCCGGCCGGAAGTGCTGGTGAAGGGGGGCGACTGGCCCGCCGAGCGCATCGTGGGCGCGTCGCAGGTGATCGCGCGCGGTGGCCGGGTGTACTCGATTCCCTTCGAGCACCAGCGCTCGACCACCGCGCTCCTCGGGCGGATCAGGAAAGGCTGAGTTCGAATTCGAGTCGGAACCGCGCGATCTTCGCGCCGCGCCGGTTCGCCGTCGCCAGGCGGCGGCGCTATGATGGGCGCGTGCGGCTGCACCAGATCAAGATCGACTACGTCTCCGAGCAGGACCGGCTGCTGATGCAGCTTGCCACCAGCGACGACGTCGAGGTGCGCATGTGGCTGACGCGGCGCTTCGTGAAGCTGCTGTGGCCGCTGCTGGTCAAGCTCGCCGAGGAGGCGAACCCGCGCATCAGCACCCAATCGGACCCCGAGGCAAGGCGCGCACTCCTTGGCCTCGAGCACGAGCAGGCGATGTCGCGCGCCGACTTTTCCAAGCCCTACGACGATTCGGCGCGTGCGTTGCCGCTGGGGGAGGCGCCGCTCCTCCTGGCGCGGATCCAGACCGGTCACGATCCCGGCGGCCAGCCCCTGATCGCCCTGCATCCGCTCGAGGGGCAGGGCGTCACGCTGACCCTGGATTCGGTGCTGCTGCACTCGGTGTGCCGGCTGCTGCAGGCCGCGGTGTCCAAGAGCGACTGGGACATGGAGCTCAAGGTCCCGGGCGTCGGACCGCCGGAACGCGCCGAGCGTCCCTCGCGCACCATCAACTAGAGCCGCGCCGGACCGCCTGCATGGCAAGCAGGATCCTGATCCTGTATTCGACGGTCGATGGCCACACGCGCAGGATCTGCGAGCGGCTGCAGCGGGTGCTGGAGGGGCGCGGCGACGCGGTGACGCTGGTCTCGTTCGGAGAGGAATCGGGCGTCGATCTCGCGGCGTTCGACAAGGTGGTGATCGGCGCGAGCATCCGCTACGGCAAGCATCGTCCGAACGTGCGTCAATTCATGACGGCGAACCGACGGGTTCTGGAAAGCAGGCCGAGCGCGTTCTTTTCGGTCAACGTGGTCGCGCGCAAGCCCGGCAAGGACACTCCGGCGACCAATCCGTACGTGCGGAGATTCCTGAAGCAGATCGCGTGGCGTCCGCGGGAGCTGGCGGTATTCGCGGGGAAGATCGACTACCCGATCTACAGCTTCTGGGACCGCCAGATCATCCGCTTCATCATGTGGATCACGCGCGGGCCGACCGATCCGCGGGCGGTGGTCGATTTCACCGACTGGAACGAGGTCGACGCGTTCGGTCGCCGGCTCTGCGAGATGTAGTCGACCGGACGGAAGCGTTTCTCGGGCCGGTTCGACGGCGGGCGGAGTATAATGCGCGCCGCATGCATTCCCGGAATCTCCGTCATTAGTTCAGGCTTCGAGGCGCTCGGACTTGCGCCGCCGCTGCTCCAGGCGGTGCGCGAATCAGGATACGAGCAGCCGACCCCGATCCAGCAGCAGGCGATTCCCCTCGTGCTCGAGGGGCGCGACATCATGGCGGGCGCGCAGACCGGCACCGGCAAGACGGCGGCCTTCGCGCTTCCCACGCTGCAGCGACTGGCGCCGCACGCGAGCGGTTCTGCCTCTCCTGCCCGCCATCCGGTGCGCGCGCTCGTGCTCACGCCGACGCGCGAGCTTGCGATCCAGGTGCACGAAAGCTTCCGCGACTACGGCCGGCACGTGCCGTTGCGCAGCGCCCTGGTATACGGCGGCGTCGACATGAATGCGCAGATCAACGAGCTGCGCCGGGGAGTCGAGATCCTGGTCGCGACGCCCGGCCGGCTGCTCGATCACGTACAGAACAAGACGGTGATGTTCAACCAGGTGAGCGTGCTGATTCTGGACGAAGCCGACCGCATGCTCGACATGGGGTTCATGCCCGACATCAAGCGCATCATCGCGCTGCTGCCGCCGGTGCGCCAGAACCTGATGTTCTCGGCCACGTTTCCGGACGAGATCCGCAGGCTTGCGGCGACCATCCTGAAGGACCCGGCGCAAATCCAGATCGCGGCCCGTAACGCGCCGGCCGAGCTGGTGTCGCACGTGCTGCATCCGGTCGCGCGCCAGAAGAAGCGCGAGCTGCTCGCGTACCTCATCCAGACGCGCGGGCTGAAGCAGGTGCTGGTCTTCTGCGGCACCCGCATCGGGGCGAACCGTCTCGCGCACCAGTTGCGCCGCGACCACATCCACGCCGACGCGATCCACGGCGACAAGTCGCAGGGCGAGCGCGAGCTTGCGCTGGAGGCGTTCAAGGCGGGCAAGACCGCGGTGCTGGTGGCGACCGACGTCGCCTCGCGCGGCCTCGACATCGAGAGCCTGCCGCAGGTGATCAACTTCGATATCCCGCGCTCGCCCGAGGACTACGTGCACCGGATCGGCCGCACCGGCAGGGCGGGGCTGACGGGCGAGGCGATCTCGCTGGTGGCGCCGGACGACATGGAGTCGCTGGCGGCGATCGAGAACCTGATCCGCAAGAAAATCGAGCGCGTGCTCGTTCCCGGCTTCGAACCCGACGGCGC
>CAZXAR010000148.1:0-7524 GCA_964638135.1 uncultured Enterobacteriaceae bacterium | reverse complement strand
CGGTGACGCCGCAGGAGGCGGCGGCCCAAATGAGCGCGCGTTACCTGCTTGAAGGATTCTTCCAGAAGTCCGGCGATCGCGCTCGCATCACGGTGACCCTCATCGAGGGCTCTTCAGCGCAGGTCATATGGACCGAGCACTACGACCGTCTGCTGAACGAATCGCTCGAGGTCCAGGACGAAATCACGGAGAAGATCGTGACCGCGCTTGACGTCAAGCTGTTGAGCGGCGATCAGGCCAGGGTTTGGCGCAACGCAATCAGGCTTCCGAGGGCGCGCGAGTATTTTTATCGCGGCATTCACGAGTCCATGAAAGGGCGGAAGGAAACGAACGTGGCTGCGCGCGAGGCCTTCGAGCAGGTGGCGCGCCTCGCGCCCGAGAGCTCGATCGGCCCGACCGCCGTTGCGCTCACGTATTGGTGGGACGCCTTCCGCGGCTGGAGCGCGACACCGAAGCGCTCGCTCGAATTGGCCGAGCAGTGGGCCAATCGCGCGATGCCGATGGAAGACGTGGACGGTCAGGCGCACACCGTCATGGCGCATATCCATCTGCTCCGGCGCGAGCACGACAAGGCGCTCGAGGTGGCGGAGGACTCGGTCGCATTGCGCCCTGGCTGCTCTACCGCCAACGCGCACCTGGCGAACATCTATTACTATTGTGGCAGACCTGCAGACGCCGCCGATCGCGTGCGGCAGGCCATGCGGCTCACGCCAGTGCATCCAACCTGGTTCAAGGTGGTTCTTGCGGCGAGCTGCAAGGAGATCCGCCGATGGAGCGAAGCCAGCGCGGCGGCCGACGGCGCAGTACGTATGAAGCACGACGATATCGATGCGCGACTGGTGCAGATCGAGATTTGCAATGCCACCGGAAAGGAAAGCCAGGCGCGCCAGCTGGCACAGGAAATCTCCGCCTTGCGGCCAGATTTCTCGGTCGCCGGATGGGCCGAGACGCAGCCCTACAAGGACCTCGGCGCGCTCGAGCGCATCACTGCAAGTCTGCTATCGGCAGGACTCAATCGATAAGCAAAGCGGTGCGATGGGTGCGCTATCCGGCAGCGAACGAGCGCACGATCGCGTCGTCGTCAGGCGCAGCCCAAGACCACAACCGCCCGTCGGGACGCTGCGGGAGCCCGACCGCCCGCCGGAACGCTCCGCAGCCGCCGGCCGCAAAATAGGGCTCGGCCTTCATCGCTCCTCCATGAGCAGAGTCTCGATGTCGTTGAGCACCACCTGCGGATGGAGGAAGTTCGAGCTGTAGATCTCGCGCACGTCGCCCGCCCGGTCGATCAGGAACACCTTCAGCACGTGCGATAGTTCGCGCCGCGGGCGGCCGCTCGAACGGTCCACGGTGACGCGCACGTCCTGGCCGAAGCCTTCCACCAGCGGCATCAGCGCGCGCGCCGAGCCGGTGGTGAGGAAATACCAGCGCAGTCCGCCGCCCTTGTCCACCGCGCGGCTGCCGGCGTAGTGCCGCATCGCTTCGGGCGTGTCGCGCGCCGGGTCGAACGACAGGGTCACGAAGCGGACCTTGGCATGCAGCGCGGTGTTTGCAACGATCGCTTCCTTCAGCGCGTCGAAGACGCGATAGGCGAGCGGGCAGCCCTCGGGATCGACGCAGGTGGTGTAGATGAAGCCAAGCAGCGTGATCTGGCCGCGGGTGTAGCGCGAGAGCGGCCGGGAGCGGCCGTCGAGTCCCAGCACCGGTCCGTCCGGCGCCCGCATGATCCGGTGCAGCACGTAGCTGCCGGGCGGCGGCGGCGCGTATTCGAGCGCCGGCAGCGGCTCGGGGTGGTGCGCGAGCGGCGCCGGCGCGGCGAGCGCGCCGGCGAGCAGCGCGAGCGCGCGAATCACGTGCCGTGCAGCGCCTTGGATCCCAGCTTCATGTGGTGCGCGCGGCCGAGCTTTTCCTTGGTGAAATCGACCTCGAACTTCTGCACCAGCTCCTTGCCGTCCCAGGCGAAGCCGCGCAGGAACTGTTCGTTGTCGGCGCCGCCCTTGTCCCAGTTGGCGAGGAGCGAGGAGGTGATGTAGACGCGCTTGCCGTCCCAGCTCTGCGAGATCATGTTCACCTGCTTGCCGGTGGCCTTCTCGTAGGTCTGCTTCGGCGCCTCGGGATTGGAGAGATCGAAGTAGCGGGTCTTGCCGTCCATGAAGGTGTTGACCCAGAGACCCCTGCCGTCGCGCGTGATGCTGATGTCCACCGGCAGCGGGATCTTCGCCGGGTCGCCGATCGTGCCCACTTCCCCGGCCGTCCACTCGCCCTTCCCGTCCTGCTTGACGAGCCAGAGCTTGGCGGTGAGTGCGGTGGCGGTGATCGCCCAGTTGTCCTTCGGGTTCAGCGACCAGCGGATCTCGAGCGGCGCGCCCGGCACGCTGAAGATCTTCTTCGGCTTCATCGCCTTCAGGTCCCAGGCGACCATGGTGTTGCCGAATTTCTTCATCGCCTCGCCGTCCTTCACCAGCTCGCCGAGCGGCCGCATGTAGTTGGCATAGCCGGCAAAGCTCGAGGTGAGCAGCACGTTCTTCTTCGGGTTGACCGCCAGGTCGTAGCCATAGCCGTCGCCGCCCCCTTGGGTCGGCATCGCGTACGAGGCGATGAACTGGCCCTTGTTGTTGTAGAGCGCCATGCCGGTGACGCCGCCCTTGTCCTTCACGTTGGACAGCGCCTGCACCAGCATCCGCCCGGGCATCGCGTAATAGGTGTGCGGCCCGAGATAGCCCGACTTGTCGCCGAGGTCGGCGATCGTGCGCACGATCTTCGGCTTCGCCGGATCGGTCGCGATGTCGAACACCCAGATGCGGTTGTCGGCGAGCCCGCCCGCCCAGATCTGGCGCCGGTCGTCGGTGAACCCCATGTGGTGCGCCTCGACGCGCGCACCGGTCGACACCATGTGGATCACCTTGCCGTAGCTCTTCGACTTGGGGTTGACGTCCACCGTGACGAGCTTGTCGGAGCCGTCTCCCAGCCCCTCCACGCCGAGCGCCCAGACGTAGACGAAGTCCTCCTGCCCCTTGATCAGCTTGGAGATGTACGGTGAGTTGCAGGTCTCGTCGGCTCCGGCGGCGCCGATGAACGCCGCGCCGGCGACAAAGAGCATTGCGGTGATGCGCAGATCGCGATGGTGGGCCATGTCCTCCTCCTCTCCGTGGAACGAAACCATCTTACACCCGCCCCTTCCGGGTCGAGATGTCTTCTGCCCAGCCGAGCCCGACAATCGTCTTCACGTCGGTGATGCGGCCGTCGCGGCACATCGCCAGCGCCTCGGCGAAGGGCAGCGTGAATACTTCGAGGTGTTCGCCGTGGTCGAGGGCCTGCGTGCGCGCCTCGAGCCCGCTTGCGAGCCACAGCTCGATCGCCTCGTCGGAATAGCCGATCGCGTTGTGAATGACGCCGAGGCGCTGCCACTGGGCGGCCACATAGCCGGTCTCCTCCAGCAGCTCGCGCCTGGCGGTCTCCCGGTGCGGCTCGCCGGGCTCGAGCTTGCCCGCGGGGATCTCGATGAAGTCGCGCCGCAGCGCATAGCGGTGCTGGCGTTCGAGCAGCACGCTGCCCTCGGCGAGCAGCGCCACGATCCCCACCGCGCCGGGGTGGCGCACGTACTCGCGCATCGTTTCCCTGCCGTCGGGCAGGCGCACCCGGTCGCGGTGCACGCGGAAAAAGCGCCCCGCGTACACCTCTTCGCCGGAGAGGAAGGTCTCGGTCAGATCAGCGCCCGGCATTCCGTCAGAGCGACCGGATCGAGACGTAGCAGATCCACATCAGCGGCTGGGGGACGATGCCGATCGCGAGCAGCGCAAGGCCGTTCGCGGAAAGGAGCACGCGCATGTCGCGGTCGCCCTCGACCGGGGTCGCGTCCTTCGGCTCGTCGAAGTACATGAGCTTCACTACGCGCAGGTAGTAGAAGGCCCCGATCAGCGAGAAGATCACCGCCACGACCGCGAGCCAGATCTGCCCGGCGGCGACCACCGCGGAGAGCACCGAGAGCTTGGCGTAGAAGCCCGCCGTGGGCGGCACGCCCGCGAGCGAAAACATGGCGAGCAGCATGATGAAGGCGAACCACGGGTTGCGGCGGTTGAGGCCCTTCATGTCCTCGAGCGTCTCGCACTCGAAGCCCTTGCTCGAGAGGTAGAGCAGCATGCCGAAGGCGCCGAGCGACATCAGCACGTACACCAGCGTGTAGAACATCGCGGCCGCGTAGGCATCGGCCGCGTTCAGCCAGTTGCCGCCCACCACGCCCGAGAGCAGCCCGAGCAGCATGAAGCCCATGTGCGCGATGGTCGAATAGGCGAGCATGCGCTTCAGGTTCGATTGCGCAATCGCGGCGAGGTTGCCGAGCGCCATCGAAAGCACCGAGAGGATCACCAGCATCTGCTGCCAGTCGGCGGCGAGGTCGAGGAGCCCGTTCACCAGCAGGCGCATCGCCATCGCGAACGCGGCGAGCTTGGGCGCCGAGCCGATCACCAGCGTCACCGCGGTCGGCGCGCCGTGATAGACGTCCGGGATCCACATGTGGAACGGGACCAGGCCGAGCTTGAAGGCGATCCCCGCGACCACGAACACCAGGCCGAAGACGAGGAACGTGCGCTCGGTGGCATGGGTGGCGAGGTTCGCCACCTGGCGCGCCACCTCGTGGATCGTGAGCGTGCCGGTCGCGCCGTAGATCATCGACATGCCGTAGAGCAGCAGGCCCGAGGCGAGCGCGCCGAGCACGAAGTACTTCATCGCCGCCTCGGTGGAAGCGGCCGAATCGCGGTTGAGCGCCACCATGGCGTACAGGCAGAGCGACAGCAGCTCCAGCCCGAGGTAGACGGTGAGAAAGCTGTTGGCGCTCATCATCACCATCATCCCGAGCAGCGCGAAGAGCAGCAGCGTCAGGAATTCGCCCTTCAGCAGCCCGCGGTCGAGCATGTACTGGCGCGAATACACGAGCGCGAGCGACACCGCGAGATAAGCACCGAGCTTGAGCACGTGCGACATCAGGTCGGCGACGAACAGGCCGTTGAACGCGTAGAGGAGCTGTCCGCCCGAGCCGAACAGCACGAACAGGGTCGCGAGCGCGGCTGCGAACACCGCGAGCGAAGCGAACAGCACGCTCCCCGCCCGGTTCTCCTTCTTCGCGTAGAGGTCGAAAATCATCAGCCCGCACGCGCCGGCGAGCAGCACGATCTCCGGCAGCGCCGGCAGAAAATCGAGCCAGGACGCCGGCAGTTTCATATCTTCGGCTGCGCGACGTGGCGCAGCAGTTCATTGACCGAGGCGTGCATCACCTCGGTGAAGGGAAGCGGATACACGCCCATCGCCAGCACCGCCGCGGCGAGCAGTCCCAGCACCAGGAGTTCGCGGCCGTTCAGGTCCTTCAGCTCGCGCACGTGATGATTGGCGACGGCGCCGAAAATGACGCGCTTGTACATCCACAGCGTATAGGCGGCGCCGAAGACCATGATGGTCGCGGCGGCGAACGCGAGCCAGAAATTGGCCTTCATCGCGCCGAGAATCACCATGAACTCGCCGACGAACCCGGAGGTGGCGGGAAGCCCCGAATTCGCCATCGCAAAGAGCATCATGAACGAGGCGAACTTCGGCATCGTGTTCACCACGCCGCCGTAGTCGGCGATCATGCGCGAGTGCATGCGGTCGTAGAGCACGCCGACGCAGAGGAACAGCGCCGCCGAGACGAACCCGTGCGAGATCATCTGCACCAGGCCGCCTTCGACCCCGTAGGCGTTGAAGATGAAGAAGCCGAGCGTGACGAAGCCCATGTGCGAGATCGACGAGTAGGCGATCAGCTTCTTCATGTCGGTCTGCACCAGGGCCACGAGGCCGATGTACACGACCGCGACGAGCGACAGCGAGATCATCAGCCAGGCAAGCTCGCGCGAGGCATCCGGCAGGATCGGCAGCGTGAAGCGCACGAAGCCGTAGGCGCCCAGCTTCAGCAGGATCGCGGCGAGCACCACCGACCCTCCCGTGGGCGCCTCGGTATGCGCGTCCGGCAGCCACGTGTGCACCGGCCACATCGGCACCTTGACCGCGAACGCGAGCAGCAGCCCGAAGAAGAGCAGGATCTGCACGCCGAGCGGCAGCGGCAGCGCGTGCCAGTCGAGGATCGCGAAGCTGCCGCCCGACTTGCCGTACAGGTACAGCAGCGCCACCAGCATCAGCAGCGAGCCCATCAGCGTGTAGAGGAAGAACTTGACCGCCGCGTACACCCGGTTCGGGCCGCCCCAGACGCCGATGATGATGAACATCGGGATGAGGGTCCCCTCGAAGAACACGTAGAAGAGCACGGCGTCGAGCGCGGCGAAGACCCCGTTCAGCAGCCCCGACATGATGAGGAACGCCCCCATGTACTGGGCGACCCGCGTGTCGATCACGCTCCAGCCCGCCACGACCACCAGTACGGTGATGAAGCTGTTGAGCAGCACGAACAGCATCGAGATGCCGTCCACGCCGAGCTGGTAGTTGACGTTGAACTGCGCGATCCAGGGCGTGAATTCGACGAACTGCATCTCGGCGGTCCCGAGATCGAAATTCAGCCACAGCGGGATCGTCACCAGGAATCCGGTGACGGCGCCGGCAAGCGCGAGCCAGCGCTGCTCGGATGCGTTGCGGTCGCCGCCGGTGGCGAGCACGCCCAGGCCGAACAGGATCGGCACCCAGATCGCGAGCGAGAGCAGCGGGACGGTGTGGGTCATGGGAGCTGGATTGACATCATCCATCTCCCGACCTGGCGCCCGAGCGCCAGGTCGGGAGACGCATTGAAGTCAAAAACGTTCACGCTCAGCTCCTCGGCGCCAGGAACAGGAACCAGGTCATCACGAGCAGCACCCCGAAGATCATCACGAACGCGTACTGGTAGATGAAGCCGGTCTGGAACAGGCGCACTACGCTCGAGAACCAGCCCACCATGCGCGCCGAGCCGTTGACGAAGACCCCGTCGATGGTGCGCTCGTCGCCGCCCTTCCAGAAGCCCCGGCCGACGAGCCGCGCGCCGCCCGCGAACAGCCACTGGTACAGCTCGTCGAAGCCGTACTTGCGCTCGACGAGCGCGTAGAGCGGCCCCAGCGCGAGCGCGATCCGCTTGGGCAGGTCGGTGCGCACGCGGTACAGGTACCAGGCGGTGGCGATTCCGGCGAGCGCGAGCCAGAACGGCAGCGCCGATACGCCGTGCAGCATGTAGTTCCACAGGCCGCGGTATTCGCCGGCCATCTGCGCGAGGTTGCCGTGCGCCGCGCTCACCGCGATCGAATGGCCGAAGTAGTCGCCGAACACGACGCTCCCGATCCACCAGCCCGAGCCGATGGAGGGAATCGCGAGCAGCACGAGCGGCACCGTGACCACCTTGGGCGACTCGTGCGGCGGGTGCGCCGGATCGAAGCGCGGCTCGCCGTGAAACGCCATGAACACCAGCCGGAAGGTGTACGCCGCGGTGATGAAGACCGTCGAGAGCACCGCGAGCCAGGCGAAGGTCGCGCCGGGCGTCGTCGAGAGCTTCACTGCCTCGATGATCGCGTCCTTGGAGAA
>CAZXAR010000147.1:0-7528 GCA_964638135.1 uncultured Enterobacteriaceae bacterium | reverse complement strand
TGACCACGATGCGCCACTGGCCGCGCGCGAGCGGCTCGACCGTCCAGCGCGCGCGCATCGCGAGCGAGCCGCGACCGGTTTCGTACGCCTGCCGGATTTCCTCCGCCGGGGAGATGATCTGGCCGCCGCCCGGGAAGTCCGGCCCCGGCACGAGGGCGAGGACCTCCTCGAGCTTCGTGCGCGGATGCTGGACGACAAGCGCCGCGGCTTGCGCCACTTCCTTCAGGTTGTGCGACGGGATGCGCGTGGAGAAGCCGACCGGGATGCCGAACGAGCCGTTCAGCAGGCCGAAGGGCAGCCGCGCCGGGAGCAGCGCCGGCTCGTCGAACTTGCCATCGTAGTTCCTGACGAAATCGACCGTGCCTTCGGCGATCTCGGCGAGCATGAGCTCGGCGTAGCGCGAAAGCCTCGCCTCGGTGTAGCGGTAGGCCGCGGCGGCATCGCCGTCGCGCGAGCCGAAATTGCCCTGGCCGTCGATCAGCGGATAGCGCATCGAGAAGGGCTGCGCCAGATGCACCAGCGCTTCGTAGGTCGAGGAATCGCCGTGCGGGTGGTACTTGCCGAGCACCTCGCCGACGTAGCGCGCGCACTTCGCGAATCCCTGGGAACCGAACGGCGGGTTCGCCGCGGCCTCGCCCATCGCGTACAGGATGCGGCGCTGCACCGGCTTCAGCCCGTCGGCGATTTCGGGAAGCGCCCGCGCCTTGACCGTCGAGACCGCGTAGCCGAGATAGGCCTGCGACGCGTGGTGCTCGATCGGCGAAGCGTCCTCGCCGTTGTCGGGCGTGAACAGGTCGAGTGTCCGGGTGTCATCCATGGCGGCTCACTTCTTCTCGGCGTGCGGAGGGAAAAGATCCATCTGCCGGTCGGCCATCGCGACCGCGAGTTCCACCGCGCGCCTTGCCTTCGCCAGGTCGTCGGCGGCGCCGGCACGGCCGCCCGCCTCCCAGGTGTACTTGTGCTTCGCGTCCCTGGCGCTGTGGCGCGTCACCTTGCCCAGTTTCTTCTTCCCCAGCCAGAGCGCGTGGCCCTGGTAGGCCCGCTCCCAGTACGGCTTGCCGCGAGTGGTCTTTTTCTTCATACGTCGGCCTCCACCGTCTTCCAGTGCTCGCGCATCCAGTTGCGCCGGCCCTCGGCTTCGCCCGAGTCCATCAGCAGCTCGAACGTCTCGCGCGCCTTGGCGAGCTTCGCGGGCTCGAGCTGCATGCGGATGAGCCGCCGCGTGTCCGGGTTCATGGTGGTCTCCCAGAGCTGCTCGGGGCTCATTTCACCGAGGCCCTTGAAGCGCGAGATTTCCCACGAACCTTCCTTCACCTTCTCCTTCCTGAGCCGCACCAGCGCCTCTTCCAGCTCGTCGTCGTCCAGGCAGTAAAGGCGGCGCGCCGGCTTTCCCTTGCCCTGCGAGGGCACTTCGATCTTGAAGAGCGGCGGCTGGGCGACGTACACCCGGCCCGTGGCGACGAGCTTCGGCGCGTGCATGAAGAAGAACGTGAGCAGCAGCGCCTGGATGTGACCGCCGTCGACGTCGGCGTCGGTCATGATGACGATCTTGCCGTAGCGCACCCCGGAGAGGTCCGGCGTGTCCTCGGGCCCGTGCGGGTCGACGCCGATCGCCGTGGCGATCGCCTGCAGCTCCTTGTTGGCGAGCACGGTGCGCGCGTCCTTGGACATGGTGTTGAGCACCTTGCCGCGCAGCGGCAGCACCGCCTGCGTATCCTTGTTGCGCGCCTCCTTCGCCGAGCCGCCCGCCGAATCGCCTTCGACCATGAAGAGCTCGTTGCGCGAAGTGTCGTCGGAGGCGCAATCGACGAGCTTGCCCGGCAGCGTCGCCACGCCGCTCGATTTCTTGCGCTCGAACTTCTTGCCGCGCGAGAGCCGCGCCATCGCCTGCTCGATCGCAAGCTCGACGATCTTCGCGCCGTCCGCCGGGTGCTGGCTCAGCCACAGCTCGAAGGCGTCGTGCACGCACACTTCGAGCAGCCTCGAGGCGTGGCGCGTGGTGAGCTTTTCCTTGGTCTGGCCGTGGAACTGGGTGCGCACGATGCGCGCCGAGAGCGTGAAGCAGGCACGGCTCCACAGGTCGTCGGCGATGAGCCTCACGCCCTTGGGCGCGAGGCCGCGCGTTTCCATGAACGCGAGCAGCGCGTCGAAAACGCCGTTGCGGAAGCCCGCCTCGTGCGTGCCGCCCGAGCGCGTCGGAATCAGGTTGACGTGGCTGTCGGCGAAGACCTCGCCCTCGGCGACCCAGCCGATCGCCCAGGCCGCGCCCTCGCCCGCCTCGATCTCGGCGAATTCGGCGGCCGACTTCTCGTCGAAAAACCGCTCGCCCGCGAAGAGCGGCGCGACCAGCTCGCGTCCCTGCAGCATGAAGTCGAAGTACTGCACCATGCCGCGCTCGTAGCGCCAGCTGCGCTCGTCCTTGCCTTCGATGCGCAGGACGGTCGTCAGCCCGGGCAGGAGGTACGCCTTGGAGCGCACCAGGTGCTCCAGTTCGGCGAGCGGGATATTCGGCGAATCGAAATACTTGGGGTCCGGCCACAGGCGCACCACGGTGCCGGTGCGCCGCGCTTCCTTCGATTTCTCGCTCTTCAGCTTCTGGCGCAGCTCGCCGCCCTCGAAGGTGATGGTGTGCTTCTGCCCGTCGCGGTAGACGCTCACTTCGCAGCGCTGCGAAAGCGCGTTCGAGACCGCCACCCCCACGCCGTGCAGGCCGCCCGAGATGTGGTACACGCCCTCGCCCGAGCGCGAGAACTTGCCGCCCGCGTGCAGCATGGTGAAGGCCACCTCGACCGCGGGCTTCTTCTCCACCGGGTGCAGGTCGACCGGCACGCCGCGGCCCTCGTCGGCGACCTCGACCGAGCCGTCCTGGAACAGCGAGACCGTGATCCGCTTGCCGAAACCCGCGAGCGCCTCGTCCACCGCGTTGTCGATCGCCTCCTGCGCGAGATGCAGCGGGTGGACGGTGTGGGTGTACATGCCCGGCATGCGGCGCACCGGCTCCAGCCCCTTGAGCGCCTGGATGGCGGATGCGTCGTAGACCTGTTTTGCCATGTATCTAGTAGCCGGATCGCCCCGAAATACTAGATATTGTAGCGCCGGGGCCGGCGCGGCGTTCCGGCGGCCGGGCGCGCGGCGCTACCGGCCGCGGAAGCGGGGCTTGCGCTTCTCGTTGAAGGCGCGCACGCCTTCGCGCCGGTCCTCGCTGCCGATCAGCCGGCTGTAGGCCTCGATCTCGAAGCGGTAGCCGGTCAGAAGATCGGTCTGCAGGCCGTAGTGGATCGATTTTTTCGCCTGCCGCACCGAGAGCGGCGCGTTGGCAGCGATCTGGCGCGCGCTGGCGAGCGCCGCCTCCAGGAGCTGCGGCGCCTCGCAGACCTGGTTGAGCAGACCCCACGCGAGCGCCTCCGTCGCACTGAAGACCCGGGCGGCCAGAATCAGTTCCTTGGCGCGGCGCTCGCCGAGCGCGCGCGGCAGGTTCTGCGTGCCCATGCCGCCGGGCATGATGCCCAGGCTCACCTCGGAAAGCGCGAAGCGGGCGCCCGACGCGGCGTACGCAAAATCGCAGCACAGCAGCATCTCCAGCCCGCCGCCATAGGCATGCCCGTTCGCCGCCGCGATGAGCGGCACGCTGCACTCGACCTGCGCCATGAACATGCGCTCGAACAGCTCGTGCTGCGCGCGCCAGGCCTCGTCCGTCATGCCGTCGCGCTCCTTCAGGTCGCCCCCGGCGCAGAACGCCCGGTCGCCCGCCCCGGTGAGCACGACGCAGCGCAGCTCTTCGGGCTCGGCGCCGATGCGCGTCCACAGATCGAGCAGGTCGCGGCCCATCTGCGTGTCGAGCGCGTTCAGCATTTCGGGACGATTGAGCACGACGAGCAGCACGTGCTCCGCCGGACGCTCGAAGCGGAGCGTCGCGTAGGCGGGCAGACTCACGGCCGCGGCCGCACGATGCGCGCAGCCCCGCGACGCCGCCTCACCCGAGCGTCGGCATGTTGAAGCCGGGCGCGGGCGTGTCCTGGTGCGGCCAGCGCGTGGTCACGGTCTTGGTGCGGGTGTAGAACTTCACGCTCTCGGTGCCGTGCACGTGCAGGTCGCCGAAGAGCGAGTTCTTCCAGCCGCCGAAGGAATAGAACGCGACCGGCACCGGGATCGGAACGTTCACCCCTACCATGCCGACGCCGACTTCGTTCTCGAAGCGGCGGGCGGCGCCGCCGGATTCGGTGAAGATCGCGACGCCGTTGGCGTACGGGTTGCGATTGACGAGCGCGATCGCCTCCTCGAGCGTATCGGCGCGCAGCACGATGAGCACCGGTCCGAAGATCTCGTCGCGGTACACCGCCATCGCCGGCGTCACGTGATCGAAGAGCGTGGTGCCGAGGAAGAACCCCTCTTCGTGCCCTTTCACGCGATGGCCGCGCCCGTCGACCACGAGCGTTGCGCCTTCCTTGAGGCCGATGTCGATGTAGGAGGCGACCTTGTTGCGGTGCGGGCCGGTGACGAGCGGCCCCATGTCGACGCCGTCGCGGTCTCCCGGGCCGATGCGGATCGCCTGTGCCTTTTTCTTCAGCAGCGCGACCAGCGGATCGCCCGCCGCGCCCACCGCGACCACCGCGCTGATCGCCATGCAGCGCTCGCCGGCCGAGCCGTAGCCGGCGCCGATCAGCGCATCGGCGGCGAACTCCAGGTCGGCATCGGGCAACACCACGGCGTGGTTCTTCGCGCCGCCGAGCGCCTGCACCCGCTTGCCGTTCCTGGCGCAGGTCTCGTAGATGTACTTCGCGATCGGCGTCGAGCCGACGAACGATACCGCGTGGATGCCGTAATGGCCGAGGATCGCGTCGACGCATTCCTTGTCGCCGTGCACCACGTTGAAGATGCCGTCGGGAAGACCGGCGTCCTTCAGCAGCTCGGCCATGCGGATCGAGGGCGAAGGATCCTTTTCCGAGGGCTTGAGGATGAACGCGTTGCCGCAGGCGAGCGCCATCGGGAACATCCACAGCGGCACCATCACCGGGAAGTTGAACGGCGTGATCCCGGCGCACACGCCGACCGGCTGGCGCACCGTATGCGTGTCGACCTGGGTGCCGACATTTTCCGAGTGCTCGCCCTTCAAGAGGTGCGGGATGCCGCAGGCGAACTCGATCACCTCCATGCCGCGCTGGACCGAGCCGAGCGCGTCGGGAGTCGTCTTGCCGTGTTCCTCGGTGACGAGGCGCGCGAGCGCGTGCTGGTTTTCTTCCATCAGGCGCAGGAAACGCTGCATCACGCGCGCGCGCCGCAGCGCGGGCCAGTCGCGCCACGCCGGAAGCGCCGCGGTCGCCGCCTTCACGGCGGCGTCCACCGTGTCCGCGCCGGCGTACGGCACGCGCCGGATCACCTGGCCCGTGGCGGGGTTGTAGACATCGCCCATGCGCGCCGCGGCGGGCGCGAAGGTGCGGCCGTTGATCCAGAGCGGGATCGTCTCGAGGCTGAGTTCCACGGGCTTGTTCATGCGGAGGTCCTGGCCAAAAAAAGAATATTACGCCGATATACTGGCTGGATGACCGAACCGCTGCAGCTTGCGCGCGCGGCCTTCGCGAGCGACGGCACACCGTTCTCCGAATCCTACGGCGACGTGTACCACAGCGCCGAAGGCGGACCCGGGCAGTCGCGGCACGTGTTTCTCGCCGGCAGCGGCCTGCCTGAACGCTGGCGCGGCCGCCGCGCGTTCACCGTCCTCGAGACCGGCTTCGGCTTCGGTCTCAACTTCCTCGTCACCTGGCAGGCGTGGCGCGAAGATTCGAACCGCTGCGAGCGACTGCACTTCGTCTCGGTCGAGAAGCATCCGTTCGCGCGCCACGACCTGGAGCAGCTGCACGCGCGCTACCCGGAATTCGCCGCACCCGCCGCCGAGCTGCATGCGGCATGGCCGATCCTGGTGCCGGGAATGCACCGGCTGGAGTTCGATCGCGGCCGCGTCGTGCTCACGCTCGCGCTCGCCGACGCAGCGCAGGCGCTCGGCGCGCTTCGCCTTCGCGCGGATGCCGTGTACCTCGACGGCTTCGCGCCGCAAAAAAATCCCGACCTGTGGAGCCCGGCGATCATGAAGGCGGTGGCGCGGGGGTGCGCGCCGCACGCGAGCGCCGCCACCTGGAGTGCGGCGAGTTCGGTACGCGAGGCGCTCCTCGGCGCCGGGTTCGAAGTCGAGAAGCGCCCCGGCTTTGCGCGCAAGCGCGATATGCTCGTGGCGCGCCTGGAGCCGCGTCGCGCCCGCGCGCTCGCCGCGCCGCAGTGGCAGGAAAGGCGGGCCGCCGTGATCGGCGCGGGCATCGCCGGGGCGGCGGTCGCCGAACGGTTGTGCGCGCGCGGCTGGCGCGTGACGCTCCTGGAGCGCGAGCCCCGGCCCGCGCCCGGCGACCCGGGTCGTCAGGCCGGGGTTTTTCATCCCGTGCTCACGCCTGACGACAGCCTCTTCGCGCGCCTCACGCGCGCCGGGTTCCTGCACGCGATTGCGCGCTGGCGCGCGCTCGAAGCCGCCGGACACGCGCCGGTGTGGGACGAATGCGGCGTGCTTCAGCTTGCGCGCGAGATTCGCGAGGACGCGGCGCAGCGCGCCGCGATCGCGGCGCTCGCGCCGCCGCCCGAGTTCGCGCAGTACGCGACGCGCGAAGAAGCAAGCAAGCACGCCGGCGTTCCGGTTGCCGCGGGCGGGCTGTGGTTTCCTGCGAGCGGCTGGATCAAGCCGCTCTCGCTCATCGCGGCGCAACGGGCAGCCGCCGGCGATGGGCTCGAGGCGCGCTTCGGCTGCGAAGCGGCGCGCATCGCAAGACGCGACCGCGCCTGGGTCGTGCATGACAGCGCGGGCGGTGAGATCGTGCGCGCCTCCCTCGTCGTGCTCGCGAACGCGGCCGATGCGCTCAAGCTCGCACGCTCCCGGATCGCGCGGATCCGGCGCGTGCGCGGCCAGATCACGTTCCTGCCCGAGGAGCGGTTCGTCGCGCCGCACGTCGTGGTGCTGCGCGGAGGCTTCGTGCTGCCGGCGATCCACGGTATTTCGGTGGCGGGCGCAAGCTACGACTTCGACGACGAGGATCCGGCGCCGCGTGCTTCGAGCCACGAGGGTAACCTCGAGCGCCTGGCGCGCATCCTGCCCGGAGCCAGCGGCGATCTCGATCCGGCCGCGCTCGAAGGATTGGTCGGCTTTCGCGCGGTCGCACCCGACCGCCTGCCGCTCATCGGCGCGCTTGCCGACGAACAGGCGCCGGCGCCGAAGAATCCCGCGCTCGCAACGCTTGCGCGCGAGGAAGGTCTCTACGGGTGCTTCGCCTATGGTTCGCGCGGACTGCTCTGGGCGGGGCTGGGCGCCGAGTTGCTCGCGAGCCTCGTCGAAGGCGAGCCGCTGCCGCTCGAAGCGCGGCTTGCCGACGCGCTCGATCCGGGCCGCTTCCTCCTGCGCGAAATGCGCCGCGCTAGCGGCCGCGGAACTCGGGCCGCGCGAGCTTCTTGACGAACGCGCTCACCCCGGCGCGGAAATCCTCGGTGTGGCCCG
>CAZXAR010000146.1:0-7612 GCA_964638135.1 uncultured Enterobacteriaceae bacterium | reverse complement strand
CGGGCGATCCGTTCCTGAAGCGCGTGCTCGGCGAGCGCCGCATCTTCGTCCTCGGGGGGGAAGATGACCTTGGAGAACTTGTCGCGCATCGGAAAGCTCAAGGCGCACGCCGCCGATGAGCAGGAGATCGCGCGGCTTCTCGAATCGGCGGAGCGGGCGCTCAAGGACGCCTCGGTCGCGGCGCTCAGCCCGGATTCGCGCCTCGGTCTCGCCTACCGCGGGCCCGGCTCCGAGCTATAATAAGAATTACTTACTTTAAGGAATCGTACCGTGCTCGCCAAGCTGACCTCGAAGAACCAGCTCACCCTGCCGAAGGCCGTGGTGCGCGAGTTTCCGGGCGCGCGCTACTTCGAGGTGCGCGCGGAGAAGGGGCGGATCGTGCTGGTGCCGGCGCGCGTCACGAGCCTCGAGGGCGTCTGGCGCAAGATGGAATCGCTCGGCATCACCGAGAAGGATGTCGAGGACGCGGTGCGGTGGGCGAGGAAGCGCCGATAGAGGGACCCGCTCGCGCGTCGGGCCGGCCGCTGCGCGTCGTGTGCGACACCAACGTCGCGGTGTCGGCGCTGGCGTTCCGGGCCGGGCGGCTCGCCTGGCTGCGCGAGGCCTGGGCGGCGGGAACGGTCGTGCCGCTGGTCTCCGGTGAAACGCTCGCCGAGCTGGTGCGCGTGCTCGGCTACCCGAAGCTGCGGCTCGAGGCCGAGGAGACGAAGAGCCTGATCGCAGTGTGCATGGAGCACGCCGAAACGATAGGCCGCGTGCGCGGCGCGGGGCGCATCCCGGCGTGCCGCGACCCGGATGACCGCGCCTTCCTGCGCCTCGCGTACGCAGCGAAGGCCGACGCGCTGGTCACGGGCGACACGGATCTCCTCGAGCTGGCGGCGCGCTCGAGGATCCCGATCGTCACCCCCGACGGCCTGAAACAGCGGCTTGCCGTCAAGCCTCGCCAAGCACTGTGACCACGACTGTCCGCGCGCGCTCGGCGAGCTCGCGGTAGCCCATGAGGTCCTCGAAGGCGCGCACGCTGCCGCGGTAGCCGGGGACGGCGCCGGCGTCGCACGTCGCCTTGAAGCGCGCGAGCGCCCGGCCGAGGTCAACCGGGACGCGGCGAGCGGTAACTGCAGCTGGTACGCGTGTTCGTTCGCTCACGATCGCCAGTCAACGCTCCTCGCGTCCGGGCGTTGCCGCAACGCATGCCCTTGGGCCAATCCCGGAGCGGGATGGGCGAATGCTCAGGGGGGTCTACAATGCCGGCGTCGATCCGCTCCGCGTCGTCACCGCGTACTTCGACCGGCGGGAAAGAGACAACCGATGAGAATGCACTACGACGAGAAGGCCGATGCGCTTTACCTGCGCCTCGACGACTCCAGCATCGTGGAGTCAGAGGAGGTGAAGCCCGGCATCGTGCTCGATTTCAACGCGGAAAAGCAGGTCGTCGGCATCGAAGTGCTCGAGCTCAAGCGGCGCGTGCCCAAGGCCGACCTGAAGCAGCTCAAGTTCGAAGTCGCCTGAACCTGGCTGAATGGCGGAACAGCATGACCTTCGGGCATCCGTGCCGATGGGCATGGCGGAGGTAGAATCCTTCGAACACCCGCTCGTATTCGAGCAACCACGGACGTGAAGATCAGTGAGCCTGTAATCGTCGCCCGCAGGATCGATCCGGCGAAACTTCAGAAAAGCCGCAGCGCACCAGCGCGCGGCGTACGCGGCCGCAGTCAGCGAATCCGACGCCACGGAGTAACGCTTTTCACGTCCGCTTGATGAACCCGCCGTTCCGCGCCGAGCAGATCGGGAGCCTGCTGCGCCCGAAGCCGCTGCTCGATGCGTGGAACTCGGGCGCCGATCGGCAAAGGCTGCACGAACTCGAAGACGAGCACATCGCGTCCGTCATCCGCTGGCAGGAAGGCCTCGGGCTGCGCTGCGTGACCGACGGCGAATTCAGGCGCGAGTCGTGGCGCCTGGGGTTCGTCTCCAAGGTCGCGGGGTTCGGGCGCGCCGAGGCGATCGGCGACGTCGACATCCAGCGCGACGATGCCGGCAACGAGGCGAAGATCGGCGCGGCGCCGATCGCGGTTGCCAAGGTGCGGCGCACCGGCCCGATCGTCGCCGACGAGGTCGCGTTCGCGCTCAGGCACGCGCGCGGCACGGTGAAGGCGACCCTTCCCGCGCCTTCGTACCTGCACTACCCGCGCGGCAACGCTTGCGTCGATCCAAAGGCCTACCCGGATCTGGAGGAATTCTTCGCCGATGTGGTCGAGATCTACGTCGCGGAACTCGAGGCGGTGCGCGCGGCAGGCGGCCGCTACGTGCAGTTCGACGAGGTGGCGCAGACGCTGCTCTGCGACGACCGGATCCGCTCCGCGGTGCGCGCCCGCGGCGACGACCCGGAGCGGCTGATCGACCTCTACATCGGGCTCATCAACCGGATCGTGCGGCGCAGGCCGCAAGGGATGACGATCGGCGTTCACATGTGCCGCGGCAACGCCTTCGGCAAGTGGATGGCCTCGGGCGGCTACGAGCCGATCGCCGAGAAGACCTTCGCGACGCTCGCCGCGGACGTCTTTTTTCTCGAGTACGACAGCGAGCGCGCCGGCGGCTTCGAGCCGCTGCGCTTCATGCCGAAGGACCGCTTCGTGGTGCTCGGGCTGGTGAGCACCAAGACGCCGAAGCTCGAAGCGATCGACGAGCTGAAGCGGCGCATCGACGCCGCAAGCGCCCATGTGCCGCTCGAGCGCCTCGGCGTGAGCCCGCAGTGCGGCTTCGCGAGCCACCGCCGCGGCACTGCGCTCACGTTTGCCGAGCAGGAAGCGAAGCTGCGCCTCGTCGTGGAGACCGCGGCCGCGGTGTGGGGGACAGCCTGAGGTAGCATCGCGCGGGTGGAGGTGGCCATGAAAACCGATGGCGTGACGGTGGCCGAGCCGCGGCGCTGCACCTGGGCATCCAATCCCCGCTCGATCGCCTACCACGACCGCGAGTGGGGCATTCCGCTGCGCGCGGGTTCAAATTCGTCGGGTCGACGATCCTCTATGCGTTCATGCAGGCGGTGGGCATGGTGAACGACCACACGACGGACTGCTTCCGCTTCCGGGCGCTGCACAGATGAGGCTCGCGGCGCTGCTCGCCCTTTTCGCGCTGTCGCCCGCGGCGCTCGCATTCGAGGCGAACGGCGTCGCGCTCGGCGGGCACGAGAGCGACGTGAAGAAGGCTTACCCGAGCGCGTTCTGCAAGCCGCTCGAATGGAAGACCGGCGCCGCCGATCGCCGCTGCGACGACGGCCGGATCGCGTTCGGCGGCGTGCAGGCGAAGATCACGTTCTACCTGCGGGGCGATGCGGTGCAGGCGTTCGACATCCGCTTCGATACGAAGGACCGCGACAGGGTCGCCTCGCACCTCAAGAGGCTTTGGGGCGCGCCCCTCGCCGAGGCGGTCGAGACGATCAGCCGCAAGGACAAGGACGACCGCCGGGTCTACAAGGTGCGCTGGGCGAAGGGCAACGAGCACGCGGTGCTCACGGCGCAGCTCGAACGCAAGCGCGCCTCCCTCGAAGCCTGGCGCGGCAATTTCAACGAGGAGATCTACCGGGTCAGGTAGGCAGATTCGCGGGCGAGGGTAAGACCGATGGCGTCGAGGCCTTCGATCCCCGCGCGGCGAGCTCGGTGAGCGCCTTGCCGGCGCCGAGGTCGGCAATGGCGTGCGCGTCCCGGACCTTTTCGAACAGGGTCTTGCCTGTCATGCCGCTGCCGTTGTAGTAGTGTCGCGGTCGGGGAAAACGCGAATGGACCGAGCCGCCGAGCGAAATCGCGAAATCGAAGCCGCGGTCGCCGATATCCGCGCGATCGAGGCGCGCGAAGGCGTCAGCCGCGAGAGCCTGGAGCACATCAAGCGGCGGCTGATCCGGCTTGCCGCGCGCAAGGACCTGTTCGGCGTGCTCGACTTTCCGCCACCGGCTTTCGGCGACAAACGCAATTCGTGCCTGTACCGCCTTGCCGAGGAGCCCGACCAACGATTCGCGCTGTACGCGAATTCCTCGCGCGGCGCCTACAGTACGCCTGCCCACAATCACACCACCTGGGCGGTGATCGTGGGCTTGCTCGGCGAGCAGTTGAACCGTTTGTACGAGCGCGCCCCGGAGGGCGGCGTGCGGGAGACCGGGCAGGCCGTGGTACGGCACGGGGCCGGCGTCGCGTTTCTGCCGGATGATCTGCACTCGATTCACGTAGAAGCGCCGCTCCTCAACTTCTACATGTACGGCCTGGCGCTCGAACGTCTTGACCGGCGCGAGTGCTATGACGCCAAAGGCGGCACCTGGCGGGTATTCCCGCCGCACACCGACATCCGCGAAGCGCGGCCGGGCCCGCGCTGACGGGCAGCGGATCCGGCGCCGGGGCTACGCGAGCCCCGGCATCGCGAATCCGGAGGCCTTGAGTTCGGTGAGGAGGCTTCGTTCCTGTTCCGCGGTGAGCTCGACGAGCGGCGGGCGCACGGCGCGCCACTGCGGGTCGTTCGCGAAGTGCGCGACGATCGCCTTGAGCGCGGGGATCATCGGCACTTTCTGCACGATCCTCCGCGTCGCGGTGATGCCGGCCTGCAATTTGTCGGCTTCCGCGCCGCGCCAGCTGCGAAACACGCGGTCGATCGGTCCCGGGTTGACGTTCCCGGTCGCGGTGATGCAGCCCTTGCCGCCGCCGCGCATGTTGTCGAGCAGGAACACTTCGCTCCCGGCGAAGACGTCGAAGCCGCGATCCTTGAAGCGCTCGAGCATCGCCTGCGTGTTCGACCACTCGCCCGAAGAGTCCTTCGCCCCGGCCACGATTCCCGGATAGCGCTCGAGCAGCCGCTCGATCAGCTCGAGCGTGATCGGCACGCCGGACACCGGCGGGATGTGGTACAGGTACAGGCGCAGCCGCTCGTCGCCGACCCGCTCGATCACCTCGGAAAAATTGCGGAACAGCCCCTCGTCGGACACGCCCTTGTAGTAGAACGGCGGCAGCATCAGGACGCCTGCGCAGCCCAGGCGCACCGCCTCGCGCGTCATGGCAACCGAATCGCTGAGCGCGCAGTGGCCGGTTCCCGGCATCAGCGCCGCGGCCGGAATCCCGCCTTTCACGAGCGCTTCCAGCAGTTCGAGCTTTTCCTCGACCGACATCGAGTTCGCCTCGCTGTTGGTGCCGAACACCGCGAGCCCCGCGCAGCCGCTTCGCATCAGCCAGCGGCAGTGGCGCACGAAACGGTCGGGATCGGGCGCGAGGCCGGCCCGGAACGGCGTGACGACGGGCGCGAGCACGCCCTCGATGCGTTTCTGGAGGGCAACTGGTTTCATAATGGCGATTATGCCCGACCTCCGCCGTGCGGTATCGATCGAGGACCTGCGCCTGCTCGCGCGCCGGCGCCTGCCGCGGGCGATGTTCGATTTCATCGACGGCGCCGCGGAGGACGAGATCACGCTGCGCGCGAACCGCGAGGCGTTCGAGCGCGTGCGCCTGCGGCCGCACGTGCTCACCGACGTCTCGAAGATCGACACCGCGACCGAACTGCTCGGCGCGCCGGCGCCGCTGCCGCTCGCGGTGTCGCCGACCGGCATGTCGGGCGTCGCCTGGCCCAAGGCCGAGCTCGAGATCGCGCGCGCCGCGGCAAAGCGCGGAATTCCGTACACGGTGTCGACGCCCTCGAGCGCCTCGCTCGAAGAGATCGCGCGCGAAGCGGGCGAAAAGCTCGGCGGCCGGCTGTGGTTCCAGCTCTACGTGCTCAGGGACCAGGCGATCCTCGACAAGCTCGTCGCGCGTGCGCTTGCCGCGGGCTACGAAGCGCTTTTCGTCACGGTGGACCTCGCGGTGGCGGGAAAGCGCGAGCGCGACCCGAGAAACGGGCTGGTGATGCCGTTTCGTCCCAACCGGATCAACATCCCGGACCTGCTCTCGCGGCCCGGGTGGCTCATCCAGATGGCGACGCAGGGCTTTCCCAAGTTCGCCAACCTGGTCGATCTCGTCGATGCCAGCATCGAGCCGGGCGGCATCGCGGCGATCGTGGCGCGCGAGCTGGACGCCTCGTTCGACTGGACGAAGCTTGCGCGCCTGCGCGAGCGCTGGCCGAAGAAGCTCGTCGTCAAGGGCGTGCAGCGCGCCGACGATGCCGCGCGCGCGGTGCGCGAAGGGATGGACGCCGTGCTCGTCTCGAACCACGGCGGGCGGCAACTCGACGGCGCGATCGCCTCGCTCGATGCGCTGCCCGAAGTGGTGCGCGAAGTCGCCGGACGCGTCCCCGTGCTGATCGACAGCGGCGTGCGGCGCGGTGCCGACATCCTGAAGGCGCGGCTGTTCGGGGCGCAGGCGGCGATGGTCGGGCGGGCGACGCTCTACGGCGCGGCCGTCGCCGGGGAGCAGGGCGCGGCGCACGCGCTCGCCATCCTCGTCGACGAATTCGAGCGCGCGATGAAGCTGTGCGGCGCGCGCACGCTGGCGGAAATCACGCCCGACCTGCTGGCGCCCGCAGACTCGCCACCCCGCCGCTTCGCGCCACCCCTTGGCGTGGAGGGGAATTGAGCGGTACGAGTTAGCGCTTCGTCGCGATCCGCTTCAGGATCTGCTCGCGGGTTTCGCGCACGGCACCGGCAAAAGGGCCTCCCACTGCTGCCGCGCCGTCGATCAGCTTGAGCGCCTCGTCGTTCCGTCCCTGGTCGGAAAGCGTCTGCGCGAGGTTGTTGAGCGCGACGACCGAATCGGGGCTGCGCGCAAGGAGCGCGCGCAGCACGTTTTCCGCCTGCTTCAGTTCGCCCGACGCGTGATAGGTGTTGGCAAGACCGATCGCTGCATTGATGTTTTCCGGCCAGCGTTTGAGCGACGTGGCATAGGCGGCGCGCGCCTCGCGCGCCTTGCCCAGGCGCTCGAGCGCCGCCACCGCGGCGAGCCAGCGCGCCTCATCGGCGGTGGCCGGAATGCGCTCGGGCGGCACTGCCACCATGGCCCAGTAGCCGCTTTTTTTCCACACGTATTCGTGGACCGCGAAGGGCAGCGCGAGGCGCTCCTTTTCGCCCGATCGCAGCAGCAGCTCGCGGCTCTCGAGGTCGTAGCCGACCGCCACGGCGTAATGCCAGCGCTCGAACGGCCACACCCCCAGGTTCTCCAGCACGATCACGGGGTTCCCCGCGGCGAGCTCGCGCAGCAGATCCTCGAAGCGGGGCGCGAGCGGGTACGAGACGAGGCCATACCGGCGCGCGGCGGCGAGCATTTCGGCCTGGACGCTGCCCTTGCGCTCGGGGATGTACACCTGCGCGACCAGATCGTCGGGCGTGACCTTCACCCTGAAATGCGCAAGCACGGTGGCAAGCGCGGCCGGCCCGCACTGGTATTCGACCTGCGGGAAAAACGGCACTTCCTCGAGTTCTGCGCGCTGGGCGAGGCCGGCCGGCGGCGCCTCGCGCAGCGCCACCGTCTGCGGCACGAGCAGCGACGCGCAGCCGCCGAGCAATGTCGCAGAAACAAAAACGCCCGCTGCCAGGCGGGCGCCTCTGCGAGTCTGCGGCGATCGCGGCAGCGCTAGCGGAAAAAGAAGTACCAAACCAGCACGCCGATGAGAATGACCGCGACCCAGCCCGCCGAGTCGGCACCGGCGGGAAGCG
>CAZXAR010000145.1:0-7677 GCA_964638135.1 uncultured Enterobacteriaceae bacterium | reverse complement strand
CTCGAAGGCGGCTTCAGCGCGGTGCAGCAGGCGGTTGGCACTCCCAAGGCGCGCGCCGCGAGCGCTGCGTTTCTCGCGCAATTCGTCGAGGATGCGAAGCGCTCGGGTCTCGTCGCGCGCCTCGTCGAGCGCCACGGCGTGCGCGGCGTCAACGTCGCTCCGGCGGCCTGACGTACGCGGCGGCGCCCCGCGGTGCCGTCCGGCGCCTTGTCAGCCCATGCCGGCGGTGAAGGTGAAGCCGGCCCGCTCGAACTCGGCCGCCAGTCCCGGCCGCACGCGCTCGATCTCCTGCTTCGCCGCCGGCACGAAATCGATGTCGTTCATGTCGTGCACGCCGCCGGTGATGACCACCTGCAGGATGCCCTCGCCGGCGCCGATGTTGCGGAACGCGCGGCACACGCCGGGCGGGAACGAGACTGTGTCGAAGGGCTCGAGCACCGCGCTCTCGCCGCCGTCGTCGTTCCAGCGCACTTCGAACCGCCCCTGCAGCACGGTGAAAGTCTCGTAGGTCGCGAGGTGCGAATGCAGTCCCGGCCCCTGGCCCGGCGGGCACACGGCGAGCGTCATCGTCATGCCCGCGGCGCCGCGAATTGGCGCCCCCACGTTGATCGGCGTCTGCGCGTCCTCCAGGCCGATCACCGACAGGAGCTTGCGCGAGTAGACGACATCGCGCGCCGCGACAGGGATCGACTCGTTCTGGATCGGGAGCGGCGCGAGCGACGTGAAGCGCGCGATGCGCCCGCGCATCTGCTCGGCGCCGAGATGGATCGTCTTCATTTTGCCTCCTCCTGAGTAGCGGACTTCGGCCGGCGCCGGGCGTGCCTCCCGGTGCCGCTTGTCGCCCGGCCGAGGTGAAGCTCGATGTCGGCGAGCAGCGGCTCGTCGGCCACTGCGATCTCGTTCTCGATCGCAAGGCCGCAGCCCGGGCAGCAGAACTGGCGGAACTGGGGCAGGGGATCGAGGAAGCGCTTCGGATCCCCTACGATCGGGTTGGAGACCTCGATCGGCAGGTCGTTGCGCACGCAGCCGTCCTTGTAGTTGCCGCCGATCGGCCCGAGATCGGTGGCGCAGCGGGCGCAGGAAAAGCGCTTGCCGCGGACCGCCAGATTCTCGGTGGCAAGAAACGCGACCTTGCGGTCCAGCTTTTCCGCTTTCCCCGCTTTGCCCTCGATTCGTTCCTTGCGCAGGCGCTCGCGCAGCTCGCGCGTCGCCTGCGGGTCGCCGGGCACCACGCCGTAGAGTTCGCGCGCCGCCTGCGGCGAGACGTCGCCGTTGGCGAGGTCGGCCTCGACCTTCGCCGGATCGCGCTCCAGGGGATCGCCGAAGCCGCCCGCCGCGGACCACAGCACCGCGTACACGTCGGCGCGGTACTGGACGAAGTCCTGCTGCCTGAGCTGCAGCGTCTCGGGCTCGCCCTCGAGCTCGTCGATGTCGTTTACGAGTTGCGAACGCTTCATGCGCTCGAGGACGTCCGAATTCCGGAGGAAGCGGTAGCGGTTCACCGCGCCGGGATAGCCGCCCATCATGCCGCTCGAAGTCGGGATCGCGTTTCCGGAGGAAAGCGTGTCCTGCTCGATCTGGTCCGTTCCGTGCGGGATGAAGCACGACTCGGCGGAAAGCCCGCCACGCCACTTCCCGGCACCGCCCGAGTCGGTGATTTCCTTGCGGTACAGGAACAGCACCGGGAAGCTCTGCTCGGTGTGCTCGACGTTGGGCAGCTTGCAGATCGGCGTCCTCGACTGGCCGCCGGTCGAGATGCCGTCGGCGTGCGAAAAGGCGCCGATCGCGCCGCCGATCGGATCGACGAGAATGTAGCCGTAGCGCTCGCCCCACTGATCGATGCCGCGGAAGATGGTCGCCGGCCACTGGCTGGTGCCGCCGATGCACATCACGTCGCGGCGCAGCTCCGGGTCGGGGTAGAGCATCTTGGAAAGCACGTTGTAGGCGGGGTAGACCGAAATCTCCATGCACTGCACCGGCGCGGTCGATACCGAGGCGGGAAAATCGGCGCAGTTGAGCGTGCCCGGCGTGGGGTTGAATTCGACGTGGCGCAGCGCCCCGCCCACCGCGTAGTACTGCTCCCAGCACAGCAGCTCGTTCAACGCCACCATGATCGCGCCGCGCCAGCCCGAATAGGTGGCGTTGATTCCGCCCGCCTGCGGATCGGTGCCGTGGTTCTCGAAGATGAGCCGCTTGCCCTGCTTGTGCAACGTGAGCATCACGCGGTGCACCTGCCGATCGCCCGGACGGCAGCATTCGACATAGGTGCGGTCGCGCCAGGCGCCGTCCGGGAGCCGCGCGAGCTTGGCGAGGAACGCGCGCTCGCCGTCATCGAGGATCTTTTTCATCACGCCCTTCACCGTGGCGTCGCCGTAGCGGCGGATGAGCGCAAGGATGCGCTCGCGCGCGGTCATGTTCCCGGCAAGCTGGGCGCGGAAGTCGAGCGCCACCGCCGACGGTTTGCGCGAGCTTCGCAGGTACAGCTCCTCGATGTCGCGGCGGATCTCGTTCCGCTCCACGATCTTGACGGGCGGAATCAGGATCCCCTCGTCGAAGGCGTCGCGCGCCGAAGGGCAGAAGCTCCCCGGCGTGATCCCGCCGATGTCGTACTGGTGCAGGCAGTTGGTGACCCAGCAGAAGAGCGCGCCCTTCCAGAACACCGGGCAGAGCAGCATCACGTCCATCTGGTGCGCGGCGCCCACCCACGGGTCGTTGGCGAGGAACATGTCGCCGTCGCGGATTCCCGGGTTGTCGCTGCGGTATTCGAGCGTCCACTTCACCTGCGTGTCGGTGACGCCCGACATGTACTGCATGTAGGGCCCGAAATAGACGAACTCGGCGTCCTCGGTGAGGATCGAGGGATTGAGGTCGAGCGCGTACATTGCCACGGGCGAACCGGAGAGCCGCTGGATGGTCGCGCCATGCTCCTCGTTCACGTTCCAGAGCGCATGGCGCACCACTTCGAAGGTGACCGGATCGATGTCGTGCTTCGCCTTGCGGTGAAGCTTGAGTTTTTTCGCGATGGAAAGCGCCTTCGGCGGCACATAGCCGCGCTGGCGGCCGTCGAAGGCGAGGCGGTCCAGCTCGTTCAGTTTTCTCAGGGGTGCGTTCATCAGAATGTGATCTCGAAGTTGCCCAGCATGTCGAGGCGAAGCGTGCGGCCCGGGTGGACCACCACCGTGGTGTCGGCAGTCTCCACGATCGCCGGCCCCCGGATGGCGTTTCCGGCGGCGAGCCGCTCGCCGTCATAGACCGGCGTTTTCCGCAGGCCGGACCACCAGATCGCGCGCGGCTTGAGAAGCGCAGCCTTGGGAATCGCCCGGGTCGCGCGCCGGGCGCGCGAGAGCTTCGGGCGCGGCGTCAGCGCACGCGCGCGCAGGCGGCAGACCACGATCTCGAGCTGCGCCCCGGCAAGCGCCGAGCCGCGGCCATACAGGTTCTCGTACAGCGCGACGAAGCGCTTGCGCAGCGCCGGCTCGTAGCCCTCTGGCAGGCGGCGCCAGGGGAGCGGTACCTCGACCTCGTTGATCTGGCCCTTGTGGCGCAGGTCGAGCGAGAACTCGAAGCGCTGGCGCTGCAGGGCGATCCCTTCGGCGGCCATCACGCGGCGCGCGTCGCGCTCAAGCCGGTCGAGAAGCGGGTTGACACGCCTGGCCGGGACGGGGGTCGTCATGATCTCGCTGTGCTCGAAGATGTGCAGCACGTCGGCCGCCGCGGCGCCGAACGCGCACCAGGTCGAGGCAGCCTTTCGTTGCGGCACGATGATCCGCTTCACCCCGAGTTCGGCGGCGAACACGCCCGCGTGCGCCGGGCCTGCGCCGCCGAAGGCGAACAGCACGAAATCGCGCGGATCGAAGCCCTTTTCCACCGTGACCTTGCGGATGATGTCGGCCATGTTGAGTTCGACGATGCGGCAGATTCCGGCCGCGCATTCGACCGCGCTCATGCCGATCTTCGCCCCCAGCCCCTCGATCGCGGCGACTGCCGCGGCGCGGTCGAGCTTCATGCGCCCGCCGGCGAAATTCTCGGGATCGAGATAGCCGAGCACGAGTTCGGCGTCGGTGACGGTAGGCACGGTGCCGCCGCGCCCGTAGCACACCGGGCCGGGGAAGGCGCCGGCGCTTTCCGGTCCGACCGTCATGGTGCGCGTTTCCGGATGCACGCGCGCGAGGCTGCCGCCGCCGGCCCCGATCGCCTGGATATCCACCTTGGGCAGGAAATACTCGTACTGATCGGTGTTGCTGATGAAGGAATACGCGGGCTTGGCGCCGTGGATGATGGAGACGTCGAACGAGGTGCCGCCCATGTCGGTGGTGATGATGTTCTTCTCGCCCATCGCCGCGCCGAGGAACGCGGAAGCCGTCACCCCCGACACCGGGCCCGAATCGAGGGTGAGGAGCGGCGCATCACCCGCGCGCTCCACGGGCACCGTGCCGCCGCCGCACTGGGCGATCTGCAGCCCATGCGCGTAGCCAAGCTCGGTTAGCGTGCGATCGAGCCGTCCCAGGTAACCCGACATCACCGGGCCGAGATAAGCATTGAGCGCGGTCGCCGTCACGCGCTCGTACTCGCCCCACTTCGGCGCGATATCCACCGAGCAGGTGACGAACAACCCGGGTGCGAGCTCGCGAACGAGCGCCTTGACCTTGAGTTCGTGTTTGGAATTGCGAAACGACCACAGGAAGCAGACCGCGATCGCCTGCACTCCCTCGGCAACGAGGTCGCGGATCGCCTGTTCGGCTTCCGCCTCGTTCAGCGCCACCACGATCTCGCCGAAGCAGTCCACCCGCTCGGATACGCCGCGGATCAGGCGCTTTGGAACGATGGGGATCGGTTTTGCGCTTTCGGGGAAGTGCACGACCTTGCGGATGTCGCGCCCGCCGTAGCCGCGCGAGCCGCGCATGATGTGGATCGCGTCCTCGTGCCCGCGCGTGGTGATGAGGCCGACCTTCGCGCCTTTTTTCTGGATGATCGTGTTGGTGCCGACCGTCGTGCCGTGCGAGAGGAACGCGATCCCGCGGCAGAACTTCTCGAGCGGCAGGCCGAGCGCTTCGGCGCCCGCGGCGAGCGCGTCCATCATCCCGCGCGAGAAATCCTGCGGCGTCGAGGGAACCTTGGTGGTGAGGAGGTTTCCGGCGCGATCCACGATCGCGCAGTCGGTGAAGGTGCCGCCGATGTCGATGCCGACGAGATAGCTCATGGGGTTGCGCCAAATCCTAGCTCATCGAGCCGCTTTCGGGCGTCGCCGCACTGCAGCGACGTCGCCGATCGCGAGCGACCTCGTGCATAATGCGGTTGTTCCGGAGGAGGAACCCTGAAGCCACCACCGTTCGCCTACGCCCGGGCGAAGTCGCTCGCCGAGGCATTCGAGCTCGCGGCGCACCCGGGCGCGAAGATCCTTGCCGGCGGCCAGAGCCTGATCGCCTCGCTCAACCTGCGCCTGTCCTCGCCCGAGCTGCTGGTGGACATCACGGGGCTGCAGGAGCTTGCAGGAATCGAAGTGCGGAAGGCGGGCGTGCGCATCGGCGCGCTCGTCACGCACGCCCGCATCGAAAGCGCGCCGGAGGTCGCGAAGTACCTCCCGCTTCTCGCGCAGGCCGCGCCGCACATCGCGCATGTGGCGATCCGCAACGCAGGGACCTTCGGCGGCTCGCTTGCCTTCGCCGATCCTGCCGCCGAGTGGCCGGCCTGCTGCCTTGCGCTCGAGGCGCAGATCGTGCTCGCTTCGGCCAAGGGCGAGCGGCGCATCGCGGCAGCGGATTTCTTCAAAGGCCTGTACACGACTGCGCTTGCTCCGGGCGAGCTGGTCGTCGCGGCGGAATTTCCGCTACCGGGAAAGGATGCGCGCGGCACGTTCCTCGAACTCGTGCGCCGGCGCGGGGACTACGCGATCGTGGGGCTCGCCGCGCAGCGCAACGGTTCCGGCCTCCGGCTCGCGTTCCTCGGCGCGGGCGCCACCGCGGTGCTCGCAAGACACGCGGCAGCGGCCGCGAATCCGAAACTGGCGGCAGAAGCGCTCGAAAAAGACCTCGATCCGCCCGCCGATCTCTATCACTCGTCCGCTACGAAACTGCATCTAGCCAAGGTGCTGCTCGGACGCGCATGGAACACGCTCTCGACACCACGCTGACCGTGAATGGCACCGTCGTCCGGCGCCGGATCCCGGCGCGGATGCACCTCATCGACTTCCTGCGCGAAGAGCTGGGGCTCACCGGTTCGCACGTTGCCTGCGAGCACGGGGTGTGCGGCGCCTGCACGGTGCGCGTGGACGGCGAGATCCGCCGCGGCTGCCTGATGCTCGCGGTGCAGGCAGACGGCAAGACCGTGGACACGGTCGAGGGGCTCTCGGACTCGGGCGAGCTGCGCGAGTTGCAGCAGGCATTCCACGAGAAGAACGCGCTGCAATGCGGCTACTGCACGCCCGGGATGCTGCTCACCGCGCTCGAGCTCGTTTCGCATCGGCCAGGGGCGAGCCGCGAGGAGATCCGCGAGTACCTGTCGGGGAACCTGTGCCGCTGCACCGGCTACCAGGCGATTGTCGATGCGGTAGAAACCGTGCTCGAGCTGAAGCGCAAGGGAGGCCACGCATGAACGACCGGACCGACATCGCGCTCCTTGTGCCGGTGGCGGAAAAGCCCGAAGCGCCGGCAAAGCCGCGCGTGCAGACCGGGTATGTCGGCCAGAGCGTGCCGCGCGCGAACGCCAGGCGCCTGCTGCAAGGGCGCGGCGCGTTCGTGGACGACCTGCGGTTTCCGCGCCTCGCGCACGCGGCCTTCTTCCGCAGCCCGCATGCGCATGCGCGGATCAGGAGGCTCGAATTCAAGCAGGCGCTGAGGAGCCCCGGCGTCATCGCGGTGTTCGACGGGCGCGCGATCGCCGAATACTGCACGCCCTGGGTGGCGGTGCTCGCGCACCTGAAGGGAATCAAGTCGCCGCCGCAGCACGCGGTCGCGATCGAGCGCGCCTGCTGGCAGGGCGAAGCGGTGGCGGCGGTCGTGGCCGAAACACGCGCGCAGGCCGAGGACGCCGTCGCGCAGATCGAAGCCGAGTGGGAGGAACTGCCCGTCGTCACCGACATGGACGAGGCGCTCGCCGGCCGCACGGTGATCCACCCGGACCTCGGCGACAACATCTGCTTCAGCCGATCGTTGGAGACCGAAGGCTTCGCGGACGCCTTTGCGAAGGCGGATCTGGTGGTCGAGGAAACCTACGGCATGGGGCGCCACACCGGCGTCACGCTCGAAGCGCGCGCGATCCTCGCCGACTACAACGCCGCCGAACACAGCCTCACCGTGTACCACGCGACGCAGGCCCCGCACATGATGCAGGACGTCTTCTCGCGCCACCTCAACATTCCCGAGGCGAACGTGCGCGTGATCTGCAAAGACGTCGGCGGCTCCTTTGGAATCAAGGTGCACGTGTACCCGGACGAGATGGCGACCGCGGCGCTCTCGGTGATGCTGCGCCGGCCCGTGAAATTCGTCGCCGACCGGCTCGAGTCGTTCCTCACCGACATCCATGCGCGCGAGCATCGGGCGACGATGCGCCTGGCCTGCACGCGCGAGGGCCGCATCGTAGGGTTCGATCTCGACGATCTGACCGCGATCGGTCCCTACTCGGTGTACCCGAGGACGAGCGGCATCGAGGGCAACCAGGTGGTGAACCTCACGGGCGGTC
>CAZXAR010000144.1:0-7756 GCA_964638135.1 uncultured Enterobacteriaceae bacterium | reverse complement strand
GCTCGCGGTTGGAGACGATCAGGATCTCGTCGCCCTTCAGGTCCTCGCGCAGGATGCTGCGCAGCGCCTCGGGCGTCCAGCTGATCTGCGCCTCGTCGCGCATGCGCCGCTCGGCGTCCAGTTCCTGCACCAGCATCTCGAGGTCGCGCGCGATCGGGCGCAGCTCGCGCGCCCGTGGTTGCGGCGAGAGCGCGAGCGACTGCCCGCGGATCAGCGCCTTGATCCCCGCCATCCAGCCGCGGAACGACAGCTCGGCGATCACCACCGTGATCAGCGCGACTACCGCGCCGAGCGCCGCGAACAGGTACACGATGTACTTCTTGGTGTCGGCACTGCGCCGCTCGACGAAGCTCATGTCGTGGACGATCAGCATCTCGCCGAGACGCTGGCCGTCGAGCTCGATCGGGCTCGCGGCGACGTACAGGGGGCCGCCAGACAGCTTGAGCACCGCGCCAGTGCCGTCATCGGTGGTACCCGGGGCGCGGCACGGCACTTCGGGCGGCAGCGCGGCGGTCTTGTATACCAGAACCCCCTTTGTGTCGCAGAAACCGAGAGCGAACAGCCGCTCGTCCTGCAGCAGGCGGTTGAAGAATGCCTGCACGCGCTGCAGCCGCACCTTGTCACGCGCCTTGTCGGTGAGCAGCTCGACCAGTGACTCCTGCGCTGCCGACGCGACGAGCTTGGAGCGGATGTCGAGATCGCGCATGAACCATTTCAGCGTGAGGTCGTCGACCAGGGGCGCCACCGAGTAGGCGATCGCGCCGAGCGCGACCGCGAGCGGAACGATGAAGCGAAGCGATAGCCGCATCATGAACGTGAACCGCGCCACGTACACCGGCCGCGCGCGGCGCTACGCAGTCGTGGTGCCTTCATTCTAGCTCCTGGGCTCGCCCTGCGGGCGCAGGCGCGAACCCGCCCGAGTCCCGGCAGATGCGCCGATCGTCGCGGGTCGCAGCATCGTGACAATGTGGGCGGACACGCGTGCATTGTCGGTGCGCAGCGGCCGTTCGTTCGCCGAGACCGGGGCGAATTCACCCCGGCGCGTCAGCCGCCGTACGTGAATCCCAGCTGCATCAGGACGAGCAGCCCGATCGCGGCGAGCGCAGAGCGGTTGCCCAGGAATCCCTCGCGGGTCAGCGCCGACTCGGCGAGATGGCGGCAGTTGAACAGGTACACGATCTCGCCCATCACGATCGTGTTGACCGCAACGGCACGGGCGGCCTCGAGCGGCAGCCCGCGCGCGGTTTCCCAGAGATACAGGCCGAGCGAACCTGCCACCATGACGACCGACACCAGCACGATGCGCCAGAGCAGGAACCCGGAGACCAGCGGCTCGCGGGGATCGCGCGGCGGCCGGCGCATCACCTCCGCCTCGGGCGGCTCGAAGGCGAGTGACAGCGACAACGTCACCGCGGTCACCATGTTGACCCACAGGATCTGCACCGGCGTGATCGGCAGCGCGATGCCAAGAAGGATCGCGATCAGGACGATGCCGGCCTCGCCCCCGTTGGTCGGCAGGATGTAGACGATTGCCTTGCGCAGGTTGTCGTAAACGGTGCGGCCTTCCTCGACCGCGGCCGCGATCGAGGCGAAATTGTCGTCCGCGAGCACCATTTCCGCCGCCTCCTTCGCGGCTTCGGTGCCTTTCCTGCCCATCGCCACGCCGACGTCGGCGCGCTTGAGCGCGGGCGAGTCGTTTACGCCGTCGCCGGTCATCGCCGCGACCTGGCCTTGCGCCTGGAGCGCCTTCACCAGCCGCAGCTTGTGCTCGGGGCTGGTGCGCGCAAAGATGTCGATCTCGGCGGCGGCCTTTTTGAGGGCCTCGTCGCTCGTCTTTTCGAGCTCGAGGCCGGTGAGCGCGCCGAGGCGCACGTCGAGGCCGAGCTGCGCGCCGATCGCCAGCGCCGTGGCGGCATGGTCGCCGGTGATCATCTTCACCCGGATGCCCGCTGCGTGGCAGCGCTCGATCGCGGTGATCGCCTCGGCGCGCGGCGGGTCGGACAGCCCGAGCAGGGCGAGCAGGCTGAAGCCGCCTTCCATGCCACCACCACGCCCGTGGCCTGGCCGTAGGTGACGAGCGTGCCCGAATAGGCCAGCGCAAAACGGTCTCCGACCGCGGCGTCGAGGGCCGCCGGATCGGCCGATTTTTCCACCGGCTCGGACTCGCCCGTGAGCGCCGCTTCGTCCACCCGCAGGCTGCGCACTTGCAGCAGGCGCAGGTCCGCCGGCACCTTGTCACCCGAGGCGAGCAGCACGATGTCGCCGGGAACGAGTTCGTCGGCCGCGATTTCGCGACGCCGGCCCTCGCGCAGCACCATGGCGTGCAACGACAGCATGTCGCGGATCGCGTCGAGCGCCTTCTCGGCCTTGCCTTCCTGCACGAAGCCGATCACCGCGTTGATCAGAACGACTCCGAGGATCACCCCCGTGTCCACCCAGTGGGCCAGCGCGGCGGTGATGGCGGCCGAGCCGAGCAGCACGTAGATCAGGACGTTGTGGAACTGCAGCAGGAAGCGCGCGAGCAGTCCGCGGCGAGCCGGCGGCTTGAGGCGGTTGGGCCCGTAGTGCGCCAGGCGAGCGCGCGCCTCCGCTTCGTCGAGGCCCCTGGGCGAGGTCGCCAGGCGCGCGAGCGCCTCGAACGCGGGCCGCGCGTGCCAGGCGATGCTCGTTTTGCTTGCGGCGGCGGATGGTTCAGGCGCGATGGCGGAATCCTCTCCTGCCGATTCTGCGCCGCCGCGCCGCTTCGCCTTTGACGTTGGTCAACGCCCGGTGCTCCCGCCGCGCCGGAACCTTTTGCGCGCAGCGCGTGTCGGAGTTTGTTGACAGTCCGGTCCGCGGAGACGGGCCGGATGCGCCTGGAGGAAAACAATGCACGTCGATCGTTCCGCGCGCGCCCACGGCGGCGCGCATGCCGCTGCGATTCCGGAGTTGAAGGAGATCGTGATGGGCTTGCACTGGTCGCCGCCAGCGGAGGGCGCCGCTGCGGCCGATGCCGCGGACCTCGATGCGCTGTGCGTGCTCTATGACGCGCAGGGGCGCGTGCTGGAGGCGGTGCATCCGGGGCGCCCGCGCGGCGCCGACGGCAGCGTCGTACACACGGGGGATTCGCGCAACGGCGCGAGCCACTGGGATGACGAACGGATCTTCGTGTTCCTGGAGGCGCTGCCCGACGATGTGGCGAAGCTCGCCCTCTTTGTCGCCAGCGCGAGCGGACACGCGTTCCACGAGGTGCGCGGCGCCGTGTGCCATGTCAGTGATCACGCGAGCGAGCACGAATGGCTGCGGCTCGACCTGACCGCTCTGGAAGGCCGGCGCTGCCATGCGGTCGCCGCGCTCGAGCGCGGTGCTTCCGGCTGGTCGCTTGCCGCGGGCGGGCCGGACGTCGCGGACCAACCGCCGGCCGAACTGTAGCAGCCGGGCAGGCGCTTTTCGGTGCGCCGCTCGCTCGGCGCCGTTCGGCCACGCCGCCGCGGAGGCCGCGGGCGAACGGGTGATCCGGAGGCACCGTTCGATCGCACGCCGCGCTGCCGCTGCGCGACCACGAATGCTTGGCTCGGGGGCCACCGGCAGCTACAATCGCGCGGGCTTTCGCAGGGCTTCCACCGTCTTGGACCGCATGCTTCGCCTCTTCGCTCTGGTTGCCGCGCTCTACGCGTTCTGGATCCTGATGTCGGGGTTCTTCACCCCGTTCCTGCTCGCGAGCGGGTTCGGAGCGGCGCTGTTCGTCGCCTGGCTCGCACACCGCATGGAAGTGGTCGACCGCGAAGGCCACCCCTTTCATCTCACCTGGGCCGCCGTGACCTACTGGCCGTGGCTGGTGAAGGAGATTTTCAAGTCGGCGCTGGATGTCTCGCGCATCATTCTCGATCCGAAGCTGCCGGCAAGCCCCACCGTGGTGCGCTTCAAGCCGCGGCAGAAAACCGTGGTCGGACTGGTGACCCACGCCAATTCGATCACGCTCACGCCCGGCACCCTGTCGATCGAGGTCGGCCCCGAGCAGTTCACGGTGCACGCGCTGACCGCAGAGGGCGCGGCCGCGACCGCGGTGAGCGACATGGACCGGAGGGTCGAGCGCTTCGAGGGCGGCGCCTGATGTTCGATGTTGCCGCAGTCGCGCTGCTCGCGGCTCTTGGCCTGGCGCTCGCGCGCGCGGTCGGCGGGCCGACAGTATTCGACCGGGCACTCGCGGCGAACTCGATCGGCACGCTCGCGGTGCTGATGCTCGCGGTGATCGGCTTTCTGACCGGGAGGCCGGAATTCCTCGATCTGGCGATTCTTTACGGGCTGCTCAACGTGGTGGGCACGATCGCGGTGCTGAAGTTCTTCCGCTACGGCGATCTCGGCGACCCCGGCGAGCAGGAGACCGGCCGGTGAGCATGGCGCTCGACGTCCTGTCCTGGGCGCTGATCCTTTCCGGCAGCGCCTTCTGCGTGACCGGCGCGCTCGGCCTGATCCGGCTTCAATACTTCTTTCCCCGTACCCACGCGGCGAGCGTGATCGATTCGGCGGGAGCGGGGCTTCTCCTCCTCGGTCTGCTGCTGCAGGCAGGCTGGACACTGGTCACGGTCAAGCTGATCGTGATCGGCGTGCTGATCTTCTTCACTTCGCCGACCGCCACCCACGCGCTTGCCAACGCCGCACTGGCGCGCGGGCTGTCGCCGGACCCTGCCGCGGAGGACGTCCGATCGAAGCGCTGATTGTCCAGGCGCTGCTCACGCTGATGGCGGTCACGGTGTTCGCCATCGTTTTGCAGCGCAATCTGTTTTCCGTGGTGGTGCTCGCCGGCATCTACAGCTTTCTGATGGCGACCGTGCTGGTCGCGCTCGACGCGGTGGACGTCGCGATGACCGAAGCGTCGGTCGGTGCCGGGATTTCAACGGTATTGCTGCTCGGCGCGCTGTACCTGTGCGGCGGCGAGGAAGCAAAGCCGATGGCGCGGCCCTGGCTCCCGCTCGCCGTGGCGGCGGTGATCATCGGCGCGCTCGTGTACGGAACGCTCGGGCTGCCGGCGTTTTCCGATCCTTCGGCGCCGATCCACGTGCACGTGGTGCCGCGCTACCTCAACGAAGCGCTCAAGGAGACCGGCGTGCCGAACGTGGTGACCGCGGTCCTTGCAAGCTACCGCGGCTATGACACGCTCGGCGAGGTCATGGTCGTCTTTACCGCCGGGGCTGGCGTCATTGCGCTGCTGCGTCGGGCGCGCAAGCGCGTGGACGAGGCGCGGCAGTGAGGCGCTTTCTGGTCCTGCGCGTGGTCGGGAAGCTGCTGATTCCGTTCATGCTCGTGTTCGCGTTCTACGTGCTGTTCCACGGCGACTTCGGGCCGGGCGGCGGATTCCAGGCCGGGGTGATCGCGGCGGCCGTAGTCATCTTCTACGGGCTTATTTTTGGACTGCCCGCAGTGCGGCGGATGGTGCCCGACGCGATTGTCGAGACCATGGTCGGGCTGGGCGTGCTGCTTTATGCCGGCGTGGGCGTTGCCGGCCTCGTGTTCGGCGGCAACTACCTCGATTACTTCGTCCTCGGCAGCGACCCGGTTTCGGGGCAGCACCGCGGCATCTTCTGGATCGAAATGGGGGTTGCGATCACCGTCTCGGGCGTGATGCTCAAGATCTTCTACATGTTCGCCGGGCGCGGCCGCAGCCTGGAAGGCGAATGACGTTCGCAAGCCATTACAGCTACTGGGTGACCATCGTCCTGATGGTCGCGGGCCTGTACATCGTGATCGCGCGCGGCAACCTGGTGAAGAAACTGGTCGGCCTTTCCATCTTCCAGACATCCGTGTACCTGCTGTACATCGCCCCCGGGAAACTGATCGGCGGCACGGCGCCGATCGTCGCCGAGGGTTTCCGCGTGTACTCCAATCCGCTGCCACACGTGCTGATCCTCACCGCGATCGTGGTCGGTGTGGCGACCCTGGCGCTGGGCCTGGCGATCGTGGTGCGCGTCCGCGAGGCCTACGGGAGCATCGAGGAGGACGAGATCCTCGCCGCCGACCGCGACGGCGAGGGCGGCGCGTGACCCTCGCGCACCTGCCTGCGCTCGTCGTGGTGGTGCCGCTGATCACGGCGCCGGTCACGCTGATCCTGCGCCGGCCGGCGGCCGCCTGGGCGCTTGCCACCGGCGCTTGCGCATTTTCGTTCATTGCCGCGCTGCTGCTCGTTGCCGAAGTCGCCGCGCACGGGACGATCTCCTACCACATGGGAAGCTGGGCGCCGCCGTGGGGGATCGAATACCGCGTCGATATCCTGAACGCGTTCGTGCTGGTGCTGGTATCGGCCGTCGCCGCGGTGGCGATGCCCTATGCATGGCGCAGCGTTGCTGCCGAGCTGCCGCGCGACCAGGTCTACCTCTTCTACACGATGTACTGCCTGTGCGTGGCGGGCCTGCTCGGCATGACGATCACGGGCGATGCCTTCAACCTGTTCGTGTTCATGGAGATCGCCTCGCTCTCGAGCTACGTGCTGATCGCGCTCGGGCGCGACCGGCGCGCGCTGCTCGCCGCGTTCCAGTACCTGATCCTCGGCACGATCGGCGCGACCTTTTTCGTGATCGGCGTCGGGCTGCTGTACCTCATTACCGGCACGCTGAATCTTGCCGACATGGCGACCCGTCTGGTCAGCGTGCAGGGCTCGCGGCCGGAGCTGGCGGCGCTTGCCTTCATCACCGTCGGGGTATCGCTCAAGCTCGCGCTGTTTCCGCTGCACCTGTGGCTGCCCAATGCCTACGCCTATGCGCCCTCGGTCGTCACCGCCTTCCTTGCCGCAACCGCGACCAAGGTGTCGGTATATGTGCTGCTGCGCTTCTACTTCAGCATCTTCGGCGTGCAGCTGGTGGGCGGCATGCTGCCGATGCCCGAGGTCCTGCTCGGACTGTCGCTCATCGCGATCGTGACCGCATCGCTGGTCGCCCTCTGGCAAACCGATCTCAAGCGGCTGCTCGCCTATTCGAGCGTGGCGCAGATCGGCTACATCACGCTGGGCCTTTCCATGGTTTCGCGCGACGGGCTCACCGCCTCGGTGGTGCACCTGTTCAACCACGGCATCACCAAGGGGGCGCTGTTCCTGCTTGTGGGTGGAATCGCCCTGCGCGCCGGCAGACCGGGTTTCGAGCGGCTGCGCGGTCTGGGGCGCTCGATGCCGGTGACTTCGCTCGGCATCGTGATCGCCGGCCTGTCGCTCATCGGCGTGCCCGGTACCGCGGGTTTCATCAGCAAGTGGTACCTGGTCCTCGGCGCGATCGAGCTGGGACGCTGGTGGCTCGCGGCATTCGTGGTGGCGACCTCGCTGATCGCGGTCGCCTACGTCTGGCGTTTCGTCGAGGCCGCCTATCTTTCCGAGCCGGGCGGGCAGACGCCGGCACCGGGTGAGCCGCCGCCGATCATGCTGATCCCGGCGTGGCTCATGGTCGCAGCCTGCGTCTATTTCGGGTTCGACACCTCGTTCAGCGTCGGCACGGCGCGCGACGCGGCGGCGCTGATGCTCGGAGTTTCGCCGTGAGCCCGACCGGGCTGATCGCCGTTTCGCTGCTCGTGCCGCTCGCCGGAAGCGTCGTAATCGCGCTCGCGGGGCGCTGGCCGAACCTGCGCGAAGCGGTGACGCTCGGTACCGCCGCGGCGCTCTTCGCGGCGGTCGTGGGCCTCGTGCCCGGCGTGCTTGCCGGGGCGCGCCCGCAACTCTTCGTGCTCGAGATGCTGCCCGGAATCGCGCTCGGATTCCGGGTGGAGCCCCTCGGCATGCTGTTCGCGCTGGTCGCCT
>CAZXAR010000143.1:0-7885 GCA_964638135.1 uncultured Enterobacteriaceae bacterium | reverse complement strand
GACACGGCCGCCGCGCTGCGCGGCAGCGAGGTCGGCGCGGAGATCGTCATCAAGGCGACCAAGGTGGACGGCGTGTACACGGCGGACCCGAACAAGGATCCGGGCGCAAAGCGCTACAGCCGCCTGAGCTTCGACGAGGCGATCGCGCGCAATCTGCGGGTGATGGATGCGACTGCGCTCACCCTGTGCCGAGACCAGAAGCTGCCGGTCAATGTGTTCAGCATATTCAAGAAGGATGCCCTGCAGCGCGTCGTGGCTGGGGAAGACGAGGGCACTCTGGTGCACATCTAGGGAAACTGGCCATGCAGATCGCCGAACTGAAGAAGACCACCGACACGAAGATGAACAAGACCATCGAGGCGTTCAAGGCCGATCTTTCCAAGGTGCGCACCGGGCGCGCGCACACCGGCCTTCTGGACCATGTCCTGGTGGACTACTACGGTGCCCAGACCCCGATCAACCAGGTCGCGAAAGTCACGCTGCTCGATGCGCGCACCATCGGCGTGGTGCCGTTCGACAAGAAGATCGGGCAGGCGATCGAAAAGGCGATCCGCAGCTCGGACCTGGGACTGAACCCGGCGGCGACCGGCGAAACCATTCGCGTGCCGATGCCGCCGCTTACCGAGGAGCGGCGCAAGGAGCTGACCAAAGTGGTGCGCCACGAGGCGGAGAACGCACGCATCGCGATCCGCAACCTGCGGCGCGACGCCATTCATCACCTGAAGGAAGCGCTGAAGAAGAAGGAGGTCTCGGAAAACGACGAGCGCCGCGCGCAGGACGAAGTGCAAAAACTCACCGATCAACATGTCGCCGTGATCGACAAGCTTCTGCAGCAGAAGGAAGCCGAGTTGATGGCGGTCTAGAAACGGAACCCGAGTCCCTTGAGCTCCACGATCGACATCCCCCAGACCGGCGACGTGCCGCGGCACGTCGCCATCATCATGGACGGCAACGGCCGCTGGGCGCAGCGGCGGCACTTGCCGCGCTTTGCCGGCCACAAGAGCGGCGTGGAGGCGGTGCGCCGAATCGTCCAGGCGTGCGCCGAGCGCGGCGTCGAGTTCCTGACGCTGTTCGCGTTCAGCTCGGAGAACTGGCGCCGCCCGCCCGACGAAGTGGCTCTGCTGATGCAGCTGTTCGTCGTCGCGCTGACCCGCGAAGTACGCAAGCTGCACCGCAACGGCATTCGGCTGCGGGTGATCGGTGACACCGCCCGCTTCGACACGAAGATCCGCGCGCTGATCGAAGCCGGCGAGCGCCTGACCGAGTCGAACCAGGGCCTGACCCTCACCGTAGCGGCGAACTACGGCGGCCGCTGGGATATCCTCCAGGCGCTTTCGCGCCTGGCGCGCGAGCAGCCCGCGGCCGTGGCGGCAGGCATCCGCGAGGAGCAGATCACGCCCTACCTGTCCATGGCGTACGCACCGGAGCCCGACCTGTTCATCCGCACGGGCGGCGAGCAGCGCGCGAGCAATTTCCTCCTCTGGCAGCTCGCCTACACCGAACTGTATTTCACCGAGAAGCTCTGGCCCGATTTCGATGCCGGTGCGCTCGAACAGGCCTTCGCCTGGTACCGCGGTCGCGAGCGGCGCTTCGGTCGCACGAGCGAGCAGCTCGGGAAGGCGAAGGAGCGCGAACGGGCGCGGCCGCTGTCCGCTGCCGGCGGCGCCTGAACCCTTGCTCGCCGTTCGCGCACTGACCGCGGCGGCTCTGCTCGCAGTCTTTGTCGCCGCCGCACTATTCCTCGATCGGACGGTCTTCTCCATTCTGGTCGGCCTGATCGTCGCCCTGGCGGCGCGCGAATGGGCTGCGCTTGCGGGCCTGGGTGGCGTGCACCGAGATGCGTACGCAGCGGGATGCACGCTGCTGTACGCAGGAATTGCGTGGTGGTCCTGGCCGGTCGCCGCCTCCGCGGCGCCGACGCGCGAAATCCTGATCGTGGCGTTCATTTTTTGGGGGGCGGCGGTGCCGCTCTGGCTCGCGCGTGCGGCCTCCGCTCACTCGCGTCGGTGGATGCCGCCCGCGGGCGTCGCGGTTCTGCTGCCCGCAGCCCTTGCGACGATCGCGCTGCCCCGGACGTTGCTGCTCGCTGTTCTGGGGCTCGTCTGGACGGCCGACACGGCGGCGTATCTGGCCGGACGCTCCTTCGGCAGACACCGGCTTGCGCCGGTGCTGAGCCCGGGCAAGACCTGGGAAGGCGTCGCCGGCGCGCTTGTTGCGAGTGTCGCCTACGCTGTTATCCTCGCGGTCATGATGCCCCGCGATGGCGCACCCGTGGGAGACCTGCGCTGGCTTGCCTACTCTGCCAGCGCCCTGCTTCTGTGCGGGGCGGGCGTTCTCGGCGACCTGTTCGAGTCCGCGGTGAAACGCCAGGCCGGGGTCAAGGACAGCGGCAGGCTGCTTCCGGGCCACGGTGGTGTCCTCGACCGAATCGACAGCGCTACCGCGGTGCTTCCGCTGGGAGCGTTGCTGTTCGTCTGGTTCGAGGCGGCATGACGCAGGCGCACTCCGGTTCGCGCCTCCTGGGGATCACGCTGCTGGGCGCATCCGGCTCGGTCGGCGCAAGCACGCTCGATGTGATTGCCCGGCACCCGGACCGGTATCGGGTAATCGCGCTGAGTGCAAGCACGTCTGCCGAGCGGCTGCTCGAACTGTGCCGGCGGCACCGGCCGCGGCATGCGGTGCTTTCCGGCCTGGACGAGGACTCGGCGCTCCGCCGCCGCTTTTCCGAGGACGCGGGATGCGAGCTTCGCTTCGGCGCCAAGGCGCTGGAAGAAATCGCGGCGCATCCGGATGTCGACACCGTGATGGCGGCGATCGTGGGGGCGGCGGGGCTCGCGCCGGCAATCGCCGCGGCCCGGGCGGGCAAGCGGATCCTGCTCGCCAACAAGGAATCGCTGGTGATGGCCGGCGTCGTGTTCATGGCGGCCGTGCGGCAGTCCGGGGCGTTTCTGTTGCCGATCGACAGCGAACACAACGCCGTATTTCAGTGCCTCGCGCCGGCCGCCTCCGGGGCACCTGCGCTTGCCGCCGTGCGCCGGATTCTGCTGACTGCGTCGGGCGGGCCGTTCCGCACCGTGCCGCTGGAGCGTCTCGAGCGCGTCACGCCGGACGAAGCCTGCGCCCATCCCAACTGGGTGATGGGGCGCAAGATCTCCGTGGATTCCGCCACGATGATGAACAAGGGACTGGAGGTCATCGAGGCGCACTGGCTGTTCGGCTTGCCTGCCGAGCGTATCGAGGTGCTGATCCATCCGCAGAGCATCGTCCATTCGCTGGTCGAATACGTCGACGGCTCGGTCATCGCGCAGCTCTCCAACCCGGACATGCGGGTGCCGATCGCACACGCGCTCGGATTTCCAGCGCGAATCGAATCCGGGGCGCGCCCGCTCGACCTCGGCTCGATCGGCAAGCTTGCCTTCCAGCACCCGGACCTGGAGCGCTTCCCCTGCCTGCGTCTCGCCTATGCCGCGCTCCGTGCCGGGGGAACCGCGCCGACGATCCTCAATGCGGCCAACGAAGTCGCGGTGGCGGCGTTCCTCGGCGGGCGACTGCGCTTTACTGCGATTCACCGCGTGATCGATGACGTCATGCAGCGGATTCCGTCCGGCAATGGCGAGACGCTCGATGCGGTGCTCGCGGCGGACCGAAGCGCGCGCAAAACGGCCTCGGACTGCGCGGCGTCGCTCGTGGGCAAGGCGGCCGCATGAACCTCGCGCACACCGTCCTCGCGTTCCTGATTGCCCTCGCGGTGCTGATCGTAGTGCACGAATATGGCCATTACCTCGCGGCCTGGATCTGCAGGGTCAAGGTGCTGCGTTTTTCGGTCGGCTTCGGCCGTCCGCTCGTTACATGGCGACTCGGCGCCGACGCCACCGAATGGGTGATTGCCGCGATTCCCTTTGGCGGGTACGTGAAGATGCTCGATGAGCGCGAAGGTCCGGTGGAAGTTCACGAGCGCGCGCGGGCGTTCAATCGCCAGAGCGTAGGGCGGCGCATTTTCATCGTGGCGGCAGGCCCTGCGTTCAACCTGCTCTTTGCGATCGCGGTGTATACCGGGCTCTTCCTGCACGGGCTTCCGGAAGCCCGCCCCGTGATCGCCGCGCCTGCGGCGGGCTCGCTCGCGCATGCGGCCGGACTGCGGGCCGGGGACACGGTGCGCTCCATTGCGGGCCAGAAAATCGAGACCTGGCAGGATCTGCGTTGGCGCGTGGTCCAGGGGGCGCTGCAGCGCGAACTGCTGCCGATCGAAGTGATCGGCGAACGGCAGGAGATCGAATATCTGAAGCTCGACCTCACGAGCTACCCGGCGGCGGAATTCGAGGGCGACGCGCTTGAACGCATCGGCCTGCGCCTGTACCGGCCGGCGCTGGAACCGGTGTTCGGCACGATCGTGGCGGGCAGCCCCGCCGAACGCGCGGGCCTTCGCACCGGAGATCGGGTCCGGCAGGCCGCGGGCAAGCCGGTCGCGACTTGGGACGACCTCGTTCAAGCGGTGCGCGAGCGTCCGGAAATGCCGCTTCGGCTTGCGATCGAGCGCGGCGCCGGGGAACGGATCGACGTGGAGGTGGTTCCCGACGCGACGAGCGTCGACGGAAAACGCATCGGCAGAATCGGCGCCGCGCCCCGCGTGCCGGCCCTGCACGCCGAGCGAATCCTGGTGCGCATCCAGTACGGCCCGCTCGAAGCCCTCGTCAAGTCGGTGGAGAAGACCGTCGACATCGCGCTGTTCAGCCTCAAGATGCTCGGCAAGATGCTGCTCGGCGAAGTCTCCTGGCGGCATCTGTCGGGGCCGGTCACGATCGCCGATTACGCTGGACAGTCGGCGCAGATGGGCTGGATCTCCTACGCGATCTTTCTGGCGCTGATCAGCGTCAGTCTCGCCGTGCTCAATCTGCTGCCGATCCCGCTGCTCGATGGAGGGCACTTGATGTATTATGCGGTGGAAATAATAAAAGGCAGCCCCCTGTCCGAGCGTGCGATCGAGCTGGGCCAGCGCGTGGGCCTCGCGCTGCTGCTGTTCATGATGGCCTTCGCCTTTTACAACGATCTGAACCGCCTGTTCTCCGGCTGAGCCATGCGCCTGCTTGCTTTTGTGGTCTGCCTGATTGCCGCTGCCGGCGCCTGGGCGCAGACGTTCAAGCCGTTCGTAGTGCGCGACATCCGGGTCGAAGGCCTGCAGCGGACCGAGCCCGGGACCGTTTTCAGCTACCTGCCGGTCAAGGTGGGCGAAACCATGACCGAGGAAAAGGCTCAGCAGGCGCTGCGCGCCCTGTTCGCGACCGGCTTTTTCAAGGACGTGCGGCTGGAAGTTGAGAACGACGTGCTGGTGGTGCTCGTGGAAGAGCGTCCGGCCATCGCGCAGGTCGATTTCTCCGGGGTCAAGGAGTTCGACGGCGAGACGCTGCGGCGCGTGCTGCGGGAGATGGGAATCGCGGAAGGGCGCGTTTTCGACCGCGGCGTGCTCGACGCCGCCGAGCAGGAATTGAAGCGCCAGTACCTGTCGCGCGGCCGCTATGCCGCCGAGGTGAAGACGACGGTGACGCCGCTGGAGCGCAACCGCGTGGCGATCAATTTCGCGGTGGCCGAGGGCGACGTGGCGAAAATCCGTTCGATCAACCTCGTCGGCGCCCAGGCCTTCCGCGAAAAAGAGCTGCTCGAGCTGTTCACGCTGCGCACGCCGGGCTGGCTCACGTGGTACACCAAGGACGACCAGTACTCCCGGCAGAAGCTTGCCGCGGATCTGGAGACGCTGCGCTCGCACTACCTCAACCAGGGTTACCTCGACTTCAACATCGACTCGACCCAGGTGTCGATCACGCCCGACAAGCGCGACATCTACCTCACGGTCAACATTTCGGAAGGCGAGAAGTACACCGTGACCGAGGTGCTGCTCGCCGGGCAGATGCTGCTGCCGAGGGAGCAGCTCGAGCGCCTCGTCCGGCTGAAGGCCGGGGACATCTATTCCCGCGAACGGCTGACCGAGAGCGTCAAGGCGATCAACGATCGCCTGGGGAATGAAGGCTACGCCTTCGCCAACGCCAACCCGGTGCCGCGGGTGGACAAGGAAAAGCGCACGGTCGCGTTCACCATCGTGATCGATCCGGGACGCCGCGTGTACGTCCGGCGCATCAACATCGGCGGCAATACGCGGACGCGCGACGAAGTCGTGCGCCGGGAGATGCGGCAGCTGGAGGGTGCCTACTACGACGCGTCCAAGATCCAGCTGTCGCGGCGGCGGATCGACCGCACCCAGTACTTCAAGGAGGTCAACGTCGAGACCGCGCCGGTCGCCGGAAGCACCGACCAGGTCGACGTCAATTTCACCGTCGAGGAAAAGCCGACCGGCGCGCTTCTGCTGGGGGCGGGATTCTCCTCGGTCGACAAGTTCGTCGTGTCGGGCTCGATCTCGCAGCAGAACGTGTTCGGCAGCGGCAAGTCGATCTCGGCCAACATCAACAGCGGCAAGGTGAACCAGGTCTACGCGCTGTCCTACCTCAACCCGTATTACACGGTGGACGGCGTCAGCCAGGGGTTCGACCTCTACAAGCGCGACACCGACGCCTCCTCGCTGTCGGTGGGCGCCTACGTTACGAAGACCCTGGGCGGTGGCATCCGGTTCGGCTATCCGCTTTCGGAAACGGACAGCATCAGCTTCGGGGTGAGCGGCGAAAGGGTGAAGCTGGAAACCTTCACCAACAGCGCTGCGGCGTATATCGATTTCGTGAACCAGTTCGGCAGCAGCTACGCCTACGGCGCGGCCAGCGTCGGCCTGGGCCATGACACGCGCGACAGCGCCATCCAGACGACCAAAGGTACGCTGGCGCGGACGTCGTTCGAACTCGCGGGCGGCGACATCCAGTACTACCGGCTCAATGTGCAGTATCAGTGGTTCCGCCCGCTGACGCGCACCTTCACGCTCGCCCTCAACGGCGACATCGGGTACGCGCACGGGCTCGGCAGCCGGCCGGTGCCCTTCTTCAAGAACTACTACGTCGGCGGCCCCGGATCGGTGCGCGGCTTTCGGCCGTTCTCGCTCGGACCTCAGGATGTGACCGGCAATTCGCTGGGCGGAACGCGCAAGCTGTTCGGCAGCGCCGAAGTGCTGTTTCCGGTACCGGGCGCGACGCAGGACAAGTCGCTGCGCCTTGCGGCGTTCCTGGATGCCGGACAGGTGTTCGGATCGACCGAGAAATGGTCGCTTTCGGAAATGCGCTACGCGACCGGCATCGCCCTTTCCTGGACTTCGCCGTTCGGACCGCTCAAACTTTCCCTCGCGCAGCCGCTCAACGAAAAGAAGGGGTTTGACCGGGTGCAGCGGTTACAATTCACCTTTGGCACCGTGTTCTGACCGTGATCACCCACCTGCTGCAACCAAACGCCGTGCGCGCGATCGTCGCCGCAACCGTACTTTCACTTCCTGCGGCGCCCGCGCTGGCCGAAGGCAAGTTCGGCTTCGTCAACACCGAGCGCATCATGCGCGAGTCGGCGCCGGCGCAGCGCGCGCAAAAGAAGATCGAAGGCGAGTTCACCAGGCGCGACCAGGAGCTGACGCGGCTTGCCGAGCAGCTCAAGCGGCTGCAGGAAGACCTGGAGAAGAACGTCGTGACCATGACCGACACCCAGCGGCGCACGAAGGAGCGCGAGCTCGCCGAGCTGGACCGCGACTTCCAGCGCAAGCGGCGCGAGTTCCAGGAGGACCTCAACCAGCGCCGCAACGAGGAGCTGGCGCAGGTGCTCGAGCAGGCGAACCGCACGATCCGGCAGATCGCCGAGCAGGACAAGTACGACATCATCTTTCAGGACGCCGTCTACGCGAATCCGCGCATCGATCTCACCGACAAGGTGATCAAGGCGCTGGAAGGCAAGCCGCCCGCGCGATGACATG
>CAZXAR010000142.1:0-7954 GCA_964638135.1 uncultured Enterobacteriaceae bacterium | reverse complement strand
CCGCGCGCGCCCAGGCTCCTGCTCGATCGCGAGTACGTGCTGTATGCTTGCGGGCTGCTGCAGAGCGTCGAGCCGCAGGCCGCGCTCGAGCTCGCGCTCGGCAATCTCTCCGAGCTGGACCAGGACACGGCGCATGAACGCACCCGGCACGCCTGATTCGATCAGGCTTCCGCTTTCCGAGGCGCGCATCCCGGACGACGTCTTCGCCCGGATGCGCAAGGAAAACCTCGAGCGCTGGCCGACCGGCGCCGGAGTGGATTTTGCCGCCGCGGTCGAGCGCCACCGGTCGCTTCCGCGGCACAAGCAGCTCGCGCAGGTGATCCGCGCCGCGGACGCGGAACGGCGCTGCCTGACGCAACCGCGCGGCGGATTCGGCACCTTCGAATTGCAGCGCGAGCTGATGGTGACGCTCGACCGCGAGGGGCACGCCGACATCGTTCCCACGACCACCGACAGCTACACCCGGAACGAGCAGTGGCAGCTCGCGCAGAAAGGCATCGAGGAAAGCGAACGGATGGGCCGCTCGATGCTGAACGGCTATCCGATGGTGAATTACGGCGTCGAGTACGCCCGCCGCCTGATCGACGCGATCGACAAGCCCGCGATCATGCTCACCGGCACCACCATGCCGCGGCTCACCGGCGAGATCGGCTACGCCGCGGGCTACTCGGGCTACCTCGGCTCGGGCATCGCCTACACCGCTTCCTACATCAAGGAGCTCCCGATCGAGGAAGGCATCCGCAACTACCAGTACCTCGATCGGCTGGTCGCCATGTACCAGGACGCCGGGGTCGAATTGCACCGGCGCCAGCCCGGATTTCTCACCGGCACCAACATCCCGCCCTGCATCGCGATTGCAACCTGCGTGCTCGACTGCCTGCTCGCCGCGGCGCAGGGCGTGAAGAACTACGGCCTGGAGATGGGCGAGACGCTGCACCTCGTGCAGGACGCGGCGGCGACCGTGGTGTGCCGCGAGATGTGCCAGGAATACCTCGCGAGGCAGGGCCACGCCGGCGTCTTCACGCCGGTGACGCTATTGCACTGGATGGGCGCCTGGCCGCACGACGACGCGCAGTCGGCCGCGCTCATCAGCTACGGCGGGACGCTGGCGGCGATCGCCGGCGCGGTGAGCGTCACCACCAAGACTGCGCACGAGGCGTACGGCATCCCCACCCCGCAGGCGAACGCCGAAGGACTGCGCACGACGCGCATGGCGATCTACCTCGCGCGCCACATCCGCCTCGACGGATTGCCCGAGTTCGAACGCGAGAGGGAACTGATCCGGCGCGAGGTCCGCCCGATCGTGGACAAGGTGCTCGAGATGGGCGACGGCGACGCCGCCGTCGGCACGGTGCGCGCCTTCGAGGCGGGCGTGCTCGACATTCCCTGGTCGCCCAACCGGGGCGTGAAGAGCCGCGTGCTGCCGGCGCGCGACGCCGACGGGTGCCTGCGCATCGTCGATCCGGGGCTGATGCCGTTTCCGAAGGAGATCCTGGAGGTTCACGAAGAGCGGCTGCGCCGGCGCGCCGAGCGCGACGGCATCGCGTTCGGGCCCGACCTCGCGGTTGCGAGCGTGTACGAGATTTCCGAGCCGGTGGCGAGGCTGTTGCCCGATCGCAAGGGCTAGGCGCGTCGCGTCGCCGCCGGATGGTTCTCGCCCGCCTCATCCCCTACGCGCTGGTCGGCTTGTTCGCCGGCTACCTTTATCACACGGCGACCCAGTTCGAATTTCACCGCCGCGGGAGCACGCTGGGGCCCGATTTCTGGCCCAAGCTCCTGCTCGGGCTCGTCATCGCGATCTGCCTGTACGAGATCGCGCGGATCGTGCTCTTTCGCGGACGGCGCGGCGAAGCCTCGGGCGTGCTGCAGGAGATGGTGGAGGAATCCGAGGCAAAGCACGGCGGCGGCTACGTGCACGTCGAGGCGCGCAGCCCCTGGGTGCTCGTCGCCGGCATCGCGCTCACCGCGTTCTACGTCTGGGTGATCCTGCGGCTCGGGTTCTTTCTCGCCACCCTGCTCTACGTTTTCGCGTTCATCGCGCTCGGCGGCTACCGGCGCTGGGTCGTCAACGGCGCGGTGAGCCTCGTCGGCACCCTCGCCATGATGTTTTTCTTCATGAAAGTGGTATACGTGTCGCTCCCGATCGGGGAGGAGCCGTTCGCGCAGCTCACCTTCTGGCTCATGCGGGTCATGGGAATCCGCTGAGCGCGCATGGACGTCATCCTCGCCCAACTCGCGACCGGCTTCGTCGCCGTGTTCGCGCCGGCCAACCTGGGCGCGCTCACCGTCGGCCTCGTGCTCGGGCTGCTGGTGGCGGTGCTGCCGGGCCTTACGCTGGTCATGGGCGTGGTGCTGGCGCTGCCCTTCACCTACACGATGGATGTCACCGCGGCGATCATTCTGCTCACCGCGATGTACGTATCGGGCACCTACGCGGGGGCGTGGACCTCGATCCTTTTCCGCGTGCCGGGCGAGCCGATCGACGTGCCGCTGCTCTGGGACGGTTACGCCATGGCGCGCCAGGGCCACGCGGCGAAGGCACTCGGCTGGACGCTCGTCGCCGCCGGGGTGGGCGGGCTCACCGCGGCCACCGTCATGGTGCTCCTTGCGCACCCGGTGGCGCGCATCGCCCTCACGTTTTCCACGCCCGAATACTTCGCCATCATCTTTTTCGGGCTCGCGAGCGTCGCGTCGCTCGGCGGCGGCTCGCTTGCGAATGCGCTCATCAGCCTCTTCGCCGGGCTGCTGATCGCGACCGTCGGCGTGGACGACACCTACGGCGCGCACCGCTTCACGTTCGGTGTGCGGATCCTCTCCGACGGCATCGATTACCTCGTGGTGATGGTGGGCGCCTTCGGCCTGGGCGAGGTGTTCACGCGCATGGAGCAGCGCTTCAAGTCGGCGCCGCTCGAATCGGCCAGCGCGGTGAGCACGCGGCTGCCGTCGCTGCGCGAGATGGGCGCGATCAAGGGGACCTTCGCCCGCGGTACCTTTCTCGGCATCGTGGTCGGCCTCGTTCCAGGGGCGGGGGCGACGGTGGCCTCGTTCCTTTCCTACGGCATCGAGGCGCAGTACGGCCGGCGCAAGGAACAGATGGGCTCGGGACTCCCCGAAGGAATCGTCGCGCCGCAGACCGCGGCGACCTCCTCGGTGGGCGGCGCAATGATCCCGCTCATCACCATGGGAATCCCCGGAAGCGGCGCGACCGCGATCATCCTCGGCGCGTTCCTGCTGCACGGCCTGCAGCCGGGGCCGCAAGTGTTCGAGACTTCGAGCCATATCGTCTACGCGGTGTTCGCCTCGATCTTCGTCGCGGTGGTGGGCATGTGCCTGATCGGGTACTTCGCGGTGCGCTACCTCGTGCGCGTGCTCGAATTCCCGGAAGTGATCGTCTCGGCCTACGTCATCATGTGCTGCATCCTCGGCGCGTTCGCGGCGCGCAACAACATCACCGACGTCTGGTTGGTGGTGCTGTTCGGCGTCGTGGGCTACCTGTGCGAGCGGTTCCGCTTTCCGATCGCGCCGCTCGTCCTTGGGGTGATCCTCGGTCCGCTTGCCGAAACGAATTTCATGACGACGATGATCAGCTTCAACAACGACTGGACCATCTTCTTCACGCGGCCGATCAGCGGCACGATCATGGCGCTCGCGGTCGGCTCGCTCGTCTACCCGGTGTTCCGCTACCTGCGGCGCCGGGCGCGCCTCGCCGCTACTTGAACAGAAGCGCAGCCCCGCTCAGCGCAAGGAGGGCCGCCACCAAGTGGCCGAAGCGCGCCTCGTCGAGCCGGGCGTGCCAGCGATCCCCGGCGATCATCGCGAGCGCGACCACCGGAAGCGCCGCGGCAAGGAGCCACAGCACGCGCTCGTCGTACAGGCCCAGGCCCCCATAGCCCGAGGCGCGCAGCACACTGAGGCAAAGGAGCGCCACCGAAACGGTGGCGCGAAAGCGCACCTTGTCGAGCGCGAGGCTGCGCAGATACACCACGTAGAACGGCCCCGCCATGCCGCCGAAGACCGTCGCGACGAACGCGCCCAGCGCGCCGGCGAGCAGGCAGAGCCAGCGCGGCGCAGCACCCGCCATGCGCCAAGGCAGGTAGCCCGAGACCGCGTAACCGACGATGAAAAGGGCAAGCGCACGCCGCAGGTGCTGCGGATCCACCGCGGCAAAGAGCCACAGGCCGACGCCGATGCCGGCGAGACTCGGCAAGAGCAGCAGGCGCAGTCCCCGCCAGTCGACGCTGCGCCGCTGGTGCACCGCCTGGCCGAACGAGGCGATCATTCCCATCGCGGTCACCAGCGGAATGACCACCGGCAGCGGCAACACCAAGAGCAAGAGCGGAATCGAGACTACGCCGGCGCCGAATCCGGTCGCCCCGCGCAAGGCGTAGGCGACGAACACCACGGCGAAGCACCAGGCGAGTGGCCAGGCCCCGCCCGCCGCGAGCAGGACCTCGCGCAAGGCACTACTTCGCCGAGTAGGCTTTGTACTTCTCGAGCAGCCGGTGCGGCTTCTTGAGCGCGTCGCGCCGGAACGGGTCGCCCAGTTCGCGCGTGCACATCATCTCGAGGATCGTGGTCCTGCCTTCCTTCTGCGCCTTGCACGCCGCCCGGAGCGCGTCGCCCACGTCGGACACCTTGTCGATCAGCACGCCCTCGGCGCCCATGGCGCGGGCGATCCCGGCAAAGCTCGGGTTCTCCAGGTTCACGCCGAGGAAGCGGTTGGAATAGAAGTCGACGTGGTTCTTCTTTTCCGCGCCCCACTGCTGGTTGTTGAACACCACCGCGGTCACCGGGATTTTCTCCCGCACGCAGGTGAGGATCTCGCCGAAGCTCATGCCCCAGGCGCCGTCACCCACGTAGGCGATCGCGGTGCGCTCGGGCGCGCCCACCTTGCAGCCGATCATGGTCGGGAAGGCGTAGCCGCAGTTGCCGAACATCATCGCACCGAACATCGAGCGCGGCCGGGCGAACTTCAAGTAGCAGTTGGCGATCTGGCAGATGTTGCCGATGTCGGTCGAGACCATCGCGTCCTCGGGCATCGCTCTTTCCAGCTCGCGCAGCATCTGCCGCGGGTGCATGTATTGGGAGCCCTTGGCGACTTCCAGGCTCCAGGAGTCGGTCTCCTGGTCCCAGCCGGCAAGTTCCTTCGCCCAGGCCTCTTTCTCGCTTCGTGCGATCGCCAGGCGCTCGTCGCGACTGGCGGCGCCGGCGAGCGCGCGCGCCTTGAGCCGCGCGGTGAGTGCGAGCGCCGCCTCGCGCGCGTCCCCATTCACCGTGACCGAGGTCTTCTTCACCAGGCCAAGCACCCGCGCGTCGGCGTCCACCTGAACGAGCTTCGCATTCGCCGGCCAGTAGTCCATGCCGTACTGCGGCAGCACCCCGAAGGGCCCCAGGCGGGAGCCGAGCGCAAGCACCACGTCGGCGCGCGCGAGCACCTTCATCGCGGCCTTGGAGCCGTGGTAGCCAAGCGGGCCGCAGGCAAGAACGTGGCTCGACGGGAAGGAGTCGTTATGCAGGTACGAATTGCATACCGGCGCATCGAGCGCCTCGGCAAGCGCCACGGCGGCCGCAACGCCGTCCGCAGCGATCACGCCGCCTCCTGCGATGATCACCGGAAAGCGCGCCTGTGCAAGGAGTTCTGCCGCCGCATCGAGGCTCGCGCTTCCTCCCGGTCCGCGTTCGACGCGGATCGGCGGCGGAATCTCGCACTCGATCTCGCCGTAGAGGAAATCGCGCGGGATGTTGAGCTGCGTCGGCCCCATCTCGAGCACCGCGCGGTCGAACGCGCGCGCCGTGAGCTCGGCCATGCGCGCCGGGTTGTTCACGTGCGCCTGGTACTTGGTGATCCTGGAGAAGATCGGCAACTGGTCGGTCTCCTGGAAGCCGCCCAGCCCGACGCTTAGCGAACCCGCCTCCGGGGTGATCGCCACCACCGGCGAATGCGCCCAGTAGGCCGCGGCGATCGCGGTGACGAAGTTGGTGATCCCCGGGCCGTTCTGCCCGATGCACACGCCGTGCCGGCCCGAAACCCGCGCGTAGCCGTCCGCCATGTGCGCCGCGCCCTGCTCGTGCACCGTCGGAATGAAACGGATGCCCGCCCCCGGAAACAGGTCGAGCGCGTCCATGTAGGCCGAGCCGACGATCCCGAACACGTTGCGTACCCCTTGCGCGACCAGCGTTTCGATGAACGCCTCGGAAGGCGTCATGCGCTGCTTGCCGGTCACCGCCATGTGCCTTGCTTCGGCGACGTTGGTCATTGGTTTTCTCCGTGGAAGCGATTTGCCGCGGACGCGGCGAATTGACTCTGGATGGATGCAAAAAGTCTCTCACAGCGCCGCAATCGGCGCAATGTCTCGACCCGTTCCGGCGTCATGCAACCAGCACTCCGGTCGAAACTGCGACCAACAGCAGCAGCGTGAAGCGGCGGAACCTCGCATCGTTGAACCGTGCGAAGGCACGCGAGCCCGCGACCAGCCCGCCGTAATAGCCCGGCGCGAACGCAAGACCGGTCCACGCTGCGGGCGCGCCGAGCACGCCGTTCGCCCACAGCGCGACGATGGCGGCAAGCGACGTTACGGCGACGAAGAGCGTAAGATTGGCGCGGGTGGTCGCCACCGTGTCCGGCCCGGAAAGCAGGTAAAGGATCACCGGCGGGCCGCCCATGCTGGTCGCGCCGGCCATCGCGCCGCCAAGCGCGCCCAGGCCGATCGAGGTCGAAATGCGCTGCCGGCCATGGTAGCGCCAGCCGCGCAGCAGCAGCAGCGAGAAGGCGATGACGATTGCCGCGATCGCGCGCCGCAGCAGTTGCGGGTCCACCGTCGCGAGCGCGTAGGCGCCGAGCGGCACGGTGGCGCATGCGGTCGCCAGGATCGGGCCGATCACGCGCAGGCGCATCTCGCGCCGCGTCTGCACCAGCATCGGCGCCGCAACCACCGATTCGAGCAGGAGCGCGATCGGTACGGCGATCTCCGGACCGAAGAGCAGCGCGAGCGGCGGCGTCATCACGAGCGCGCCGCCGAAACCGGTGATGCCGCGGACAACGCCCGCGGCCACTGCGATCGCAAAGCCGAGCGCGATCCATTCAGGTGCGAAGGAAACCACCGTCCACCGCGATCGTCTCGCCGGTGATGAACGAGGCGGCGTCCGAGGCGAGGAACAGCGCCAGCTGCGCGACGTCTTCCGGCTCCGCCAGCCGGCCGAGCGGGATCCGGGCGACGATCCGCTCGCGCATCTCCGGCGTGAGAAGCGCGCGCACCATGTCGGTCGCAACGACCGCCGGCGCGATCGCATTCACCCGGATCGCCGAGGGGCCGAGTTCGCGCCCGAGCCCCTTGGTGATGGCGACCATCCCCGCCTTGGTCGCGCCGTACCAGACGTTGCCGAACGCGCCGCCCCCCTTTTCGTGCGACACGGACGCGATGTTGATGATCGAGCCGCCGCCGCGCCGGCGCATCGCGGGGACCGCCGCCTGCACGCAGTTGTACACGCCGGTCAAGTTCACCGCGACGAGCGTGTCCCAGGCCTCGCCGAGTGTCTCGTCGAACGGGCCGTTCGCCAGCAGCCCCGCGTTATTCACGAGCACGTCGAGCCCGCCGCGCTCGCGCTCGATTCGCTCGACCGCCGCGCGCACGGCAGCGCGGTCGCGCACGTCGAGCGCGACCGCCGCCGCGAGCGATCCCACCTCGCTGGCGAACCCGGCCGCCGCTGCACCGTCCACGTCGGCCACGTACACGAAGCAGCCGTGCTCGGCGAAGCGGCGGGCAATGTGCGCGCCGACGCCGCGCGCGGCGCCGGTCACCAGCGCGACCCTGCCCTCGAGTTCGCCGCTCATGCCCTCACTGCGGATAGGTCACGGCCGGATACTGCTTGACCTTGTCCCACCAGCCCAGCTCGACAAACGCGCGCTTCGCGCCGGGATGGACGTTCTCTTCCGAGAGCCCGTGCAGCATCAGCT
>CAZXAR010000141.1:0-8057 GCA_964638135.1 uncultured Enterobacteriaceae bacterium | reverse complement strand
CGTGAAGCTCTCGCAGTACCGCGGCAAGTACGTCGTGCTCGAGTGGGTCAATCCCGAGTGCCCGTACGTGCGCAAGCACTACGGCAGCGCCAACATGCAGCGGCTGCAGAAGGACTACACCGCGCGCGACGTAGTGTGGCTGTCGATCAACTCGACCCGGGCGGGGCACCACGAGTACAAGCAGCCGGCCGAGATGGCGGCATGGACGAAGCAGATGAACGCCGCGCCCTCGGCGACGCTCCTCGATCCGAAAGGCGTCGCCGGCCGGGCCTACGGCGCGCGCACCACGCCGCACATGTACATCGTCGATCCGAAGGGCATGCTCGCGTACGCGGGCGCGATCGACGACAAGCGCTCGACCGACCCCGAGGACGTGAAGAGCGCGAAGAACTTCGTGCGCGCGGCGTTGGAAGAGCTGCTCGCAGGCAAGCCCGTGAGCGACGCGAGCACTTCGCCTTACGGCTGCTCGGTCAAGTACTGAGTGCCTGCCGGCATGGCGCTTAACCGCGCGGCGCCGTTTCCGTGACCCGGTACCAGTCCACTCCCCGCGTGGCGATCATCGCGGCGGCGAGAAGGCCGAAGAGCAGGAGCGAACCCGCGAGCAGCGCGTAGTCCTCGGCACTGAGCAGCGCGTAAAGCGTCGCGTAGAGCGCCGCCAGGGCGGCGCCGAACGCCGCTCCGACGGCCGCGCTTCGCACCACATATCATCGACACCGGCACGCGCAGCGCAAGGGCGAGCGCCCCGACGATCGCGCATTTCAACGTCGTAGATCGGTCCATCCGGCACGCTCTGCGGTGGTTTGGCCGGAGCGAAAGCCCAGGGTGCGATTCGGGAGCCGCAGAGGAAAACTCGTGGCCTGCGCGTGACATCCGCCCGCATCGACCGTGCCGAGCATCGCGACCGGGCGCAAGTTCGCCCCGGCTAGAATCGGCGCTGGTGGGACGGATGGCTGAGAGCCTCAGTGCACGGCCGGAGGCGCGCTTCGCGCTCGTTGCGGGAATCGCGGGCGGACTCGCGGCGGCGGCGATTTCGGTGAAGGGCATTTTCGCTTCGGCGAGCTCGACCGCGGCGATCGGTTTCATCTTCGTGCCGCTCATTTTCGCCGCGGCAGCGGTGCCGGCGGGGGTGTGGGGGCTTGCGCTCGGCTGCGTCTGGCTGAGCCTTCGTGGCAGGCAGCGCTATTTTCCCGCCGTGCTCGCGATGGCGTGGGTCGCGGCGCTCGCGGCGCCGGCAGCGATCGGCTGGGAAGTCTGGCGCGGGTTCGCGCTGGAGCGCGCCGTGGCCGGGGTGAAGGGAATGAGCGCGGCGCAGCTCGAAGAGGCATTCGAACACTCGACATGGAATCGCGACCGCTTTTTTCTCGGCGCGCTCGCCGAGGAGGCAAGCGCGAGCGAGGCGCTGCTCGATCGCATCGCGCAGCTGCCCGATCCGCGCCTGTACGAGCCGATGGGATCGCTCTGGGACGTGATGGGCGAAAACCGCAAGGGCCTCGCCGTGATGCGGCTCGTCGCCGCGCATCCGAACACCGGCGGCGCGACGCTCGAGCGCCTGGCGACCCATCCGGACGAGACGCTCGCGCGCAGCGCGCGCAGCGCACTCGAGCGGCGCACAAAGGGCGCTTCCTCGCGCTAGGGGTGGGCCTTCTGCTCCGCGCGCCGGCATTCGCTGGCGACCCTGTCCCGGATGATCTGCGCCATCGCTCTCGTTCCCGGCCCGGCCGCCTCGCGATCGGCAAAGACCAGATAGAGCGTCGCGAATCGTTCCGCGCCTTCGCGCAGCGGCAAAGGTTTCAGCGTTCCCGACTGCAGTTCGTCGCGGATGCTGTCCTCGGGATACCAGGCGTAGCCAAGACCCGTGAGGGCGGCGCGGATCGAGGTCGCCTTGTGCGACACCGTCCAACGCATTTCGTTTTGCCAGCCGCCGCTGCGCGTGCGCTGCACCCCGGAGTCGCGGACGATGAGGTGGCGGTGGCGGCGCAGGTCCTCGAGCGTGAGCGGCCGCGCGAGCCGGTGCAGCGGATGCGAGGGCGCTGCGGCGCAGACGAAGCGCACCGGCATCAGCGCGTCGCCGACAAAGCCGGCGGGAACGAGCGGGCCGATGGCAAGATCCACCCTGCGCTCGGCGAGCGCCTCCTCGTTGCCGCCGAGCACGGTCTCGATCAGTTCGATCCGGGTCTCGGGGCGTTCGGCAGCAAATTCCTCGAAACAGCGCAGGAGCAGCCAGGTCGGAAAGACGATCTCGACTGCAAGACGGATTTCCGGCTCCCAGCCTCGCGCCAGATCGCCCGCGGCACGCTCCAGACGCGCGGCCTCGTCCACGAGCGACTTGCCGCGCCGGTATAGGAGCTCGCCGGTCGGCGTGAGGGCGTTTCTCCGCCCGCGCCGCTCGAACACTTTCACGTTGAGCAGTCGCTCGAGTTTCTGGACGGAGTAGCTGAGGGTCGACTGGCTGCGGTGCATGCGCTCTCCTGCTCTTGCGTAACCACCTGATTCCACAACTGAAACCAGAGCAGCCCAGCGATCGAGCGAAATTCTTGGATGTGCCATGAGAGTTCGAGAAAATCGAACGATATATCCTAAATATTCCGCTTTTTAATCTATCTGATCAATAGTTCAATACGGCAATCGACCTTTCATCGGAGTTGTGCATGAAGACGATCCTTCAGATCAATGCAAGCCTGAATTCCGCCAACGGGCAGTCGACCAAGCTCGCGAACGAACTCGTGGCGCGGCTGCGGACGCAGCATCCGGAGGCGGGGCTGATCGTGCGCGATCTGGCGCGAGATCCGGTGCCGCATCTGGATGCGGAGCGCTTTGCCGCGTTCGTGACACCGAAGGAGCAAAGGACCGCGGCGCAGCAGGTATTGGTAGCCTACTCGGACCGGCTGATCGGCGAACTGAAACGCGCCGACGTGATCGTGCTGGGACTGCCGATGTACAACTTCGGCGTTCCCTCGCAGCTCAAGGCCTGGATCGACCACATCGCGCGCGCCGGAGTGACGTTCCGGTACACGGAGAAAGGACCCGTCGGGCTCCTCGCCGGCAGAAAGGCGTTCGTGCTTGCGACGCGCGGCGGCAGGTACGCCGGAACGCCCACCGACCTGCAGACGCAGTACGTGCGCCAGATTCTCGCGTTCGTCGGCATCACGGATGTCGAATTCGTGTATGCGGAAGGGCTGGCGTACGGGGAGGAACCGATGCGCCAGGCCCTCCTGGGGGCGCATGCGGCAATCCGCGAAATCCGACTTCAGGAGAGAATCGCAGCCTAGCGAGAAAGGCAAAGACCATGACCGTACGCACACTTCAGCGCGTGATTCCGTCGTTGGCGACCTCCGACGGCGCCGGCGTGAAGCTGCGGCGCAGCCTCGGCTCGAGCCAGGCGCTGCGCCACGACCCGTTCCTGATGCTGGACGAATTCTTCTCCGACGATCCGGACGATTACATCGCCGGGTTTCCGCCGCATCCGCATCGGGGCTTCGAAACCGTGACCTACATGCTCGACGGCCACATGCAGCACAAGGACAGCGGCGGCAACACGGGCGATCTCGGTCCCGGCGACGTGCAGTGGATGACCGCGGCGCGCGGCATCGTGCACTCGGAAATGCCGCAGCAGAGCGAAGGCCGCATGCGCGGTTTCCAGCTCTGGCTCAACCTGCCGGCGAAGGAAAAGATGAAGCCGGCCGCGTACCGCGACGTTCCTGCAGCGGAGATTCCGGTCGTGACGCTCGAGAACGGGGTGCGGATCAAAGTGATCGCGGGGGAGTTTGCACACGGGGGCCGCACGACCGGCGGTCCGATCGCGGGACTTTCGACCGATCCGCGCTACTTCGATGTGATCCTGCCTGCGGATGCCGTGTTCGAAACCGCCATTGCGGAAGGCTACAACGTGTTCCTGTACGTCTACGAAGGCGAGGCCGCGGTCGGCGCCGATCGGAAGGCGTTGCCGCACCGTGCCGCGGGACTGCTGTCGGACGGCGACTCGGTTCGCGTGTCGGCGGGCAAGTCCGGCGCCCGGGTGCTGCTGCTCGCGGGAAGGCCGATCGGCGAGCCGGTGGTGCAATACGGCCCCTTCGTGATGAACACGCGCGAGGAAATCGAGCAGGCGATTGCGGACTACCAGTCGGGCGCGATCGCCAGGCAGCCGGTACGCCGGATGACGGGCGCCTGAGCAGGCGTCAGCCCGGCGCCGGGGCGGCGGCACGTTCCGGGCGCGACGGGCGCTTCGCCAGGAGAAAGAACACCGAACCCAGCCCGGCGAGCAGCGCCACGATCGTGAAGCCGGCGCGGTAGTTGCCGGTCGCGTCGGCGAGGATGCCCGCGATCATCGGCCCGCCGATCTGGCCGATGACGATGATCGTCACCGAGAGGCCGAGAATCATGCCGATCGCGCTGCGCCCGAAGTAGTCGGCGCGGATCGCCTGCATGAAGGGGCCGCGCAGACCCCAGGCGACGCCGTGCAGCAGGGCGAACGCGACCACCATTGCGGTGCCGGTGGCGTAGGTGAGGAAGAGCAGCCCCGCCATGTGCATCAGCATGCAGCTCGCGGCGATCAGGCGCTTGTCGGAGCGGTCGCCGAACGCCGCGCCGATGGCGATGCCGCCGATCTGCGAAAAGGTCTGCAGCGTGATCACGAACGCGGCAGCCTCGATCGAGTAGCCAAGGCCTTCCTTCATGTGCGTGATGGCATGCACGTTCACTGCGCCGACGACGAAGAGGGCGAACCCGTGGCCGAGCGAGAGCAGCCAGAACGCCGGCGTGCGGAGCGCCTCGCGAACGGTGAAATCGCGCGTGGTATCGGGCGCGCCCGCTTCCGCGGCGGCCTCTGCCGAAGCGGGCACGAGTTCGCCGTCGACGCGCAGGCCGTAGTCCTCGGGCCGGCGGCGGAAGACAAGCGAGAGCGGAAACCCGGCGAGAAGGATGATCAGGCCGGAGGCGAACGCGGTGGCGCGCCAGCCGTACGTGGTGAGCGAGACCGCGACCGCCGGAACCGCGATACCGCCGAGCGCAAGCCCCAGCCCCATGCTCGACAGGGCACGGGCGCGCTTGCGCTCGAACCAGTTGATGAGCGCGACGTTGAGGGGGAAGAACCCGCACAGGCTCGAGCCGAGCGCCACGACGACGAACGCGGCGTAAAAACTGAGCAGCGTTTCGATCCTGCCGAGCAGCATGAAACCGACGCCGAGGACGAACACGCCGGTGCGGATCACTCCCTGCGGCCCGAAGCGGTCGATGATCCAGCCGAGCAGCGGCCCGAGAATCGCGGCTTCCAGCTGGTGCAGCGCGGCGGCGCCCGCGAGTTCGGTCTTCGACCAGCCGCGGTCGTCGCGCAGTATTGCGACGTAGGCGCCGAAGGACTGCAGCAGAAGGCACGACTGCAGGAACTGGATGGCGCAGCCGGCCGCGACCATCCACCAGCCGTAGAAGACGCGCTTCATTCCGAGAGGAACAGATCCGGTCCCGGCGCGCCTTCTTCCCGGCCGAGCAGGCCCTGCGCCCCCACGCCGAGCAGGCGCACGGCGCGCCGCAACGCGTCGGTGCGCTCGAGCAGCGCGAGCGCACGCGCGGCGATCTCCGCGGGACGGCGTGTCGGCGCATCCGCGGTATGGCTGCGCGTCACCGTGGTGAAGTCGGCATACCGGACCTTGAGCGTCACCGTGAGCGCCAGCAGGTTCCGCCGCTCGAGCGCTGCGGCCGTGCGCCGCGCGAGCCGCTCGACCTCGCGGCGGATCTCGCCGGGGTCGGTCAGATCCTCGGGATACGTCGTTTCGCAGGAGCGCGATTTCCACGGCCGGTCGGGCTGCACCGGGCGCGGATCCTCGCCGTACGAGAGACGCCGCAGCCAGCCGGCGAGGCTTCCCACCGCGCGCTGCAACCGTGCCTCGTCGGCGGCGCGCACGTCGACGAGGCGTTCGATCCCCAGAGCGCGCAGTTTCTTCGCGGTCACCGGCCCCACGCCCCAGAGCGCTTCGACCGGCAGCAGGCGCAGGAAGCGCTCGACCTTTTGCGGCGGAATGATGGTGAGCCCGTCGGGTTTCTTCCAGCCCGAGGCGATCTTCGCGAGGAACTTGTTGGGCGCCACGCCCGCCGAGGACGTCAGTCCGGTTTGCTCCCGGATCTGCGCCTTCAGGCGCCTGGCGACGCTGGTGGCGAGCGGCTCGCCCCAGAGATTCTGCGTAACGTCGAGGTACGCCTCATCGAGCGAGAGCGGCTCCACGAGCGGCGTCGCCGAGCGCAGGATCGCCATCACCTGCTGCGAAACGGCGCGATAGCGCGTGAAATCGGGAGGCACGATGGCGAGTTCCGGGCAGAGGCGCACGGCGCGCGACATCGGCATCGCCGAGCGAACGCCGAACGCGCGCGCTTCGTAGCTTGCGGCCGCGACGACGCCGCGCGATTCGGGCGAGCCGCCCACGGCGACCGGCCTGCCGCGCAGCGCAGGATCGTCGCGCTGCTCCACCGACGTGTAGAACGCGTCCATGTCGACGTGGAGGATGCGGCGCGCGGCGTCCGGCATGCAAGCGAGCATACCGCGCGCAAAGGCAAAGCGACTACGAGCGCGCGATGCGCCTGTCCGGGTCGACGAAGGGCATCGGCACGACGGTCGCGGCGCGCTCGCCATCCGCCGTCTCCACTTCGATCCGTGTTCCCAGGGAAGCCTGCGCCGCGGGCAGCAGCGCGTAGCCGATGTTCTTCTGCAGCCGCGGCGAATGCACCGCGGAGGTGACGTGGCCGATGGAGCGGCCCTCCCGCCGCACCGGCCAGCGGGTCATGTTGAGATCGAGCGCAGCGCCTTCGATTTCCACGCCCGCGAGCCTCCGGCGGGGACCTTCCGCGCCGATCCGCCGCAGCGCCTCGCGGCCGATGAAATCGGCCGCCTTGCCGAGGTCGACCAGCCGCCCGAGGCCGACTTCGTACGGGTTGTTCTCGAGCGTCATGTCGATGCCGTAATTGAGGATGCCGGCCTCGATGCGCCGGATGTCCGACGGGCCCGCGGGCGCGATCGCGAACGCCCGCCCGGCCTCCATCACCCGCTCCCAAAGATCGCTCCCGCGCGAGGGGTCGAGCAGATAGAGCTCGTAACCGAGTTCGCCGCTCCAGCCGGTGCGCGTCACGAGCAGCGGAATGCCGTCGAGCCGCGTCTCGAAAAAACCGTAGTAGCCGAGCCCGAGCACCCGGTCGCCGAAAAGCGCCTGCGCGAGCGCGCGGGATTTCGGACCCTGGAGCTGAAGCGGCGCCACGTCCAGCTCGCGCAGTTTCACCCGCAGGCCGGCGCCGCGCGCGATCCCTCTTGCCCAGAGCAGCACATCGGAATCGGCGCACGCCAGCCAGAAACGGTTTTCGGCGAGCCGCAGCAGGACCGGATCGTTGGCGATCCCCCCCGCATCGTCGGTGAGCAGGACGTAGCGTCCTTCGCCGACGCGGCATTTCGAAAGATCGCGCGGTGTCAGCAGCTCGGCGAAGCGCAGCCCGTCGGCACCGGAAATCTCGACGTTGCGCTCGACTGCGACATCCCACAGCGTCACGTCCTCGCACAGCCTGCGGTACTCGGCCTGCGGCGTGTCGTAGCCGATCGGCAGCAGCATGTGGTTGTACACGGTGTAGCCGTGGCAGCCGGAGCGCTGCGTAGCGTCGAAATAGGGCGAGCGCTTGAGGCGCGCGCCCCGTTGCACCAGGGCCGGGTCGAAGATTGGCACGGCCCGCGCTCCGGCGCGGCTACGGCTGCAGTTGGCCGCGGATCTCGCCGCCCTTGTGTGCCGCGGTGTGAACGTTGATGTAGAGATTTCCTGCCTTGAAGGCGAGGAACTGGTCGGTACTGATCGCCGCGCCGGCGGGAACCGCCCAGACGTTGTCGCCCATGTTTACGAGGCCGACGATTACCGGCCCGTTGGTACCGCGCCCGCCCACGTGAATGTGCGCCGCAGCCGGGGAAAGGCCGGCAACGGTAATGCTCCCCTTCACGGTGTGGTCGCTGTTGACCGAAATCACCCCGTAGCCCCAGGCGCCGGTCGCGACCGGGGGTGCTTCTTCGCTGCCGCGCAAGTCGACGCTGACTGTTT
>CAZXAR010000140.1:0-8078 GCA_964638135.1 uncultured Enterobacteriaceae bacterium | reverse complement strand
TCCGCGGTCGGCACGCGCATGATGCGCTCGGCGATGCTCGAGGTGCTGCGCGAGGACTATATCCGCACCGCCCGCGCCAAGGGGCTGTGGCTGAAGCTGATCCTTGCGCGCCACGCGCTGAAGAACGCGATCCTGCCGGTGCTCACCGTCATGAGCCTCGAGTTCGCGTTCCTGCTCGGCGGCCTGGTGGTGACCGAGCAGGTATTCAATCTGAACGGGCTGGGGATGCTGTTCGTGGAAGCGATCTCGCGCCGCGACTACACGCTCACGCAGGCGCTGGTGATGCTCGTTGCGACCGTGTTCCTGATCGTGAATTTCGTGGTCGACATCGCCTACGCCTGGCTCGACCCGCGCATCCGCTACAGCTGACCCCATGGCCGTCACCCCGCAGACCGTAGATGACCTGACCCGCGGCGGGGAGCATGAGGTCCGCTGGTCGGAGGTGATCATCGACTTCGTGCGCCAGCGTCCGCTCGGCGCGGTCGGCGGCGCAATCATCCTGCTCATGATCGCGATGGCCGCGACTGCCGGGTTGATCGCGCCGTATAACCCGCTCGAGAACGACTACGCCGCGATGCTCTCCGCGCCGGGCGCCGGGCATTGGCTCGGCACCGACGCGCACGGCCGCGACGTGCTCTCGCGCATTCTCTACGGATCGCGCACCGCGCTCATGGTCGGTTTCGGGGCGTCGCTTCTCGGAGCGACGCTCGGCTCGCTGATCGGCGTCGCGAGCGCCTACTTCGGCGGCCGGGCGGATCTCGTCGTGCAGCGCATCCTGGATGTTTTCTTTGCCTTCCCGGTGATCATCCTGGCGCTCGCGGTGGTCGCGGTGCTCGGCACCGGCGCAGGCAACGTGATCCTTGCCATCGCCACGCCGATGGTGCCGCGTTGCGCGCGCGTGGTGCGCTCGAGCGCGCTCTCGGTGCGCGAGATGCCCTACATCGACGCGGCGCGCGCCTCGGGATACGGCCACCGGCGCATCATCCTGCGCCACATGCTGCCGAACGTCATGGCCCCGATCCTCATCATGGCGACCGCGTTTCTCGGCGAGGCGATCCTGCTCGAGGCGTCGCTTTCGTTTCTCGGCCTGGGGGTGCAGGAGCCGACCGCGGCGTGGGGCCTGATGCTACGCGGCGCGGCCGTGGAGTTCGCCGAATCGGCGCCCTGGATGGCGGTCTTTCCGGGGCTTGCGATCAGCCTCGCGGTGTTCGGCTTCAACCTGTTCGGCGACTCGCTGCGCGACGCGCTCGACCCGCGCCTTCGCACGCAGTAGGCGCGGAATTCGCTCAGCCGGCCGCGGCCCGGGCGGCGCCGCTCGCGAGCAGCGCCTCGATCTCCGCCGGCGCGAATCCGTACTCGCGCAGCACTTCGCGCGTGTGTTCGCCAAAGAGCGGCGCGGGACGCCGGCTGCCGCTCCCGGAAAGCGAAAACTTGACCGGCATGCCCACCGCTCGGGTGCGTCCGGCGCGCGGGTGGTCGATCGCGATCACCATCTCGCGCGCGAGCGCCTGGGGATCGGCGAGCGCCTCGGCGAGCGAGTGAATCGGGCCGCAGGGCACGCCGGCCGCGTCGAGCACCTGGAGCCACTCGGCCGAGGAGCGGGCGGCGAGCCGCTCGGTCATCGCCGCGATCAGCGCGGGAAGGTTGCGCATCCGTTCGCCGTTGGTGCGAAAGCGCGCGTCGTCGATCCATTGCGGCGCCCCCAGCACCCGCGCGATCCGTTCCCAGTTCGCCTGGTTGGCGCCGCCGATATTGATCCAGCCGTCGCGGGTGCGAAACGCCTGGTACGGGGCCGAGAGCACGTGCGCCGAGCCGGACGGGCCGGGGGATTCGCCGGTCGCGAAATGCACCGCCGCGTGCCAGTAGCTCTGTTGCAGGCCCGCCTCGAAGAGCGACGTATCGATGAGCTGCCCTTCGCCCGTTTTGAGTCGATGCACGTAAGCCGAAACGATGCCGAGCGCGGCGAGAATCCCGGCATTGATGTCGGTGACGGGGCTGCCCACCTTGACCGGCTCGCGCCCGGGCTCTCCGGTGTAGGCCATCAGGCCCGAGGCGCCCTGCGCGATCAAGTCGAACCCGCCTTTCGCCGCGTACGGGCCGCTTGCGCCCCAGCCGCTCACCGCGCAGTAGATGAGCGCCGGGTTTTCCGCACGCAGGCGTTCGTAGCCGATCCCCAGTCTTTTCAGCGTCCCGTGGCGGAAATTCTCGAGCAGCACGTCGGCCCGGCGCGCCATGCGGATGAGCGCATCGCGCCCCGCCGCATGCTTCAGGTCGAGCGCAAGACCGCGCTTGCCGCGATTCATCATCAGGAACGCGGCCGATTCGCCGTTGACGCTCGGCCTGTCGTAGCGGCGCGAGTCGTCGCCATCGGGGATCTTCTCGATCTTGACCACGTCCGCGCCCAGGTCGGCGAGCATCAGCCCGCAGACCGGCCCGGCCATGACCTGCGTCAGCTCGAGCACCCTGACCCCGGCAAGCGGACCCATCAGCGCCCCTCGAAGTTCGCCCTGCGCTTGGCGAGAAAGGCCGTTACGCCCTCGCGGAAATCCGCGGTGCCGAAGCAGGCGAAGCCTTCGTCGTACTCGGCTTGCGTAAGCGGCCGTGAATCTGCGAGCCGGCGGGCGAATTTCTTGTGCCAGCGCGCCGCAAGCGGCGCGCCTTCGGCGATGCGCCTTGCGGTTGCGTAGGCCTCCTCTTCGACCCGCTCATCGGGTACGACACGGGTGATCAATCCCTTTTCCTTCGCCTCGGCGGCGCCGAAGATCCGCCCCTCGAGCAGGATTTCGAGCGCAGTGGCGCTCCCGCAAAGTCCGATCAGGGCGGCGAGTTCGCAGTGCGCCATGACGAGGCCAAGGTTCTTGATCGGTACGCCGAAGCGGCTCGATTCCCCGCAGATCCGGATGTCGGCGAGCGCCGCGATCTCCAGGCCGCCGCCGACGCAGATCCCCTGAATCAGTGCCACCACCGGATGAAGGCAGCCCGCGATCGCCTTGATCGTCGTCTCCATGACGTGGCCATAGGCGCGCGCCTGCTCGACGTTCGAACGCTCGCGCTCGAATTCGGCGATGTCGTTGCCCGGGGCGAACGCCTTGTCGCCGGCGCCCCGGATCACCACGCAGCGCAGCGTTTCGTCCGCGGAGAGCTCTGCGAACACTTCGCCCAGCCGCTGCCACATCGGCCGCGTGAGCGCGTTGAGCTTTTCGGGTCGGTTGAGGACGACCGTTGCGATCGAACCGTCGCGCTGGAGAAGTATCGGATCGGTCATCGCGCGCGCATCGAGCGCAATTCGGGCATTGGCGCCGCCGTACCGCTCAGGCAGCGGCGCGTGCAGGCGTTGCGCGACACTCCACGAGGTACTGCAGCGCTGCCTGCACCCCCTCTTTCTTCACGGGAACGCCGGCAAGCGCGAGGCCCATTTCCACCCCGGCGAGCGTGCCCGTGAGCATCAGATCGTTGAAATCGCCCAGATGACCGATGCGAAACACCTTCCCGGCAAGCTTTCCCAGTCCGGTGCCGAGCGACATGTCGAAAGCCTCGAGAATCACCTTGCGCGCCCGGTCGGCGTCGTGTCCCGCGGGCATCAGCACCGCGGTGAGCGAAGCGGAGTATTCGCGCGGGTCGAGCGCGAGCACTTCCAGCCCCCAGGCGCGCACCGCGCGCCGGGTCGCTTCGGCGTGGCGCTGATGGCGCGCAAAGACGTTCTCAAGCCCCTCCTCCTCGAGCAGCATGACGAGCGCCTCGCGCAGCCCGTAGAGCAGGTTGGTTGCCGGGGTGTAGGGGAAAAACCCGCTCTTGCCGCTGGCGAGCATTTCGTCCCAGGCCCAGTAGCTGCGCGGCAACCGCGCCGCCTTCGAGGCGGCAAGGGCTTTCGCCGAGACGCAGTTGAACGACAGCCCCGGGGGCAGCATCAGTCCTTTCTGCGAGCCGGCCACCGTGACATCGACGCCCCATTCGTCGTGGCGGTAGTCGATCGAAGCGAGCGAGGAAATCGTGTCCACCATGAAAAGCGCCGGATGCGCCGCGGCGTCGATCGCCTTTCGCACCTCGGCGACGCGGGTGGTCGCCCCGGTCGAGGTTTCGTTATGCACCACGCAAACGGCCTTGATGCTCTTTTCGGTATCGGCGCGCAGGCGCTTTTCGATCGCCTCGGGATCGGCGCCATGGCGCCAGTCGCCGGGCAGGAACTCGGGTTCCAGGCCGAGGCGCTTGGCGAGCCGCTCCCACAGCGCCGCAAAATGGCCGGTCTCGTACATCAGCACCCGGTCGGCGGGCGAGAGCGTGTTCGCAAGCGCCGCCTCCCACGCCCCGGTGCCCGAGGCCGGATAAATGATGACCTCGCTCGCAGTGGTCCTGAAAACCCGCTTGAGCCCTGCGAGCACCGTCTTGCCGAGCGCGGCGAATTCCGGCCCGCGATGGTCCATGGTCGGAAAGTCGATCGCCCGCAGGACACGGTCCGGAACGTTGGTAGGTCCAGGAATTTGCAGGAAATGGCGGCCGCTCGTTCTAGGCATCGTGGCTCCGAATTGCATGCAAAAACTCCATGCTGCGCAACATAGGGGCTTAAAGTTGCTAACTATGATCAGTTTTTGTATTCTGCATTCAAAATGAACGGCCAGCAAGCAGATCTGCCCATCAGCCGCCGGTCGCTGCACGAGGAGACCGTGGAGCGGCTCCGCGACATGATCGTACAGGGTCGCCTCGCCCCCGGCGCGCGGTTGAACGAGCGCATTCTCTGCCAGCAGCTTGGCATCTCGCGCACTCCGCTGCGCGAAGCGTTCAAGGTCCTCGCGACCGAAGGGCTGGTCGAATTGTTGCCCAATCGCGGCGCAGTGGTCTCGGCGCTCGACCCCGGGCGACTGGAGCAGACCTTTGCGGTCATGGGGGCGCTCGAGGCGCTTGCGGGGGAGCTCGCCTGCGCGCGCGCGAGCGAGCGCGATCTGGACGAGGTGCGGGCGCTTCATTACGAGATGCGCGCGGCGCACGCGCGCGCCGATCTTGCCGGATATTTCCGCCACAACCAGGCGATTCACCTCAAGCTCGCCGAGGCTTCCGGCAACCCGGTGCTTGCGCACACCTACCGGCAGTTGAACGCGAACGTGCGCCGCGCCCGCTACATGGCCAATCTGTCGCGCGAGCGCTGGGACGCGGCAGTGCGCGAGCACGAGGAGATCCTTGCCGCGCTTGCCGCGCGCGATGCGCCGCGCCTGAAACGGCTGCTCGGCGAGCATCTCACCTCCAAGCTCACTTCGGTGCTCGGCGCGCTAGCGGCGAAAGCGGTCGCCTGAAGTGCCCGGGCTCGAAGCACGGTTGCGCCGCGAAGTGGACGGCGAAGTGCTGTTCGACGCCGCGAGCCGCGGCCGCTATTCGACCGACGCATCGATCTACCAGATCGAGCCGCTCGGCGTCGTCGTCCCGCGCACCGAGGAGGCAGCGCGCGCGGCGCTCGCGGTCGCGGTCGAGCTCGGCGCGGCGGTGCTGCCGCGCGGTGCCGGCACCTCGCAATGCGGCCAGACGGTCGGCGCGGCACTCGTGCTCGATACTTCGAAATACCTCAAGCGCGCCATCGAAGTCGACCCCGAGCGGCGCATCGCAGTGGTTCAGCCGGGTCTCGTGCTCGATGCACTGAACGCGCAACTGCGCAAGCACGGGCTGTGGTTTCCGGTCGACGTTTCCACCTCGGCGCAGGCGACGCTCGGCGGCATGGCGGGCAACAACTCCTGCGGTTCGCGCTCGATCGCCTACGGCAACATGGTGCATAACGTGCTTGCGATCGACGCCGTTACCGCGGCCGGCGAGCGCTGGAGGTTCGGCCCGATGGACGAGCCGGGCGGGCCGCCCGCGTACCTGGAATTCCTCGGCAAGCTGCGCGCGCTCCACGCGCGCGAGAGGGAAGAGATCGCCGCGCGCTTTCCGCGAGTGCTGCGCAAGGTCGCGGGCTACAACCTCGATCATCTCGGTCCGCCGCACGCAAACGCGGCGCATCTGCTGGTGGGTTCCGAGGGCACGCTCGCCTGGTTCGAGCGGCTGCATCTGAAACTCTCGCCGCTGCCGGGGGCGCGGGCGCTCGGCGTATGCCATTTCCCGCGGTTCTACATCGCCATGGACTGCGCGCAGCACATCGTGAAGCTCGGCCCTTCCGCGGTGGAGCTGGTCGACCGCACCATGATCGGCCTCGCGCGCGACATCCCGGCGTTTCAGGCGACGCTGCGCTCGTTCGTGCGCGGCGAGCCGGAGGCGATTCTGCTGGTCGAATTTTCGGGCGAGGACGCGGCCGGGCAGCAGCGCAAGCTGAAGCAGCTCGTGCAACTGATGGGCGACCTTGGCCTGCCCGGCAGCGTGGTGGAAATCACCGACGCGAAGCAGCAACGGGACATCTGGGAAGTGCGCAAGGCGGGCCTCAACATCATGATGTCGATGAAGGGCGACGGCAAGCCGGTGTCCTTCATCGAGGATTGCGCGGTGCCGCTCGAACATCTCGCGGCGTACACCGACCAGTTGACGCGGGTGTTCGAGAAGCACGGCACGCGCGGCACCTGGTACGCGCACGCCTCGGTGGGGTGCCTGCACGTGCGCCCGGTGCTCGACATGCGCCGCGAGGGCGCGCGGCAGATGCGCGCGATCGCGGAGGAGGCCTGCGCGCTGGTGAGGCGATACAAGGGCGCGTATTCAGGCGAGCACGGCGACGGCCTGGCCCGCTCGGAGTGGATCGCGCCGCTCTTCGGCCCGCGGCTCACCGCCGCGCTCGGCGAGATCAAGTCCTGGCTCGATCCGAAGGGTTTGATGAATCCGGGCAAGATCGTCCATCCGCCGAAGATGGACGACGGTTCGCTTTTCCGCTTCAAACCGGGCTACGCGACGATCGCCTTGAAGCCGGCGCTCGATTGGGGCGAATGGGGCGGCTACGACAAGGCCGTGGAGATGTGCAACAACAACGGCCACTGCCGCAAGTTCGACGCCGGCACCATGTGCCCTTCATACCGCGCCACGCGCGACGAAGTGCACCTCACCCGCGGACGCGCCAACACGCTGCGGCTCGCCCTTTCGGGCCAGCTCGGGTTCGACGAGGCGAAAGAAGCGCTCGATCTGTGCGTGTCCTGCAAGGGCTGCAAGCGCGAGTGCCCCACGGGCGTCGACATGGCGCGCATGAAGATCGAATACCTGGCGCAGTACCGCAAACAACATGCGCCGACGCTGCGCGAGCGGCTGATTGCGTACCTGCCGCGCTACGCGCCGCTCGCCGCGCGGCTGGCGCCGCTCGCGAATCTGGGCACGGCTTTGGCTGGCGGAGCGCTGGGCTTTTCGAGGCAGCGCCCGTTGCCACGCTGGCGCACCGACGTCTTCGATGCGCGCGCGGCGCCCGATGCCGACGTGGTGCTGTTCGTCGATACGTTCACGCGCTATTTCGAGCCGGAAAACGCGCGCGCCGCGCTGAGGCTGCTTACCGCGGCGGGCTATCGCGTGCATAGCACCGAAGCGCTGTGCTGCGGCAGGACCTTTCTGTCAGCGGGACTGGTCGACGAAGCGAAGACCGAGGCGCGCCGCATGCTTGCGTCCCTGCGAGCGTTCGCCGAGCGCGGCGTCCCCATCGTCGGACTCGAGCCGTCGTGCCTGTTCACCTTGCGCGACGAGTTCACCGCCCTGCTGCCGGGCGCGGAAAACGGCGCGCTTGCGCAGCGCGCGCTCCTGCTGGAGCAGTTCTTATGTGCCCAAGCCGATGCCGGTCGGCTGCGGCTGCAGCTCAAGCCGCTCGCGTCGCAGGCGCTGCTGCACGGGCACTGCCATCAGAAGGCATTCGGCGCCATGGGCGCGGTCGAGCGCGCGCTCCGGCTGATTCCGGAACTGAAACTGAGCGTGATCGAATCGAGCTGCTGCGGCATGGCGGGCAGCTTCGGCTACGAAGCCGAGCATTACGACGTTTCGATGAAAATGGCCGAGCTGAGCCTGCTGCCCGCCGTGCGCAAGGCGAGCGCGGACGCTCTCATCGTCGCCGACGGCACAAGCTGCCGCGAGCAGATCGAACACGGCGCGCGGCGCCGCGCGCTGCACGCGGCGCGAGTGCTGGAACTCGCGCTCTAACC
>CAZXAR010000139.1:0-8132 GCA_964638135.1 uncultured Enterobacteriaceae bacterium | reverse complement strand
TGCGCCGGATCCTGCCGCGCGCATCGAACTCCATGCGCGTCTCGAGCGTCTCGAAGTCGATCGCGCCGCGGCGCAGTCGTTCGCGGGCGAGGGACTGGTAGCAGTCGTACAGCGTCGCGAGCGGCGCGCTCGCCCGGCCCTCCGAGAGCGCCGCCCACACTTCGGTATAGGTGAGCCGCGCGTGCGAACGGATCACGGCCGGAAAGAACTCGAACTGCTCGACCGCCCCGCGGGCGCTGACCGCCATCTCGCACACCATCGCCAGCCGGTCGACTTCGGGATTGAGCGAACACAGGCCGTTCGACAGCTTTTCGGGCAGCATCGGAATCACGCGCCGCGGGAAATACACCGAGGTGCCCCGCTCGCGCGCTGCGCTATCGAGCGCGCTGCCGTGGCGCACATAGTGTCCGACGTCCGCAATCGCGACCTGGAGGCGGAAGCCCTTGCCTTCCCGGTGCGCGACCACCGCATCGTCGAAATCCTTCGCCGACTCGCCGTCGATCGTGACGAACGGAACCGCGCGCAGATCGCGCCGGCCCGCCAGGTCCTCGGCCCGGATCGATTCCGGAAGGCGACGCGCCTCGGCGAGCGCCTTGGCGTCGAACCGATGCGGCAGGTCGAACTTGCGCAGCGCAATCTCCACTTCCATTCCCGGGTCGGCGGAGTGGCCGAGCACCTCCACCACGCGGCCGATCGGTTGCGCGTGCCGCGTGGGCTGCGCGATCAGCTCCACGGTCGCCACTTGCCCTGGCTTCGCGCCTCCCGCCTCGGCATCCGGCACCAGGATGTCCTGCGCGATGCGCGTGTCCGAGGGCACGAGAAGCAGGAGGCCGTGCTCGGCATGCAGCCGGCCGACCACGTTCCGCTGCGCGCGCTCGATGACCTCGACGATTTCTCCCGAAGGCCTGCCGCGCGCATCCTGCCCGGTCACGCGCGCAACCGCTCGATCGCCGTGCAGCACCTGCCGCATCTCGGTGGCGGATAGATACACCCGCACGGAATCGCGCTCCGCGATCAGGAATCCGTGGCCCTCGGGACTGGCATCGACGCGGCCCTCGACGAGCGCGCGCTCAACGCCGCCGCGCCCGCGCGCGGAATCAGGGTACGTGATCGATTTGTGGCGCTTTTTCTTTGACACTGCAGGAGTCAGACTCTACAATCCGCACCCCTGCCGAGGTGGCGGAATTGGTAGACGCACATGGTTCAGGTCCATGCGGTGGCAACACTGTGGGGGTTCGAGTCCCTTCCTCGGCACCAGCCTGGAATCCGGGGTGACGGCCTGGAGAGCTACTAGCCCGCAAGGAGCTTGGGCAGCCAGAGCGTCAGTCCCGGAAACGCGACCAGGATCACGACGCGCAGCAGCTCGGCGAAGAAGAAAGGCATCACGCCGATGAAGATCCGGATCATCGGCACGTCGCGCGCGAGCGAATGGATCACGAATACGTTCATTCCCACCGGCGGCGTGATCAGCCCGAGCTCGACGACGATCAGCGCGAGGATGCCGAACCAGATCTTGAGGTCGTTCGGGCTCATGCCGAAGTCCATCACCGCGACCACCGGCCAGAAGAACGGGATCGCGAGCAGGATCATGGACAGGCTGTCCATCAGGCAGCCGAGCACGATCAGCGCCACGAGCAGGATCACGAGCACCGTCATCGGCGCAAGCCCCGACTCGGCCATCATCGTTGCCGCGGCCTGCGGCACCCCGCCGCGCGCCATGAAGATGTTGAGGAGCTGCGCGCCGAACAGGATCAGGTAGATCATGCCGCTTGTCTTCGCGGTGTCGAGCAGCGCCTCTTTCATGCCTGCGAGGTCCATCGTACGGCGCGCGAAGGCAAGCACCGTCACCAGAAAGACGCCAATGGCGGCCGCCGGCGTCGGATTGAAAAGCCCGAAGTAGATCCCGCCGATGACCGCGCCGAAGATCGCCAGCACCGGCGCAACACCGATGGTCGCGGCGATGAATTCCTCGCGCGGCACGCGGTCGCCCGGCGGCCCGGATTCGGGCTTGAGCCAGACGTAGATCGCGATCGTCACGAGGAAGAAGAGCACCGCGATCAGGCCCGGGATGAACGCGGCGATGAACATTTCGACGATGCTCGCCTCGACGACGATCGCGTAGACGACGAGCACCACCGAGGGCGGGATCAGGATGCCGAGCACGCCGCCGGCGGCGAGCGTCCCGGTGGCGAGTTCCGGGCTGTAGCGGTAGCGGCGCAGCTCCGGAAGCGCCACCTGGCCCATCGTCGAGGCGGTCGCGAGCGAGGAGCCGCACACGGCGCCGAAGCCGGCGCAGGCGGCGATCGCCGACATGGCGACGCCACCGCGCAGCCAACCGAGCCAGGCGTTGGCGGCGCGGAAGAGATCCTGCGAAAGACCGGCGCGCGACGCCACGTTGCCCATCAGCACGAACATCGGCAGCACCGAGAGGCCGTAGTTCGAGAATTGCGAATAGGCGAGCGTCTTGAGCTGCGAGAGCAGAATCGCCGGCCCGCTCAGTACCGCGATGCCGCCCGCGCCGACGAGCAGCATGGCGTGAGCGATCGGCACCCGGATCGCGATCAGCGCGATCAGGGTGGCGAGGCCGATGAGGCCGGTGACGAAATGCGGATCCAACTCGGTGCGCTGCTCAGCGCCGCGTCAGGGCGCGCCAGGCGTCTTTCAACGTGATCAGGCAGGCGAGAACCAGCAGCACCAGCGAGATGACCGCCGGCACGTAGGCCGACCAGATCGGAATCTTCAGGATTGCGGTGGTCTCGACGAACTGGCGGTAGTCGAGCAGCCCTGCCCCCGTGCGCCAGGCGAGCACCACGCTGATTCCGACCGCGAGCAGCGCCGCGAAGAGCGCAAAACCGGCCACCGCGCGCGGCCCTGCGCCGGCGGTGAAAAGATCGGCGGTGACGTTCGAATCGGTGAGCTGGCAATAGGGCAGGAACGCGAACACGGCCACCGCGACGAGGATCTCGGTCAGCTCGAAATCCCCCGGCAGCGGCTTGCCGAAGAAGCCGCCCGCCGCGCTCCAGGTCGTCATCAGCGCAATCGCGAGCAGCACGATCCCGCCCAGCAGCGCCCACCACTCGATCGCGCGGCGGGCGGGGCTGGAAGGTCCCGCGTGCCCCGGCACGGGACCTTCGCCCATGCGCTACTTGGAGTATTTGGCGATCAGCGCGCGCGCCTTCGTGACGAGCGCCTTGCCGTCGATGCCCTTCGTCTTCACCTCGTCGATCCAGCGCTGCACCACCGGCTCGAGCTTCTGCTTGAACAATTCCAGTTCGGCTTCGGTGATCTGGATGTGCTTGTTGCCGGCTTTCTTGGCGAGCGCGATGCCGCCCTCCTCCGAATCGGTCCAGACCTGGCCGACCGTGCGCCAGCGGGCTTCGCCATTGTTTGCTTCGAACGCCTTCTGCACATCGGGCGGCAGCTTCGCCCAGCTGTTCTTGTTCATCGAGACCTGGAACGTCGTCGTGCCGAAGCGCACCTTGTTCGGCCCTTCGACCTGGACCTTGGTCACGTCCTGGAGCTTGAGCGGTGGAATGATTTCCCACGGGATGAAGGCGCCATCGACCACCTTCTTCGAAAGCGCCTGCGGCAGATCGGGGACCGGCATGGCGGCCGGTGCGGCACCGAGCGCCTCGATGATCCAGGCGCCGGTGCGCGTCGGAATGCGCATCTTGAGGCCCTTGAGGTCGTCCGGCTTGCGCACTTCTTTCTCGGCCATGTGGATGGCCTGGCCGGCGTGCACATGCAGGAACATCACCTTGACGTCCTTGAAGTCCTCCGCGATCTCGCCGCTCAGGAACATGTCGCGCATCGCAAGATTGGTGGCGACCGCGTTGTTCGTGTGCACGAACGGCAACTCGAACGCTTCCGAGCGCGGGAAGAGCGCCGGCGTGTAGCCGTTCACCGTCCAGACGATGTCGACCACGCCGTCGCGTACCTGGTTGATCAGCTCGGGCGGCCTGCCGCCGAGCGACATGGCGGGATACAGCTCGATCTTGACCTTGCCGCCCGAGGCCTTCTCGACGTCCTGCGCCCAGGGCGTGAGCATCTTGGTGTGCGCCGGCGCCGGCGCCGGCAGCAAATGATGCAGCTTGAGCGTGATCTGCTGCGCGATCGCGCCGGACGTCAGGGCGGCAAAGCCTGCCATTCCCGCCGCCAGTTGCGTCAGGATTCGGGTTTGTCGATTCATGTGCTCCTCCTCCAGATTGAGCGTGTCGTGGAAAAACCGCGGCGCCTATCCTACCCTAAGTGCGCGGCCCTGCTCGCCGAAAGCCGGCCGCCGCGGCGAAGTTGATCCGTATCAACGCACGGACGCTCAGGCCGCCGCGCATACGATGCAGTTGCGTCCGCGTTCCTTGGCCTGGTAGAGCGCCTGATCGGCCTGGTGCAGGAGCGCGCTTGCGTCGGGTTCCGACCCGGGACGCCACTCGGAGATCCCGAACGTGCCGGTGATCGGAATCGGCGTTTCGCCGATCCGCGGTGCGCGGCCGGCCAGAGCGCTCTGCAGCCGGCGTGCCACCGACTCCGCACCGGCGGCGGGCGTTGCGAAGAGCAGCATCGCGAATTCCACGCCTCCGGACCGGCCGTGCGGAATGCGCGTCCGGTCGTGACGCTCGTGCAGCTCGTCGACGGCAAACCGGAGCAGCAGCGCGCCGCCTGCCAGCAGCGTGTTGCCGAGCCCGAGCGTCAGCCACTCGTCCAGGCCGCTCCGCGGGCCGAGCAGCGCGAGCGCCAGTGCGATCACGAAAGTGGCAAGCGCGAGCGAGGCAAGCCCGTTATGGCGGCTCGAGCTGCCGCCACCAAAGTAGATCACCGCAGACACGAATCCGCTGAACAGGGCACCCGTCAGGTAGATCGTGCCGATGTCGATGTGCATGAAAATCCCCCTGCCGGTACTGTACCCGCACCGACGGCGCCTTGGAAAACCCGCTATGGTCACCCGCGGACGGGACGGATTACACTAGCGCGCCAATGGCGAGTGCCGATCCCGACAAACACGCACCGAGCGCGGCGGCGCAGGCAGGTCGCGGCGAAGACGACACGCCGCTTCACCGGCAGGCGGCACGCGCCCTGGAGGCCTCCGGCCTCGCGTTCTTCGATTACGACCTGGCGACCGGCATGGTGTACCTGAGCGAGGCGTGGAGCGAAATGCTCGGCGCGCCGCGCGCGCCCACGCTCGCGCCGATCGGCGCGCTGTTCGAGCTGGTTCCGGAGGAGGACCGGCCGGTTCTGCGGCGGGACTACCTCGCGGCGCTCAAGGGCGTGAGTCGCGAATACCGCGTCGATCACCGCGTGCGCACGCCCGCCGGAAGCGTGATCTGGGTGAGCAGCTGGGGCCGGGTCGTCAAACGCGACGTAAACGGGCGCGCGCTGCGCATGATGGGCGTCGTCGCGGACGTCTCGGCGTACAAGCGCGCCGAGCAGGCGCTGCGCGAAAGCGAAGCGCGTTTCAGGAGCCTGACCGAGCTGTCTTCCGACTGGTATTGGGAGCAGGACGAGAATTTCCGTTTCATCGAATTCTCTCCCGAGGTCGTGCCGCGGGCCGGCGCGTCGATCGCCTCGCACTTGGGCAAGGCGCGCTGGGAACTGCCCTGGATCGGTGTCTCCGAGGAGCGCTGGCACGAGCACCGGGCGCGGCTCGAAGCGCACCAGCCGTTCCGCGATTTCGAGTTTCAGCGCGTCAACGAGTCCGGCGAGCGAATCTGGATTTCGGCGAGCGGCACACCGATGTTCGACGACAGCGGCCGGTTTCGCGGCTACCGCGGCATCGGCCGCAACATCAACACGCGCAAGCGCGCCGAGGAGGCGCTGCGCGAAAGCGAAGAGCGGTTCATGGCGATGTTCCGCAATTCGCCGGCGCCGATGGCGCTGGTCGAGTTCGACACCCAGCGCGTACTGGACATCAACGACGCGCACGTGCAGCAGCTGGGACGCCCGCGCGAGCTGGTGCTGGGCAGGACCAGCAAGGAGCTCGACCTCTTCGTCGACGTCAAGGATCGCGAAAAGATCTGGGAGCAGCTCGCCCGCACCGGCCAGGCACGGATGGATGCGGTTCCGTTCCAGGACGCCTCGGGCGCACTTCGCTGGCACATGATCTCGGCGCGCGTTCTGCCGGACGGCGAGCCGAAAACCGTGCTCGTCACCGCAGTCGACATCACCGGCCGGATCGCCGCGGAGCAGGCGCTGCGGGCGAGCGAAACACGGTTCAAGGCCGCGTTCCGCAACTCGGCGATCGGAATGGCGCTGCTTGCCGCCGACGGCTCGTGGCTCATGGCGAACGAAGCGCTGTGCGAGATCCTGCGCTATTCCGAGGAGGAATTGCTGCAGACCGACATCCGTTCGGTCACCTATCCGGAGGATCGGGCGGAGGATTTCGAATTCCTGCGCGTACGCATGGTTCGCGGCGCGCGCGGCGCGCTGCAGCGGGAACGGCGCCTGGTGCGCAAGGACGGAACCACCGTGTGGGTGCAGATCGACCTGGGGGTGGTCGTGGACGGAGAGAGCGACTCCTTCCAGGTGATCGCCCAGATCCAGGACGTCACCGAGCGCCGGGCCGCCGAGGCGCGCGCCGAGCACCTTGCGCTGCACGATCCGCTCACCGGTCTTCCCAACAAGCGGCTGCTCGCGGACCGGCTGGCGATCGCCCTTTCGGTAGCGAAACGCGCCAAGACGCGCGTCGGCGCGATCTTCATCGACCTGGACCGGTTCAAGCCGGTGAACGACACCTGGGGCCACCTGGCGGGCGATGCGGTGCTGCGCCAGATCGCGCAGCGCCTGCAGTCGGCGCTGCGCCAGAGCGACACGGTGGCGCGGGTGGGCGGCGACGAGTTCCTGGTCCTCGCGACCGGCGTCGAGCAGCGCCATGAACTCGACCGGCTGGTCGAGCGGCTGCACACGGCGATCGAACGGCCGTGCGAAATCGAGAGCGGGGCGACGACGGTCTCGGCGAGCATCGGCCTCGCGATCTACCCCGACCACACCAAAGATCCGACCGAGCTGCTGCGCCGCGCCGATGCGGCCATGTACGAAGTGAAGCGCGCGCGTCGCGCGCGCTGAGGTTTTCTACGGCGCGCGGAAAGGGTGGCGCAGGACGATCGTCTCGTCGCGGTCCGGCCCCGTCGAGATGAGATCGATCGGCACGCCGCAGCGGGACTCGATCCGGGCGAGATAGTCGCGCGCCGCGCTCGGCAGATCGAGGTGCTTGCGGACGCCCACGGTGCTTTCCTGCCAGCCGGGCATCTCCTCGTACACGGGTACGCAGCGCGCCAGTTCTTCCGCCCCCACCGGCAGGATGTCGCTCATCGTCCCCTCGACTTCGTATCCGACGCACAATTTCACCAGCTCGACCCCGTCCATCACGTCGAGCTTGGTGATGCACAGGCCCGAGACGCCGTTCAGCTGGATCGAGCGCTTGAGCGCGGCAGCGTCGAACCAGCCGGTGCGCCGCGGCCGGCCGGTGGTGGCGCCGAACTCCTGCCCGCGCAGCCGCAGGCGCTCGCCGACGCCGTCGGAGAGCTCGGTCGGGAAGGGCCCGCCGCCCACGCGCGTGGTGTAGGCCTTGGTGATGCCGAGCACGTAGTGCAGGTGCTGCGGCCCGACGCCGGCGCCCGCCGCGGCGGCTCCGGCGACGCAGCTCGAGGAGGTGACGAACGGATAGGTGCCGTGGTCGATGTCGAGCAGGGAGCCCTGCGCGCCCTCGAACAGCAGGTTCTTGCCGGCGCGGTTCGCTTCATAGAGCGCACGCGGCACGTCGGCGACCAGCGGCTCGAGCCGGGGCGCGAGCGCGAGCGCCTCGTCGAGCGTCCGGTTGAAATCCACTTCCGGCTGCCGGTAGTAGTGCTTCAGAACGAAGTTGTGGAAGTCGAGCAGCTCCTGCAGCTTCTGGGCGAAGCGCACCGGCTTGAGCAGATCCTGCAGGCGGATGGCGCGCCGCGCCACCTTGTCCTCGTAGGCCGGGCCGATTCCGCGGCCGGTCGTGCCGAGCTTTTGCGCGCCCCTCGCCCGCTCGCGCGCGCCGTCGAGCGCGATGTGGTAGGGAAGGATCAGCGGGCAGGCTTCCGACAGGCGCAGGCGCTTTGCGACCTCCACGCCCGCGGCTTCGAGCTCGTCCATCTCCTCGATGAGCGCCTGCG
>CAZXAR010000138.1:0-8222 GCA_964638135.1 uncultured Enterobacteriaceae bacterium | reverse complement strand
ACCCTCGTCATAAGCTTGGAAGGCTTCTGCTCTGCCATTGAGCTACACCCGCCTGATCCTCGTCACCCTTCGTTCCCGCCGGTCCCCCGCGGCCACACCGAATTTCGTGGTGGAGGGGGTTGGATTCGAACCAACGTAGGCGCAAGGCCAACAGATTTACAGTCTGCCCCCTTTAGCCGCTCGGGCACCCCTCCGGCGGAACCTGAAATTATCAGTCTATTCCGCTGCTTGGTCAAGGACGCGCTGGCTCAAGTTCACGTTCCGTAGCGCACCGGCGAGCTTCGCTCCCTTAAAGCGGCAAGAGCGCTGTAGCAGGCGAGCCACGCAGTCTTCGGATTGGACGGGGCGGGGACGTTTTCCAGAACGACCGTAAAGCGGCCGCTCTTTCCGCTCACCCTGATCGTATGCGTGTTGCACGTCAGCGCCGGATCGGCGATCACCCGGAGGCGCGTCCGCTCCAGGCCGATGCCGGCAAGCGACAACACGGCCGCAATGTTCACGTTCTGCGGGAAATGCGGGACGCCCTCGCGGGCGGACCCCTCGAACAATGTGGTCGGACCTGTTAAGCGGTCCAGATCGAGCCCCAGCGCCTCGACGTACGCAATGCTCTTCCATGCGGCAGGCGGCTTGGCCACTTCGATCGCCACCTCGTCCACGCCTGCGGCACATGCGCCCTTGAGGGCGTCCAGCCCGCCGATACCGCCGGACGGAACGTAAAGCAGCGAACCCGTGCGCGCCGCTGTCCGTTCCGCCCGTTCGCGCAACTCGTCGTCTGCGAGCGCGCCCGCGGACAGCACGATCACGGAAATCCCGGCTTCCAGCAGGGGCACAAGATGGGTGGACACCGCTTGGTGCGACGCCGCCTCGAGAACGGTGTCGGGTCGCGCTTCGATCAACGCAGATGTTCCGCAGACATGAGGGACCGAGAATTGCCGCGCGAGAGAGGCGCTTCGGGACGTCGGGCTGTGGCCGCACAGCGCGACGATCTCGATGCCGGGAAGCGCTCCGTTTCTTTGGTGCTCGAGAACCAGACGCGCGATCGTGCCACCGCCGAGTAAAGCCAGCCTCATGTGCGCCTCACCTGGTTCCCAGTGATCCGGCCCGCCGCGCGGCCGCGAGACATTATTGCATTCGCACCCGCGATCACGTGCTCGCTTTAGGCGCGGTCCCGCTCCGCACATGGTGCGGAGCGGGACGTAACCCCGTCGCGGAGGAGGAGGGAGGAGGAGACCGCGACGGGCGCGTTCTTTGCAGCTCGAATCAGTTCCTGCTGCGTTGCAGCAAATCTAAGCTTTTGTCTTTGCGGATACAATGAACGTTTCGATCAAAAGACTATTGTATTTACCGCAACAATATGACTCCTTCGCTTCATGAAATGGTGGCGTTCACGAAAGCAGTAGGTGCAGGCAGCCTGTCAGGTGCTGCACGCGAACTGGGGATATCTACCGCGGTGGTGAGCCGAAAGATCGCTGCACTCGAAGCGCACCTCGGTGTGCGGCTGCTGAACCGGACCACGCGCCGCATTGCGCTCACCGACGAAGGCGCCCGCTATCACGAAGCGTGCGTGCGCATTCTTGCCGAGATCGAGGAAGCCAACGCCGAGGCGGCCGCGCGCCGCATCGAACCGCAAGGGATTCTAAAGGTCGCGCTTCCCGCCTCGTTCGGTCACAAGCATATCGCACCCCTCATCCCGATCTTCGCGGCGCGCTACCCCGCCGTACAGCTCGCGCTCAGCCTTTCGGATCGCGCCATCAATGTGATCGACGAAGGATTCGATCTCGCGATCCGGATTGCGGAACTGCAGGACTCGTCGCTCGCGGCGCGCAAGCTCGCTCCCAATCGAAGAGTCGTCTGCGCGAGTCCCGGTTACCTGCGCAAGCATGGCAGACCCGGTTCGCCCGCAGATCTTGTGAGACACAACTGCCTCACCACCACCGAATTTCACATGGCCTGGGATTACAAGGATCCGGAGGGCAATCCCGGTTCGGTTCGTGTATCCGGCCGTTATGCCTGCGACAACTGGGAAGTGCTGCGCGACTGGGCAATCGCCGGTCTCGGTGTCGCCCTCAAGTCGACCTGGGATGTGCGGCGAGACCTCGAGAGCGGTTCTCTCGTGCCGCTACTGCCGGGCTATACCTTCGGCAGCGATGTCGCCATCTACGCCGTGTATCCGCATCGGAGGTATCTCCCTGCGAAAACGCGCGTGTTCATCGACTTTCTCGCTGAATCCTTCGGCCCCGAACCGTATTGGGATCAGCCGCCGCGCAAAGACGAGGGGCGACTCCCCGCCGCCCACCGCGCTCGCGCCTCACTCGACTGAGCGAGTGCCGCCGCAGGAATTACATCGTGCGCGCGGACTTCCGCGCGACCTCCCTGCGGCTGATCGTTTCGCGCTGCCCCGATGCGTGCCTTTTCGAGGTCGTGGCGCCGGTTGCGCTCAGTTGCCGCCGATAGCTGGCAAAGTGCGCCATATGCGCCATGACGTCCTTGTATGCGTTTTTCGCGTCAATGGCCACGGCGACTTCCCGACTCGGGATCACGATCAGTGCCCCGGCACGAATCAGGTTGATGTTGTCGCGAATGAAGACATCGGGATTGCCGCGAAAGAGCGCCATCAGCATCTGGTTGTACGTGACGCCGTCAAGCCTGTTTCTACGCGCGATCGCGCCCAACGTGTCACCCCGCCGGATTCTGTAAGTGTGAGCCGCTTCAGGCGCGCCGCGCGCTGCAGGAACAGCGGCTTGCGTTGCAACCGCAGGATTCGCATCGGCTACTGACCGTTCGGCGCGCGCAGGGCGAGCCGGAGACGGGGCAGCGACGGGCTCCTTTGCCGGCTGGGAGGCTTCCTTGGGCGCGACAGGTGCCGGCGGAGCGGAGGCTACGGGGGTAGCAGAGGGTACTGTCTGCGCGCGGGATGGCGAAGGCGGTGACACGGCCATCGGCGGCGTCACCGAAGGCGTCGATGCGACGACGGTGCGCCCTGTCACAATCGGAACCGATGTTGGTTCGGTCGCCGCCATGCTCGGCGCGCGAGAGACGCTTTCCACTTTCGGCGAAGTCGCGACAGGAGTCGGCGTGGGCGCCTGCGTCATCGTGACGGTTGGAGCAGGCGCGGCAACACTTTCGGTTGTTGGCGCGGAAGCTGGCACCGCCGAAACTACGGGTGAGGGAACCGACGCCGGTGCCGACGCAGCGCTCGCCGTCTGCGGCAAAGAATCGGGCCGCTCTGGCGCAGCGTGCGGCCTGGAGACTGCGATCGGAGTCGATGCCGCTACGCCACCCTGCGCCGGCGTGGCCTGTGCCGCTGGCGTCTCGACCGGCACCGCAACTGTCGAAGACGCAATCTTTGGTGGCGTGCCGGGCGCGACGGCCGGTGCTGCAACTGCTGAAGGCGCAACCGTCGGCGCCGCCGTGGCGGGCGCTGCGACCGGCGGTGTACTTGCAGGCTGAGCGGGTGATTTGTCGGCAACGACACGCGGCTCCGGGATGGGTGCTGCCTGAGGGCTGGTGGCAACGACCGGCGCAGGGACCGGTTGTGGTGCGGCCGCGGCCGCCTCCCTCCGGGTCGGTGCCGGTGCGGGCGCGGTCGCTGCCGTTTGTGCCGGCAGTGATTCGGAAGCGGCCATGGCCGCGGACTTGTACTCGACCGGGTCCACGAGCACCGTGTACCCCCGGGCAAAGCGCCCATTGGGCCACTGCATTTCGACCAGCACATTGAGGAAGGGGTCGTAGACCGGTTGCGTGGTGGTGATCCGGATCACGGATTTTCCGGCGCGCTTTTCAAGCGTAAGACGGGCACCGGCCAGTGCGGGATTGAATTCAACGCCGGCATCGCGGAACGCCTCGCGCGACGCCAAGCGCACCTGCAATGAATTCTCTTCTCCGGGCCGAAACGAAAGGATCTCGATTTCCGCCACCAGCGGATGGCCCAGCTTCGAATGAACGGTCAGATTGCCCAAGCCGGCCGCGTGCGAAAGGACCGGCACGAACAGCACTGCTGCCACCGCGAAAATGATCCCGTTCACCGATTTGCCCATTGGCACCTCCTGCGTCGCCCGTTCTAGGAGTGAGATCGCCCGTTCGCCGCGTGCAACTATGACATCTCAGGGCGCCGGTCGCAAGGCGAGATACCGTCCGGGACGCGCCCCAGCGCCGATTTTTCTGCCGCACGGCGCGCCCGGCGCACCGGGGCAAGTCCCGCGCGGGCTGCTAGAATTTTGGGTGCGCCTGTGGAAAAGTAGCGGCTTCCTTGCAGTGGGCGCACGTTCCGACCCATGACCTCGCCATCCGACACCCCGTCCCGGCACGGAAAGCGCGCAACAGTCCTCGTCGTAGACGATTCCGAGGATGTTCGCAATCTGTTCCACGCCGCCCTCAAGGCCGATTACGAGGTCAAGCTCGCGGCGAGCGGCTCGGAAGCGCTCTTCCAGGCCGATACCGAGCCGCTCCCCGACATCATCCTGCTGGACGTGCAGATGCCTTCGCCGGACGGCTACGAGGTCTGCGCGCAACTGAAGGCCAACCCGGCGCGCGCCGACGTGCCGGTGATCTTCGTGAGCGGGCGCACGGACGTGAAGGACCAGGGGCGGGGCTTGGCGCTGGGGGCGGTCGACTACATCACCAAGCCGTTCAGCACGCCGCTCGTTCTGGCGCGCCTGCGCAACCACCTCGCGCTCTTTGATCAGCGCCGCGCGCTCGAGGATCAGGTTCGCGAGCGTACCGAGGAGCTGCAGAACACGCGCCTGCAGATCATCCGGCGGCTGTCGCGCGCGATGGAGTACCGGGAGGGCGGACTCACGCACCGGGTTCTGCGGGTCAGCCACTACGTGAAAGTCCTCGCGACCGAGATCGGGCTGGACGGCGACCTCGTCGATGTGCTCTTCGAGGCGGTGCCGCTGTACGACATCGGCAAGATCGGCGTTCCGGATTACATCCTGCTCAAGTCCGACAACCTCAACAAGGTCGAGATCGAGGAAATGCGCAGGCACCCGGAGATCGGCGCGCAGATCATCGGCAAGCACGAGAGTCCGCTGCTCGCGACGGCGCGCCAGATGGCGCTCACCCATCACGAGCGCTGGGACGGGACCGGGTATCCAAGGGCCTCTCCGGCGACGAGATACCCCTGGTCGGCCGGATCCTGGCGGTCGCCGACGCCTACGAGGCGATGACCGCGACGCAGCGGCACCGCAGTCCGTTTCACTCCCAGAAGGCGGAGCGCCAGATCATCGAGGCCTCGGGCGCCCAGTTCGACCCGCAGGTGGTGGCCGCGTTCAAGAACGTCACACGCGAGTTCGAGAAAGTGAAACGAACCTTCCACGATGAGCTTGAGGGCATCCATGACCTGGACTTCACGCACATGGATTTGGACAAGCCCAAGGAGCGAAGCAGGAAGTAGGTGCAGCGTATTCCGGGCGCAGAGCGCGGCGCTGAAGCCGCGGGCGGCAGCTGAAGCAGTTCGCCCGAACTCGGACCAACGGAGGTGGCAGGATGAACGCACCCCTCGAAGCGGCGGCACTGGCCAAGGTTTCGCTGGAAGACAAGTACACGCTCGAGCACGGGCGCGTCTTCGTGACCGGCATGCAGGCGATCGCCCGACTCGCCATGCTGCAGCGGGTGCGCGACGAGCGCGCCGGGCTGAACACCGCGGGCTACATCTCCGGCTACCGCGGCTCGCCGCTGGGCGGAATCGACCAGACGCTCTGGCGCGCGCGCGAGCACCTTGAACGGCATCACATCAAATTCCAGCCCGGGCTGAACGAGGACCTGGCGGCGACGGCGATCTGGGGCACCCAGCAGGTCGGCATGTTTCCGGGTGCGAAGTACGACGGCGTGTTCTCCATGTGGTACGGGAAAGGCCCCGGCGTCGATCGTTGCGGCGACGTGTTCAAGCACGCGAATGCCGCAGGTACATCGAAGCACGGCGGCGTCCTGGTGCTCGCGGGCGATGACCATGGCGCCAAGTCCTCCACCCTGCCGCACCAGAGCGAGCACATCTTCAAGGCATGCTGCATCCCGGTGCTCAATCCTTCGAGCGTGCAGGACTATCTCGACCTCGGATTGCACGGCTTCGCCATGAGCCGCTTTTCGGGATGCTGGATCGCCTTCAAGTGCGTCACCGACGTGGTGGAATCCGGTGCCGCGGTCGAAGTCGACCCGGAACGCGCGCTCGTCCGGCTGCCGGAGGATTTTGCGCTGCCACCCGGCGGCCTCAACATCCGCTGGCCGGACGGGATTCTGGAGCAGGAATCGCGGCTGCTCGACTGGAAGGTGTACGCGGCGATCGCCTATGCGCGCACCAACCGGCTCGACCGCATCGTCTGGGATTCGCCGCGCGCGCGCCTCGGCATCGTGACGACCGGCAAATCGTACGGCGATACCATGCAGGCGCTGGCGGACCTCGGCATCGACGAGCGGGTCGCGCGGGACATCGGCCTCCGGGTCTACAAGGTGGCGATGAGCTGGCCGCTGGAGCCGCAGGGGGCGACCCGGTTTGCCGAAGGGCTGGAAGAAATCCTGGTCGTGGAGGAAAAGCGCCAGCTCATCGAGTACCAGCTCAAGGAGGAGTTGTACGCCTGGGAGCCGGAGGCGCGGCCGCCGCGCGTGGTTGGAAAATTCGACGACAACGGCGAGTGGAGCCGCGCCGAGGGAAGGCCGGCCGGGACCTGGCTGCTGCCGGCGCATTACGAGCACTCACCGGGGCTGGTCGCGCGCGCCATTGCGAGCCGGCTTGTGCGGCTCGGCATGGATCAGAGCCTGGGAAGCCAGTTCAAGGACCGGCTTGCCTTCCTCGATTTCAAGGACCGGATGCTCGCCAAGCCACGCGTCGCCGCCGTTCGCCAGCCGTACTTCTGTTCCGGTTGTCCGCACAACACCTCGACCCGCGTGCCCGAAGGCAGCCGCGCCACCGCGGGGATCGGTTGCCACTTCATGGCGGTGTGGATGAACCGCAGTACGGCGACGTTCACGCACATGGGCGCCGAAGGCGTGCCCTGGATCGGGCAGGCGCCCTTTACCAGCGAGAAGCACATCTTCGCCAACCTCGGCGACGGCACCTACTATCACTCGGGACTGCTTGCGATCCGGGCAGCGATCGCCGCCAAAGTGAGCATGACCTACAAGATCCTGTACAACGATGCGGTGGCGATGACGGGCGGCCAGCAACATGACGGGCCGCTCGACCCGGCGATCATCTCGCGCCAGGTCGCCGCGGAAGGCGCGTCGCGGGTCGTGCTGGTCACCGACGAGCCGGAAAAATATCCCGCCGGCACGCAATGGGCGCCGGGCGTCGCGATCCGGCACCGGGACGAACTGGACGCGGTGCAGAGGGAATTGCGCGACACCGCGGGCGTTACGGTGCTCATCTACGACCAGACCTGCGCCGCGGAAAAGCGCCGCCGGCGCAAGCGCAACCTGTACCCCGATCCCGCCAAGCGCGTGATCATCAACGCGATGGTGTGCGAGGGGTGCGGCGACTGCAGCGTGAAATCGAACTGTCTCTCGGTCGAACCGCTCGAGACCGAATTCGGGCGCAAGCGCAAGATCAACCAGTCCACCTGCAACAAGGACTATTCCTGCGTCAAGGGTTTTTGCCCGAGCTTCGTCACCGTGGAGGGCGGGCGGCTGAAAAGGGGAAAGTCCAGCGCGCAAGAGGATGTCGCCGATGCCTTTCCGGCGCTTCCCGAGCCGGCGCCGCCGGCGCTGCGCGGCGCGTACGGCATTCTGGTAAACGGCATTGGCGGCACCGGCGTCATCACGATCGGCCAGATCATTGCCGTGGCGGCGCACATCGAGAACAAGGGCGTCTCGGTGCTCGACATGTCGGGCCTGGCGCAAAAGGGTGGCCCGGTCCTGTCGCACGTACGGCTCGCCGGCAGCCCCGCGGAACTTCATTCGACGCGCATCGGCAGCGGGAGCGCCGATCTCGTGATCGGCTGCGATCTCGTGGTGACTGCCAGCACCGAATCGCTGACCGCGATGGATCCGGCGAAGACCCGCGTCGCGGTGAACGCGACCACCGCGCCGACCGCCGATTTCGTGCGCAATGCGAATTGGCGGTTGCGCGGCGGCGATTTGCAGGCCGACGTCGCCGAGGCCTGCGGCAAGCAGAACGCGGATTTCGTCCCGGCGGCGGAGCTTGCCACGCGCCTCATCATCCTGCAACCCAAGGGCATTGAGGAACTTGCCCGGCTCATCGGCTACGACGCCGTCGTCCCGACGATGCC
>CAZXAR010000137.1:0-8255 GCA_964638135.1 uncultured Enterobacteriaceae bacterium | reverse complement strand
GCTCGCCGGCGAGCGCCTGTGGTACTGGGTGGTCGGCGCGCTGCTCGTCTTCGCCGTCTGGCTGGCGCAGAACCTCGTCGAATCGCCGCACGGGCGCGCGCTGCGCGCCCTGCACACCTCCGAGATCGGCGCCGAGGTCGCCGGCATCGACAGCGCACGTCACAAGGTGCGCGTGTTCGTGATCTCCGCGGTGTATGCCGCGTTCGCCGGCAGCCTCACCGCGCACTACGCGGGCTTCATCACCCCCACCAAGGTGACCTTCTTTCACTCGATCGAGCTCGTGACCATGGTCGTGTTCGGCGGCATGGCGTCGACCTTCGGCGCCGTGGTCGGCGCCGCGGTGCTCACCACGCTGCCCCAGGCGCTCACGCTGTTCGAGGAATACGAGATGGTGGTCTTCGGCGCGGTCATGATGCTCACCATGATCTTCATGCCCAAGGGCCTTGTACCCACGATCGCGGCGCGTTTCCCGAACCGGAGGGCGAACGAGTGACGCTGCTGCGGGTCGAAGGCCTTTCCAAGGAATTCGGCGGGGTGCACGCCGTGGCGGACCTCGAGTTTTCGATTTCGGCCGGCGCCGTGTTCTCGATCATCGGTCCGAACGGCGCCGGCAAGACCACGCTGCTCAACCTTCTCACCGGGATCTACACCCCGACGAGCGGCAGGATCTTCCTCGGCGAGGAGGAACTCACCCATCGCGCGCCGTTCGAGTACGCGGCATGCGGAATCGGGCGCACGTTCCAGAACCTGCAGGTGTTCTTCAACATGAGCGCGCTCGAAAACGTGATGGTCGGACGCTTCCTGCACGAGCGCTGCAGCCTCGCGGCGGCGCTGTTCCGCTCGCCCGCGCTCGCGCGCGCCGAGCGCGCCTGCCGCGAGGAAGCCGAACGGCTGCTGCGCTTCGTCGGCCTCGGCGAGTACGTCGGCGCGCATTCCGATTCGCTGCCCTACGGCGCGCTCAAGCGACTCGACATTGCGCGCGCGCTCGCCACGCGGCCGAAGCTGCTGCTGCTCGACGAGCCGGCGGCGGGCCTCAATCCGAGCGAGGCGCAGGAGATCGACGCGCTCATTTCCAGGCTGGCCGAGTCCGGAATCACGGTAGTCCTGGTCGAGCACAACATGCGCCTGGTGATGGGCGTCTCGGACCACATCCTGGTGCTCGATTACGGCAGGCGCCTTGCCGAGGGCAGCGCCGACGCGGTGCGCCGCGACCCGAAGGTGATCGAAGCCTATCTCGGGAGCGGTCCCGCGGCGGCCGGGACGCAATCGGGAGGGGCGCACTGATGCTGGAAGTGCGCGCGCTTGCCAGCCACTACGGCCGCGTCCCCGCGCTCAAGGGGATCGATCTTTCGGTAAACGATGGCGAGCTGGTGGCGCTCGTGGGCGCAAACGGCGCCGGCAAGACCACGCTGCTGCGCGCCGTATCGGGTCTGCAGCCGGTAAGCGCCGGGCAGGTGCTTTTTTCCGGGGCCGACATCACGCGCGCGAGTCCCGACCGGCGCGTGCGGCAGGGCATCGTGCAGGTGCCCGAGGGCAGGCAGGTATTCGGGCCGCTTTCGGTCGAGGACAACCTTCTGCTCGGCGCCTACACGCGCACCCGCGCCGAGCGCGAGCGCGGGCTGGAACGCGCGTATGCCATGTTTCCGGCGCTTGCCGAGCGGCGGCGCCAGCCGGCCGGGACGCTTTCCGGCGGGCAGCAGCAGATGCTCGCCATGGCCCGGGGGCTGATGGCGCAGCCGAAACTGCTCCTGCTCGACGAGCCCTCGATGGGGCTCGCGCCGAGGCTCGTCGAAGGCGTGTTCGCCACCGTCCGCTCGCTGAAGAGCGCCGGGACGACGATTTTTCTCGTCGACCAGAACGCCCGCGCGGCGCTCGCGATCGCCGACCGCGCCTACGTGCTCGAGACCGGGCGCGTGGTGCTCTCGGGCACCGGCGCCGAGCTGCTCGCGAGCGAGCAGGTTCAGGCGGCGTACCTCGGCCTGTGAGCACGCTTGAGGCAAATCAACGCGATCACGCCCGAGGCATGTTGCTATGATGGATTGCAGCGGAGAGAAGCGATGAAAACTACACTGAGCGCAGGGATTTCCAGCACCCGCGAGATCACGGTGGACCGCGAGCGCACCATCGATTTCATGGGCGAGAGCGCGCGCGTCTACGCCACGCCGATGCTGCTTCGCGACATCGAGATGACCTGCCGCGAGCTTCTGCTCGAACACCTCGACGCGGGCGAGGATTCGGTCGGCACGCGGGTGGAACTCGACCACACCGCCCCGACGCTCCTCGGCATGAAGGTGAGAATCGAAGCCAGGGTGGCCGAACTCAAGGGGCGCGCGGTCACGTTCGACGTCTCGGCGCACGACGGCCTCGATTCCATCTGCCGCTGCCGGCACTCGCGGTTCATCGTCGACCTGAAGCAGACCGAGCAGCGGCTCGCGGCCAAGGCCGAGAAGGCGAGAAGCGCGTGAAGAAAGCCGATCCCGCCCGCGTCGAGAAGCGGGCGACGTACTGCTACCAGTGCGTCGCCGGCCCGGACCTGCTCACCGTCAAGGTGGTGGACGGCGTGGCGACCGAGGTCGAGCCGAATTTCGCCGCGAGCGAGATTCACCCGGGCGGCGGAAAAGTGTGCGTCAAGGCCTACGGCCTGGTACAGAAGCTCTACAACCCGAACCGCGTGCGCTCGCCGATGAAGCGCACCAATCCGAAAAAGGGGCGCGGCGAGGACCCGGGGTTCGTTGCGATCACCTGGGACGAGGCGCTCGACACGATCGCGAAGAAACTGCTCGAAATCCGCGCCAGGGGGCTCACCGACGAATCGGGCTATCCGCGCGTCGCGGCAAGTTTCGGCGGCGGCGGCACGCCGCAATCGTACATGGGGACGTTCCCGGCGTTTCTCGGAGCCTGGGGGCCGGTGGACATGGGCTTCGGCTCCGGGCAGGGCGTGAAGTGCACCCACTCGGAGCACCTGTACGGCGAATTCTGGCACCGCGCGTTCACGGTTTCCCCCGACACGCCGCACTGCGATTACGTGATCTCGTGCGGCGCGAATACCGAGGCCTCGGGCGGCGTCGTCGGCGTGTGGCGCCACGCCGATGCTCGCATCCGCGGCATGAAGCGGGTTCAGGTCGAGCCGCACCTCTCGGTGACCGGTGCGTGTTCCGCCGAGTGGGTGCCGATCAAGCCCAAGACCGACGCCGCGTTCCTGTACGCGCTGATCCACGTCATGCTGTTCGAGCAGGCACGCGAGCGGCTCGACGTGGATTTCCTCCTGCGGTACACCTCCTCGCCCTATCTGGTCGGTCCGCACGGGTTCTACCTGCGCGATCCGCAGACGCGGCAACCGCTCCTCGCGAGCGCGCTCGAGACGCGCGTCATGCGCGACGCAATCGAGATCGGCGCCGACGATGAAGTGCTGGCGCAGGGCGTGCTGGAGGGCGAGACCGCTTTCTCCAAGCTCCTCGCGCACATGAAGCCCTACACGTCCGAGTGGGCGAGCGGCATCTGCGACGTTCCGGCCGCGACCATGCGGCGCATCGCCGGGGAATATCTCGATCACGCGCACATCGGCGAGACGATCCAGATCGACGGCAAGACGCTGCCGTTCCGGCCGGTCGCGGTGGCGCTCGGCAAGACGGTCAACAATGGCTGGGGCGGATTCGAGTGTTGCTGGGCGCGCACCATGCTCGCCGCGTTGGTGGGCGCACTCGAAGTCCCGGGCGGCACCCTCGGCACCACGGTGCGCCTGAACAGGCCGCTCTCGGAACGGCACCAAAGCGTCAAGCCCGGGCCGGACGGCTTCATGGCCTATCCGCTCAACCCGACCGACAAGGAACACTGGAGCGCCAAGCCCAACATCCGCAACGCCTACAGGTCGCTCGTGCCGCTCGCCGCCGACGGCCCGTGGAGCCAGGCGCTGGGACCGACGCACTTTTCCTGGATGTTCCTCGGCGAAACGCCGCCCGGGCTGCCGCGCGTCACCTATCCCGAGCTGTGGTTCGTGTACCGCACCAATCCGGCGATCTCGTTCTGGGACACGGCCAAGATCGCCGAGCGCATGGCGAGCTTCCCGTTTGTCGTCGCGCTTGCCTACACGCGCGACGAAACCAATCACTTCGCCGACATTCTCCTCCCCGACCAGATGGATCTGGAGAGCCTGCAGCTCATCTACATCGGCGGCTCAAAGTACATCGAGCAGTTCTGGAAGCACGAAGGCTACGCCCTCAGGCAGCCGGTGGTGGCGCCGCGTGTCGATGCGCGCGATTTCACCGACATCGCAACGGAACTCGCGGCGCGCACCGGGCTGCTGGAGCGCTACAACGCGTCGATCAACCGCGGCACTGCGGGCGTGCCGCTCAAGGGCGGCACGTGGGACTTTTCGCTCGACGTTTCGCGCGCGCACTCGCGCGACGAGATCTGGGATGCGGTGTGCCGTGCCGCGAGCGCGGAGCTTACCGACGGCAGGGAAACGCATGGGCTGGACTGGTGGAAGGAGCACGGCCTTCGCGTGAAGCCCTTCCCGCAAAGCAACTGGTACCTGTTCCCCACGCTTGCGGCGCAGGGCTTGCGCTTCGAACTGCCGTATCAGGAGCGCCTGTGGCGCGTAGGCCAGCAGCTCGCGCGCCGCATGCACGAGCACGATATGCAGTGGTGGAACAATCAGCTCGCCGAATACCAGCCGCTGCCGGTTTGGAAGGATTTCCCCAAGCTGTGGGAAACCGAGCTGGCGCGCGTCGGCGGCAAGGCCGACGACTTCCCGTTCTGGCTGCTGACCTCGCGCAGCATGCAGTACGCCTGGGGCGGCAATGTCGGCATGCAGATCATTCACGAGGTCGCCGGCAACGTGTCTGGCCACGGCGGCGTAATCATCAACACGAAACGCGCGGCGGAACTTGGCATTGCCGACGGCGATCCGGTCGAGATCGCAACGCCGAAAGCCAAGGTTCGCGGGCGCGCGGTGCTGCGCCAAGGGATCCGGCCCGATACGCTGCTCTTGATCGCGCAGTTCGATCACTGGGCGACGCCGTACGCCAAGGACTTCGGGGTACCGAGCCTGAACAGCCTGGTGCCGATGTCGATGGCGCTCACCGATGCGACCGGCTCGGGGGCTGACGTGGTGCGCGTCGCAATCAAGAGAGCGACATGACCCGCTGGGTCATGATTGCGGATCTCCGGCGCTGCGTGGGCTGCCAGACCTGCACCGCGGCCTGCAAGCACACCAACGCCACGCCGCCCGAAGTGCAGTGGCGCCGCGTGCTCGACATGGAAGTGGGCGAGTACCCGGATGTGAAGCGCGTGTTCGTCCCGGTGGGCTGCATGCACTGCGCCGATCCGCCGTGCATGCACGTGTGCCCCTCGACCGCCACGCGCCAGCGCGCCGACGGCATCGTCACCATCGACTACGACCTGTGCATCGGCTGCGCGTACTGCGCGGTCGCCTGCCCCTACCAGGCGCGCTACAAGACCGACAAGGCGGAATTCGCCTACGGCGAGCCGATGGAATCGGAGGCGAAGCAGTTCGATCCGGGCCGCCTCGGGGTCGCCACCAAGTGCACGTTCTGCTCCGACCGCATCGACGCCGGGCTGGCAAAGGGCCTCAAGCCGGGCGTCGATCCGGACGCCTCGCCGGCGTGCGTCAACAGCTGCATCGCGCAGGCGCTGCATTTCGGCGACATCGAGGATCCGCAGAGCAACGTCTCGCAGCTCCTTGCCGAGAACCAGTTCTTCCGCATGCACGAGGAACTCGGCACCGAGCCGGGCTTTTACTACCTGTGGGACAGGAAACCGTCATGAGCTTCGGCCCCAAGCCCTGGATCCAGCTCCACTGGGACTGGCGCGCCGCCGGGAACTTCATGTTCGGCGGCGCCGGCAGCGGCCTGCTGCTCGCCGCGGCGCTGGTGCTGCCGCTCGGCCCGGCCTGGGCGGTATCGTTGCCCCTGGGCCTGGCGCTTGTTGCTCTGGGCTTGCTCTGCGTCTGGCTCGAGATCGGACGGCCGCTGCGCGCGCTGCACGTGTTCTTCAATCCCTGGACCTCGTGGATGACGCGCGAGGCGTTTGCCGGTGTCGCGCTCTTCGTCGCCGCATTCGCCGCGTTTTTCCGGCCGGGGACAGCGACCGTGACCGCGCTCGGGCTGTGCGCGCTCGTCTTCGCCTGGTGCCAGGCGTGGATTCTGAAGGCCTCCAAAGGCATTCCGGCGTGGCGCGAGCCGAAGCTGGTTGCCTTCATTCTGGCGACCGCGCTCACCGAAGGCGCCGCACTCGCGGTGCTGCTTGCGCTTGCCTACAGCCGCCAGGACAAGCTCGTCTACGGGCTGCTCGCCGCGGCGCTCGTTGCGCGCGCGCTCGCCTGGAGCATGTATGTCGACGCGACGGCGCCGAAGCTCACCGGCGCGCCGCGCGCCGCGCTCGAGGCAGTGACCCCGCGCATCCTCTGGTTCGGTACCTTCGGCTCGCTCGCGCTCGTCGCCGCCGCATCCGCCCTGCCGCAGCCCTACGCGCTGCCGCTTGCCGGGATCGGCGCGCTCATCGCGATCGCGACCGGCTGGCACGCCAAGCACACCATCGTCACGCGCGCCTCGCTCAATCAGGGCTTTGCGCTGCCGGTGCTGCCGGTGCGCGGGGCGCGCTGAAGGAAGCAGCGCCATGACTCCGATGCTCGCCAGGGGACCGCGCAACGAGATTGCGCGCCGCCATCGCGGCCGGCGCGTCGCTTCGCCGCCGCCGTACCACTTCGATCCGAAGGCCGAAATGATGCCGCGCGAAGCGCTCGCGGCGCTGCAATTGCGGCGCCTGCGCGCGACGCTGCGCAACGCCTACGAGAACGTCCCGCTGCACCGCCAGCGCATGCAGGAGCGCGGCATCGAGCCGCGCGACCTCCGCCGCCTTGCCGATCTCGCCGCGCTGCCCTTCACGCTCAAGTCGGACTTGCGCGATCACTATCCGTTCGGAATGTTTGCGCGCTCGCGCGAGCGGCTCGCGCGGCTGCACGCCTCCTCGGGCACGACGGGAAAGCCGACCGTGGTCGGCTACACCGCGCGCGATCTCGCGCTGTGGGCCGATCTGATGGCGCGCTCGATGGCCTGCGCCGGCGCGCGGCCCGGCGACCTCGTGCATAACGCCTACGGCTACGGGCTGTTCACCGGGGGCCTTGGCATGCACTACGGCGCCGAGCGCCTCGGCGCGACCGTGGTGCCGATCTCGGGCGGATCGACCGAGCGCCAGGTGGCGCTGATCCACGATTTCGGGGCGCGCGTGCTGTGCTGCACGCCCTCTTACGCACTGGTCATCGCCGAGGTGGCGGAAAAGGAAGGCTTCGACCTGCGCCAATCGCATCTCGAAGTGGGGCTGTTCGGCGCCGAACCCTGGAGCGAGCAGATGCGCGTCGAGATCGAGCAGCGGCTCGGGCTCAAGGCGATGGACAACTATGGCCTGTCGGAAATCCTTGGCCCAGGGGTCGCGGTCGAGTGCGCGGAACAGTCCGGCATGCACGCCTGGGAGGATCACTTCCTGTTCGAGCTGCTCGATCCGGACACGGGCAAACCGGTCGCCGAGGGCGAGCCGGGCGAGCTCGTGATCACGACGCTCACGAAGGAAGCGCTGCCCATGCTCCGTTACCGCACCCGCGATATCACGCGCGCAAACCGCGCGCGCTGCGCCTGCGGGCGCACGCATCTGCGGCTGCGGCGGATCACCGGGCGCAACGACGACATGCTCATCATCCGCGGCGTGAACGTCTTTCCCTCGCAGATCGAGGCCGCGCTTATCGGGCTGCCCGGAATCGCGCCGCACTACCAGATCGTGGTCGAGCGCCGGGGTCCGCTCGATCACCTCGCGGTGGAGGTCGAACCGCTCGCCGGCGTGCCGGCCGACGCGCAGGCGGGGCTCGCCGAGAGCGTGCGGCACCACGTGAAGTCGCTGATCGGGATCAGCGTCGAGGCGCGCGTGCTGGCGGCGGGCAGCGTTCCACGCTCGCAGGGAAAGGCGGCGCGGGTGCGCGACCTGCGGCCGAAGGAGCGCTAGGCCGATGAAGCGCATCGTGACTTTGCGCGTGAACGGCCGCAGCCGCGAGGACGCGATCGAGGATGGCGCGCTCCTGCTCGATTACCTGCGCGAGCGCCTCGGGCTCACGGGAACCAAGCGCGGCTGCGATGGCGGCGAGTGCGGCGCCTGTACCGTGCTCGTGGACGGCGCACCGCGCCTTGCCTGCCTCACGCTCGTCGCGAGCTGCGAGGGGCGTTCGGTCGAGACCGTGGAATCGCTCG
>CAZXAR010000136.1:0-8266 GCA_964638135.1 uncultured Enterobacteriaceae bacterium | reverse complement strand
TCCTGGTGGCGACCCTGATCGCGCCGGTGATCGTGGAGCTGGGCGCGCAGTCGGGCCTGGTCATTCCGCTGATCGCGGTGCACCTGTTCGTGTTCTATTTCGGCATCATGGGCGACATCACGCCGCCGGTCGGGCTCGCCTCGTTCGCCGCCGCGGCCATCTCGGGCGAGGACGCGATCCGCACCGGCATCCAGGGCTCGGTCTACGCGTTGCGCACGGTGGTACTGCCGTTCGTGTTCGTGTTCAACCCGATGCTGCTTCTCATCGATGTGCGCGGATGGTTCGAGGTGCTGCTGGTCGCACTGGCCGCGACCGCGGCATCGCTCGCCTTTGCGGCCGCGACGCTCGGCTGGTTCCGCACCCGCTGCAGGTGGTGGGACGTGATGCTGCTGCTCGGCGCGACGTTCGCGCTGTTCCGGCCTGATTTCTTCATGGATCGGCTCTACGCGCCGTACCGGGAAGTCCCGGCGCGCGAGGTCTACGAAGTGGCGCGGCAGCTGGCACAGAGCGAACGTCTGATTCTGGTGATCGAAGGAACGAACATCGAAGGCGAGGATATCCGCAAGACGGTGGCAGTCCTGCTCGCCAAGCCCGGCGATGGGCGCGCGCGCATTGCAGAAGCAGGCCTCACGCTGTCGGTTCTGGGGGACCAGGTTCTCGTCACGCAGGTGCGGTTCGGCAGCCGGGCGAAGAAATCCGGCTTCGAGCAGGGCTACCGGGTCGCCGCGATCAAGGTGCCGACCGAGCGGCCCTCGGAGCACTGGATCTACATTCCGGCGCTTGCGCTGCTCGCGCTGGTGTGGGTCCTGCAGGGCGCCACGGGGCGGCGCGGCCGGGACGCGCCGCCCGCGAGGCAGCGATGAAGAGGCGTGCGCGCCCTCAGATAATTACGCTCGCCTGTCACAATTTATTCAAATAAAACAGCTACTTATAAAATAGTACAGGCACGCGCTGGTTAAATACTCAAGCACTTTACGGCTAACCGCAGAGGCAGCGCGGGCCAAGCAGGTTCCACGTGGAACATGCGCGGCGAGGCCCGGCGGCACTGGTTCCACGTGGAACGTTCACGTATCATGCGCCCTCCCGAAAGCCGGCGCGGCAATGCAGTTTCCCCAGCAGTTCGACGTGATCGTAGTAGGTGGCGGGCATGCAGGCACCGAGGCCGCCTTGGCATCGGCCCGCATGGGGTGCCGGACGCTGCTGCTGACCCACAGCATCGAGACCCTGGGCCAGATGTCCTGCAACCCGTCGATCGGCGGCATCGGCAAGGGCCACCTGGTGAAGGAGGTCGACGCACTGGGGGGCGCGATGGCGCTTGCCACCGACGAGGCGGGAATCCAGTTCCGCAGGCTCAACTCGTCGAAGGGCGCGGCGGTGCGTGCGACGCGCGCGCAGGCAGACCGCCTGCTCTACAAGCACGCGATCCGCACCCGCCTCGAAACGCAGCCCAACCTGACGCTGTTTCAGCAGGCGGTCGACGATGTCGTCGTGGAAGGCGAGCACGTTGCCGGGGTGATCACCCAGCTTGGAATCCGCTTCGAAGGCCGGGCGGTAGTGCTGACCACTGGAACATTTCTCGCCGGGCTGGTGCATGTCGGGCTCGAGCGGTACCAGGCGGGGCGGGCCGGCGACCCGGCGGCAGTGACGCTTGCGGCGCGTTTGCGCGAGCTCCAGTTCCCGGCCGGCAGGCTGAAGACCGGGACACCGCCGCGCCTGGACGGAAGAACGATCGACTTTTCCGTACTGACGGAACAGCCGGGAGACTCTCCCGAGCCCGTGTTTTCGTTCCTCGGGCGGCGCGACCTGCATCCGAAGCAGCTTTCCTGCTGGATTGCGCATACGAACGCACGCACGCACGAGATCATCCGCGGGGGCCTCGATCGCTCGCCCATGTTCACCGGGGTCATCCAGGGCATCGGGCCTCGCTATTGCCCGTCCATCGAAGACAAGATCCACCGCTTTGCCGGCAAGTCGAGCCACCAGATATTCCTCGAACCCGAGGGGCTGACGACGGGCGAGATCTATCCGAACGGAATCTCGACCAGCCTCCCGTTCGACGTGCAGCTCGACCTGGTGCGCTCGATCCGAGGGCTGGAGAACGCCCACCTGCTGCGGCCCGGCTACGCGATCGAGTACGACTATTACGACCCGCGCAACCTGCGCTCGTCGCTCGAAACGAAGACGGTCCGAGGCCTGTTCTTCGCAGGGCAGATCAACGGTACTACGGGCTACGAGGAAGCGGCCGCGCAAGGGCTGCTCGCCGGCGCGAATGCCGCGCTGCAGGTAAAGGGCGAACCGGCGTGGTGCCCGCGGCGCGACGAGGCCTATCTCGGGGTGCTCGTGGATGACTTGGTCATGCGCGGTGTGTCGGAGCCATATCGAATGTTCACCAGCCGCGCCGAATACCGGCTGCTGCTGCGCGAGGACAACGCCGATCTGCGTCTCACCGAGACCGGACGCAGGCTGGGGTTGGTCGACGACGCGCGCTGGGATGCATTCAATCGCAAGCGCGACGCGATCGGGCGCGAGCAGGAACGCCTCAGGTCGATTTCAGCCGGTCCGCAGACGGAACTGCGTGAAGGCCTGCTCGGCGTTTTGGGTAAACCTCTCGAATGCGAGCACTCACTTTTAGATCTGCTGCGCCGGCCTGATGTAAGTTATCGCTTGCTTACGGAAAACATTCCATCTCTACCCGTAATCGACGATCCTGTGGTGGCGGAACAGGTCGAGATCCAGGCGAAGTACGAAGGCTATATCGAGCGCCAGCGCGCCGAAGTCGAGCGACGCCGTGCGCACGATTCACAGCCGCTTCCGCCCGGTCTCGATTACCGCTCGGTTCGCGGGCTTTCGACGGAAGTGCGACAGCTGCTCGAGCGCTTCCGGCCCGAGACGCTCGGACAGGCGGCGCGGATTTCCGGGGTGACCCCGGTCGCGGTATCGCTGCTGCTGGTGCACCTACGCAAGCTGCAACACCAGGCGCGGAAAAAACAGGCATGACGCCCGCGGCGGCGCTGCGCCGCGGACTGCGCGAGCTCGCGCTCGCGCTGCCCGCTGGTACCGAGGAACAGCTGCTTGCGTACCTCGAGCTGCTTGCGAAATGGAACCGAACCTACAACCTGACCGCGGTCCGCGATCCGCTGCAAATGGTGATTCTGCATGTGCTCGATTCGCTCGCGGTGCTGAGCGAGATTCCGGCAGGACCGCTGGCCGACGTCGGCTCGGGGGCCGGGCTGCCGGGCATTCCGATTGCGATCGCCGAGCCGAAACGATCGGTGACCGTGAACGATGCCAGTCACAAGAAGAGTGCATTTCTCCGCCAGGCCGTGATCGAGCTTGGGCTGACCAATACCGAAGTGCACCAGGGACGCGCCGAAAACTGGCATCCGCAGGAACGCTTTGCGGTGGTGATCTCGCGCGGCTTCGCCGATCTGGCCGAGTTCGTCGCCGCGTGCCGGCACCTGGCGCAGGCCGAAGGCGTGCTCGCGGCGATGAAGGGGGTGTACCCCGAGCAGGAGCTGGCGCGGGTGCCCGCGGAATTCGATTGCCGTACCGTGCGCAGGCTCCGGGTGCCGCTGCTCACCGGCGAGCGCCATCTGGTGCTTTGCCGGGTGGGGCACTGAGCGATGGCGCGCGTGTTCGCGGTCGTGAATCAGAAAGGCGGCGTGGGCAAGACTACGACCAGCGTCAATCTCGCCGCCGGCCTGGCGCTTGCCGGTCGCCGGGTGCTGCTGGTCGACCTCGACCCGCAGGGCAACGCCACCATGGGCAGCGGCGTCGACAAGCGCTCGCTCGTGCAGACCGTCTATCACGTCCTGCTTGGTCTCGGCGACGTCGCGCACACGCGCATCCGTTCCGAAAGCGGCCAATACGAGCTCGTTCCGGCGAACCGGGAGCTCGCGGGCGCGGAGGTCGAGCTGGTCGAACTGCCGCATCGGGAACACCGATTGCGCGATGCGCTGGCGAAGGTCGAAAGCGAATACGAATTCGTGCTGATCGACTGTCCGCCGTCGCTTTCGCTGCTCACGGTCAACGGCCTCACCGCCGCCCAGCAGGTGCTGATCCCGATGCAGTGCGAGTACTATGCGCTCGAGGGATTGTCCGATCTCGTCGCCACGATCAAGAGAGTGCGCGCGCACCTGAATCCGAATCTCGAGATCGCCGGGCTGCTGCGCACGATGTACGACCCGCGCAACACGCTGTCTCTGCAGGTCTCGCAACAACTGGAGTCGCATTTCGGCGACAAGGTGTTTCGCACCCTCGTGCCGCGCAATGTGCGCCTCGCCGAGGCGCCCAGTTTCGGCGCTCCGGCGGTCGTCTGGGACCGCAGTTCGAAAGGCGCGCAGGCCTACCTCGCGCTCGCGCAGGAAGTCCTGGCAGCGCAGGAGCGCCCGTGAGCCGCCCCAGGGGCTTGGGACGCGGGCTCGACGCCTTGTTGGGAGGCGACAATGACGCGCGCAGGGAGGCGCTGGAGACGCTGCCCGTCGACGCGATCGATCCAGGTCGCTACCAGCCGCGCGTCAAGATGGACGACACAGCGCTTGCCGAACTCGCGGCCTCGATCCGAGCCCAGGGCGTGATGCAGCCGGTGCTGGTGCGACCGCATGGTCGCGGTCGCTACGAATTGATTGCGGGCGAGCGCCGATGGCGCGCGGCACGGCTTGCGGGCCTGCAAGAGATTCCGGCGCTCGTGCGCACGGTCCCGGACAACGCGGCGCTTGCAATGGCGCTCATCGAGAACATCCAGCGCGAGGATCTGAATCCGATCGAGCAGGCCGCCGGTCTGCAGCGCCTCGCGGACGAATTCCACATGACGCACGAGCAGATCGCGGATGCGATCGGTCGCTCGCGCAGCGCGACCACCAATCTGCTGCGCCTGCTCAATCTTCCCCGGGTCGTGCAGCAGATGCTCGCAGAAGGCGCGCTTCAGATGGGGCACGCGCGGGCGCTGCTCGCGCTCGACGGGGCACGCCTGGTGGAAGCGGCCAATCGGGTCGTCGCGCGCGGGCTCTCGGCGCGCGAAACCGAAGCGCTGGTTGCGCGGCTGCTTCGCGGCGCTTCGGGAGCGCGGCGCAAGGCGCGACGCGACCGCGACCTCGCGCGGCTGGAGGAAGAAGCCTCGGAACGTCTGGGGACTACGGTCGAAATCCGGGCGCGCAGCAAGGGCCGTGGCGCGCTCGTCGTGCACTACTCGAGTCTGGAGCATCTCGAGCAGCTGCTGAAGAAACTTCGGTGAGCCGTGCCGACCGGGTTGATGCACCGCACAACATTGACCCGCCGCGATGCGAACGACTATACTTTCATGGCTTTTGCGCGTGATGCGGAGAACCTGAACGCCAATTCCGGCATGCTCGCAAGGCCGATCCGCACCGCCCTGCAGTGGCAGTTGGTCGCCGCTGCGGTCCTGACGCTCGCCGCGGCAGTCGCGGCCGGCGTCCATGGCGCGCTTTCCGCAGCCCTCGGCAGCGCGGTCAGCGTCTGTGCCGGCTGGGCTTCCGGGGTAGTTGCATCGAGAGGCAGGGCGCAGTCCGCAGGGGAGGTCCTGATTGGCGCGCTGATGGCCGAAGGCGTCAAGATCGGCCTCATCGCGATCCTGCTGTGGCTGGTGCTTTCGACCTACCGTGAGGTCGTCCTGCTCGCATTTCTGGGATCGTTCGTGGCGACGATCCTGATCTTCGCAATGGCGTTCTTTGTGCGCGAATAGACGGGCGTTGAACGGATGGCTGCAGGCAAGGAACTCAACCCGACCGACTACATCAGCCACCACCTCACGTTTTTCTCGACACCGGTCGGGGAAGGCGACTTCTGGACGCTGCACCTCGATTCGGTGATCACGGCGGTGATCCTGGGCGTCATCGGTCTCGGCTTCCTGTGGTGGGTGGTGCGCGGCGCGACCTCCGGAGTGCCCGGCAAGCGCCAGGCATTCGTCGAGCTGCTGATCGAGTTCGTCGATGACCAGGTGAAGGGCATCTTTCACCACGGCGACCGTCACCGCTTCGTCGCCCCGACCGCGCTCACCGTGTTCGTCTGGGTGGTGCTGATGAATGCGATGGATTTCCTGCCGGTGGACGTGGTGGCGGGGATTCTGTCGGCTCTCGGGCTGCACGAATTCCGCATCGTGCCGACGGCGGATGTGAATACCACCTTCGCGCTCGCGCTCTCGGTCTGGCTGCTGATGATCTACTTCAACATCGCGGTGAAGGGGCTCGGCGGCTGGCTGCATGAACTCGCCTGCAGCCCGTTCGGCGTCAAGCCGCTCGCGTTCTCGCCCGCGCTGGTGTTCTTCAATCTGCTGTTCAATTTCATCGAGTACGTCTCGAAGCCGCTTTCGCACTCGCTGCGGCTGTTCGGCAACATGTACGCCGGCGAGATCATTTTCCTCCTGCTGTGGCTGTGGGCGGCGACCGGGCTCGCCGGCACGGTCTTCGGCACCATCCTCGGCCTGGGCTGGTCGATCTTCCACATCCTGATCGTCCTGCTGCAGGCGTTCATCTTCATGATGCTCACCGTGGTATACATCGCGCTCGCGCACGAGCACCACTAGAGCCGCCACCTCCCGAACCGCTTCGCCCAAGAAAGGAAAACACAGATGGAGAAACTTCAGCTTCTGGCGATGATCCAGGCCTACACCGGCATTGGTATCGGCCTCATGATTGGCGTGGGCGCTGCCGGCGCCTGCATCGGCGTCGGAATCATGTGCAGCCGCTTTCTCGAGGCCGCCGCGCGCCAGCCCGAGCTCACCAACTCGCTGCAGGCCAAGGTGTTCCTGCTGCTCGGCCTGATCGACGCCTCGTTCATCATCGGCGTGGGCCTGGCGATGATGTTCGCGTTTGCCAATCCGCTGCTGGCGGTCGTTCGCTAGCGGCGTCTTCCCGAGGGGCCGGCATGAACATCAACCTGACGCTCATCGCGCAGGCCGCGACGTTCGCGCTCTTCATCTGGTTCACGGTGAAGGTGATCTGGCCTTACCTGCTGCGCGCGATCGAAACGCGGCAGAAGACGATCGCTGACGGACTTGCCGCCGGCGAACAGGGCAGGAGGTCGCTCGAATTCTCGACCCGACAGGCCGACGAGGCGGTGCAGGCGGCGCGCGAGCGCGCCGCCGAGATCGTGGCGCAGGCCGAGAAGCGCACGGCGCAGATGGTCGAGGAGGCGAAAACGGCGGCCAAGGAAGAGGGCTCGCGCGAGAAAGCCGCCGCCAAGGCCGAAATCGCCCAGGAAGTGCAGCGCGCGCGCGAGCAGCTGCGGGAGCAGGTCGCGGCGCTGGCAGTCGCGGGCGCCGAGAAGATCCTGGCTCGCGAGGTCGATGCCAAGGCGCACGCCGACCTTCTCGACCGCATCAAGGGCCAGCTGTAGCGATGGCCGAGCCGAGCACCATCGCGCGACCCTACGCCGAGGCGGCGTTCCGGCTTGCCGACGAGCAGGGCCGGCTCGCCGAATGGTCGGCGGCGCTCGCCAATTTGTCGGCCGTTGCGGACGATGCACGCGTGCGCGCGGCGATGGCCGACCCGAACCTGGCGGCAGCGAAGGTGGCGGGGCTGTTCATCGCCGTTCTCGCGGGCAAGCTCTCCGGCGGGATGGAGAACTTCGTGCGGGTGCTCGCCGAGAACCGCCGTCTGGACGTGCTCGCTGAAGTGCGCGCGCAATACGAATCGCTTCGCAACGAGCGCGAGGGCGTGGTGGAGGCCGAGATCCACAGTGCCTTCGAGCTGGGCGCGGAACAGCTCGCGGACCTGGTCGCCCGGCTCGAGCGCAGGACCGCTCGCAGGGTGAAGGCAAGCGTCCGCATCGACCGGTCGTTGATCGGCGGTGTCAAGATCGTGCTGGGCGACAAGGTGATCGACGGCTCGGCGCGCGCGCAGCTCGGCGCGCTCGCGAGCGCGCTCAAGGCATAGGCCAATCCAGGAGCAGTCATGCAACTCAATCCGTCCGAAATATCGGAACTGATCAAGAGCCGGATTCAGAATCTCGATACCGGCGCGCAGATGCGCACCCAGGGCACGGTGGTCTCGGTGACCGACGGCATCTGCCGCGTTCACGGCCTCTCGGACGTCATGCAGGGCGAGATGCTCGAGTTCCCGAAAGACACCTTCGGGCTTGCGCTCAACCTCGAGCGCGACTCGGTGGGGGCGGTGGTTCTCGGCGGCTACGAGCACATCACCGAGGGCGATACGGTGAAGTGCACGGGACGCATTCTCGCCGTGCCGGTCGGACCGGAGCTGCTCGGGCGCGTGGTCAACTCGCTCGGCCAGCCGATCGACGGCAAGGG
>CAZXAR010000135.1:0-8315 GCA_964638135.1 uncultured Enterobacteriaceae bacterium | reverse complement strand
TTCATGAACCAGACCCCGTTCGTGGACGACCTCAAGCACTGGGGCAAGGAAGACTACTGGGCCACCCCGGTCGAATTCCTTTCCACCAACGCCGGCGACTGCGAGGATTTTTCGATTGCCAAATATTTCACACTCCGCTCGCTCGGAGTGCCCGACGAGAAGCTCCGGATCACCTATGTGAAGGAACTCGTCATATACAATCAAGCCCATATGGTTCTGGCCTATTTTCCGACGCCCGACGCCGAGCCGCTCATCCTCGACAATATCAACATGACGATCCGGCCGGCCTCCGCCAGAACCGACCTGCTGCCGGTGTACAGCTTCAACGGCTCGGGCCTGTGGCTCGCCAAGGAGCAGACCGGCCGCGGCCAGTCGGTCGGCGGCTCGGACCGCATCGGGCATTGGCGCGACCTGCAGGCGCGGCTGCGCGCGGCGATGTGAGCCGGGCATGACCATCGAGATCGCGGGGTCGACATGAAGCTCTCCCGACTGCTGATATCCCTGATTTCGCTGCTGTGGGTGCTCGTGTTCGTCGGGACGCTGGCGATCGTCATCCAGAGCACCAAGGAATTCCTGCAAAAGACGCTCGAATCGCACGCGCAGGACACCGCTACGTTCCTCGGCCTCGCGATCCAGCACAGCGGCCGGGTCAAGGACGTGGAAACCGTCGAGCGGATGACCGCCTCCATCTTCGACCGCGGCTACTACCGTGAGATCCTGGTAAAGAGCCTGGACGGCAAGGCGCTCGTGACCAAGCGCCTCGAAGAACAGGTGAAGGGCGTGCCGCCGTGGTTCATCGAGGCGTTCGCGCTGAGCACGCCGCGCATGGATTCGATCGTCATGGACGGCTGGCGCCAGGCGGCGAGAATCGAGGTGGTAAGCCATCCCGGCCATGCCTACGCCGAGCTGTACCGGGTTTCGGTGCGTTCGGCCTGGGTGCTGCTCGCGGTGGCGATCGTCTCGCTCGTCGTGGTGTTCGTCGTGTTGCGGCTTGCGCTGCGTCCTCTCGACGACATGGAGCAGCAGGCGATCAGCATCTCCAAGCGCCAGTTCACGCTGCTGCCGAAACTGCCCTGGGCGCGCGAGCTGCAGCGCGTCGCCACCGCCATGAACGCGATGGTGGTGGCGGTCGAGCGCATGCTGACCGAGCAGACCGATCTCGCCGAGAAGATGCGCAAGAAGGCCTACGTCGACACGGTCACCGGCCTCATGAACCGCAACGACTTCAGCGAGCGGCTGATCCACCTGATCGGCGCTCCGACCAAGTTCCCCTCGGGCGCGCTGGCGGTGGTGCGCATCCGCGGCTTTGCCGCGTACAACGAAAAGAACGGCCGGGCGGAGGGCGACGCACTGCTCAAGCGCACCGCGCAGCTGATCGCCACCATCGCCGAAAAGCGCGCCGGCGCGCTGCTCGCCAAGTTGGACGGCCCGGAATTCGGCGTCCTCGTTCCCAACATCGCCGAAGCGGAACTGTCGGCGTTCGGCGACGAGCTGATCGGCGCGCTTGCCGAGATCGAGGAGTTCCCTCACACCGAGACGAGCGTCATGTCGCATGTGGGCATCGCGTACTACCGGCACCGCGAAGGCGCCTCTTTCGGCAAGCTGATGTCTTCGGTCAACGCCGCGCTCGCGATCGCGCAGGCGCGCGGCATCCCGGCCTGGCACCTGCAGTCCGAAGACGCCGCGGAAAAGGTGGACACGATCTACGTCGAGATCAACAACATGTTCCGCGTCGGCCTGCCGAGCGAACGCGTGGCGCTCCAGTACCAGCCGCTGCGCCCGTGCCGCATGCCCGAGGCGGAATGGCGCTACCGTTCCGAATCGTGCGTGCGCATCCTCGGCTCCGACGGGCAACTGGTCCGCGCCGGAATGTTCATCGCGACCGCGAAACGCCTGGGCGCGCTGCAACTTCTCGATCGCGTGGTGGTGGACAAGGTCATGCAGCACATCGCGACCGCGGGACCGGTGCGCGGCGGCGCCACGGCAATCAACCTCTCGCTCGAATCGATCATCGACCCGGTATTCGTCGAGTGGCTGCACGGCAGGCTCGCCGCACAGCGCACGGTGGCGCAGAACGTGATCCTGGAGGTTGCCGAGCATTCGATCATCGCGCACATTGCCGCGGTGCGCGCCGCGTTCGGCCGGCTGCGCGAGACCGGCGCGCGGCTCTCGATCGACCGCTTCGGGCAGAGCACCGCCTCGGTCGGTTATCTGCGCAGCCTCGAAGTCGATTACATCAAGCTCGACGGCAGCTACACGCGCGGCATGATCGAATCCACCGACCGGCAGTTCTTCGTCCAGGCGCTGGTCGGAATCGCGCACGGACTCAACATCCAGGTGATCACCGAGTACATCGAGACCGAGCAGGACTTCGAGCTCGTGAAGAGCCTGATGGTGGACGGCGCACAGGGCTACTTCATCGGCAAGCCGGAATGAGCGGGGCGGAGGAAAAGCGTCTTGGACCAGGCTAAGGCAGCGGCGGAAGCGCAGGCGAGACCCAAGTGGGCGATCCCGGCGCGCCGGCCGACGGCCGACGATCCGCTCATGAAGTGCCTCGTTCTGATGACGCGGTTCTTCAATCGCCCGTTCTCCGAAGAGACGCTTTCGGCTGGATTGCCGCTGGTCGATAGCAAGCTCACGCCGGCGCTGTTCGAGCGCGCCGCGGAACGGGCCGGCTTGACCGCGAAGGTCGTGGCGCGCGAGCTGGAAAAGGTCTCGGCGCTGGTGCTGCCGGCGGTGCTGCTGCTGAAGGACGGAAACGCCTGCATCCTCAAGAGCGCGTTCAAGGACGGGCGCTGCGAGATCGTCGATCCGGACTCCGGCGGCGTGAAGGACTCGACGCTCGCGGATCTGAATAAGCAGTACGCGGGGCACGTCATCCTCGTGCGCCAGCAACTGCAGTTCGACTCGCGCACCGAGCACAGCGCGGTGCCGCGCCTCGAGCACTGGTTCTGGGGCGTGGTGCGGCAGTCCTGGCCGATCTACGGCGAAGTGCTGGTGGGCTCGCTGCTGATCAACCTGTTCGCGCTGGCGATGCCGCTTTTCATCATGAACGTGTACGACCGCGTGGTGCCGAACGACACCACCGAAACGCTGTGGGCGATGGCGATCGGGGTCCTGATCGTGCTCGTGTTCGATCTCAGCATGCGCATGCTGCGCAGCTACCTCGTCGACATCGCCGGAAAGCGGATCGACGTCATTCTCTCGGCGAACGTCTTCGAGCGCGCGATGGGCATGCGCATGGAAGCGCGGCCCGCCTCGGTGGGCTCCTTCGCGAGCAACATCCACGAGTTCGAGTCGTTCCGCGAGTTCATCACTTCGGCCACCATCACGGCGCTCATTGACCTGCCGTTCGTGGTCATCTTCATCGCCGTCATCTTCTGGGTCGGCGGCGACCTCGGCTACGTGCCGCTCTTTGCGGTTCCGCTGATCATCCTCGTCGGAATCCTGCTGCAGCGCTCGCTGGGCGAAATCATCCAGCTCACGTTCCGCTACGCGGCGCAGAAGCAGGGCCTGCTGATCGAGAGCCTGAGCACGATCGAGACGGTGAAGTCGCTTTCCGCCGAAGGCGCGCTGCAGCGCAAGTGGGAGCAGCTCGTGGGCACCGGCGCGCGGCTCGGAATCAAGGCGCGCACGCTTTCTTCGGCGATCGTCAACATCTCGCTCACGGTGCAGCAGCTCACCACGGTCGGCGTGGTCGTGTTCGGCGTGTACCTGATCTCGCAGCGCGAACTGACGATCGGGGCGCTGGTTGCCTGCACCATCCTCACCTCGCGCGCGCTCGCGCCGCTCGGGCAAGTCGCGGGGCTCATGACGCGCTACCACCAGTCGGCCACGGCGCTGCGCACGCTGCACAACATGATGCAGCTCCCGCTCGAGCGCCCGGCCAACAAGAGCTTCGTGCAGCGCTCGCAGTTCCGCGGCGAAATCGAGTTCCGCAACGTCACCTTTTCCTACCCCGGGCAGAAGAATCCGGCATTGTCGAACGTGTCGTTCCGGCTCGCCCCCGGCGAGCGCGTCGGGATGATCGGGCGCATCGGGTCGGGAAAATCGACCGTCGAGCGGCTGATGCTGGGCCTGTACAGACCCACTTCGGGCTCGATCCTGATCGACGGCATCGACATCAACCAGATCGACCCGGCGGCGCTGCGCCGGAACGTCGGCTATGTGCCGCAGGACGTGGTGCTCTTTTACGGCACGGTCAAGGAGAACATCCTTTTCGCCGCGCCGTACGCCGACGATTCCGCGATGCTGCGCGCCGCCGAGATCGCCGGGGTGACCGAGTTCGTGCACCCCTCGGCGCAGGGCTTCGACCTGCCGATCGGCGAGCGCGGCGAAGGGCTCTCCGGCGGACAGCGCCAGACCATCGCCATGGCGCGCGCGCTGCTCCTCGACCCGCCGGTGCTCGTCATGGACGAGCCGACCAATTCGCTCGACAACCGTTCCGAGGAGAACTTCAAGGCGAAGCTCGCCGGCGCGCTGGCCGGCAAGACGCTGGTGCTGGTCACCCACCGGGCCTCGCTCCTGACGCTGGTGCCGCGCCTGATTGTGCTCGATAATGGAAAGATCGTCGCCGACGGCCCGAAGGAGCAGGTGATGCAGGCGCTCTCAGGCGGCAAGATCGGCGTCGCCAAGAAAGGCTGAGCAAACCGTGGCAGGAATGCTGGAGCGCCGGGAAGACATCGACTTCATGAGCGAGACCGCGGCCGCCGCGCTGCAGGGGCCGCCGCGCTACGCCCATTTCCTGCTGTGGGGCGCGGCCGCGTTTTTCATTGCATTCGTCGTCTGGGCGGCCTATGCCAACATCGGCGAAACCACGGTCGGCGACGGCAAGGTCATCCCCTCGACCCAGATCCAGGTGGTGCAGAATCTCGAGGGCGGGATCGTCTCCGACATCAAGGTGAAGGTCGGCGACGTGGTGCGCAAGAACCAGGTCCTGATGCTGATCGACGACACGCGCTACGCCTCGTCGTTCCAGGAAAACAAGATCAAGAACGACGCGCTCACCGCGAAAATCGCCCGCCTGAGCGCCGAAGTCTCGGGCCGCAATTTCGAGCTGCCGCAGAGAATCCTCAAGGAGAACCCGGACCTGGCGGAGCGGGAGCTGACGCTGTTCCGCTCGCGGCAGGCCGAATTCAACGCCAACACCGCGACGTTCCGCCAGCAGATCGACCAGCGCAGCCAGGAGCTGAAGGAAAAGCGGGGGCGGCTGGCACAGATCCAGACCAGCCTCGAACTTCTCAACAAGGAGCTCACCATGTCCCGCCCGCTGGTGAAGGCGGGTGCCATGTCGGAGGTGGAGCTGCTGCGCCTGGAACGGCAGCAGAACGACCTGCAGGGCGAGCTCGAATCCACCAAGATCACGATTCCGCGCCTGGATGCCGCCGTGACAGAAGCAAGGAGCAAGCTCGACAGCTATGTCGCGAAGTTCCGCAACGACGCGCTGAGCGAACTGAACCAGGTCCGCGCCGAGCAGGAAGGAACCGCGGCGACCGGGGTCGCGCTCAAGGACCGGGTCGAGCGCGCCGTGGTCCGCTCGCCGGTCACGGGCACGGTGAAGTCGGTGAAGGTGACGACCGTGGGCGGCGTGGTGCAGCCGGGATTCGAGCTACTCGAGATCGTTCCGCTGGAGGATAACCTTCTCATCGAGGTGCGCGTGAAGCCGCGCGACATCGCGTTCCTGCGTCCCGGGCAGGAGGCGCTCGTGAAGATCACGGCCTACGATTTTTCGATCTATGGCGGTTTCCCGGCGAAGCTCGAGCAGATCGGCGCCGATTCGATCACCGACGAGAAAAAGGGCGAGAGCTATTACCTCGTTCGCGTGCGCACCACCAGCGCCGTGCCGGCGCGCTCCCAGCAGCCGCTCGCGATCATCCCCGGCATGACTGCCACGGTGCACATCCAGACGGGAGAAAAAACGTTTCTGCAGTACATGCTCAAGCCGATCATCAAGACCAAAGAGCTGGCGTTTCGCGAGCGCTGAGGCGCGGCGCGCAAGCCACCCCCGCGACGGCCCTTGAGCGCGCCTGAACGATGCCGATCCTGATTGCGACCCGCGACGCTGACCTGGAAAGCCGCTGCCGCCGCGCGGCGAGCGCCGAGCACGAACTCGTGCTCGTGAGCAGCGTGGAGACGCTTCTCGAAAGGATTCGTGCCGGCGCGCCGACTGCGGTGCTGCTCGATTCGGAATTGCTCGCGCCGCCGATCGAGCGGCAGGTCGGGGAAATCGTCGGCGCAGCGGGATCCGCGCGCGTCATCGTACTCACCCCGGTGTTCGCCGAGGACGAGGAGATCTCGCTTCTCAAGGTCGGTGCCAAGGGGTGTTGCCGGCGCGGAATCGACCCCGAATCGCTGCAACAGGTGCTGAACGTGACTTCGAACGGCGGGGTGTGGGTGACGCGCAGCCTGCTGCCGCGCCTTGTCACGGAATTGCGCAATTACGTGCAGGCGCACCGCAAGCCTGCCGCGGAGCCGGCGAATGCGTCGCTATCGGAGCTGACGGAACGCGAGCGCGATATCGTGCGCCTGATCGTGCAGGGCGCGAGCAACAAGGAGGTGGCGAGCGCGCTCGCCATTTCGGAGCGCACCGTAAAGGGGCATCTTTCGAACGTTTTCCAGAAACTGGGCGTGTCCGACCGCCTGAAACTGGTTCTTTATGTGCGCGAGGGGAAGATCGCCGGGGTGTCGGGTGACCAGGGTGTGTGAAATTTTCCACAAAACGGCCCCCGCAGCGGCTTCTCAACCCGATCTCAATCCGTTAGGATTGAACCACTTAGAAACGCGCTGTTGCTACTTTGCGACAGCGCCTTGGCCCGCCGAACGGCAAATCCAAAAATCGATTTACGACAAGAGTTTAAGTAGATATCCTGCCAAGGAAGCTTAACTGGGGTTCGTGCGCGCGGCGCAAACCCGGCGAAGAATTTAAGGGGTAAAGAAATGTTGAAGCGTACGGTCAAGGGAATCGTCACGGCGCTCGCGCTCGCATTCACCGGCCCTGCGGCCGCCGAGACGCTCAAGGAGATCGTCAGTTTCGCGATCGAGACCCATCCGCAGGTGCAAAGCGCCGCGCGCAAGAAAGGCGCCGCGGATTCTGCCATGCAGGCGGCGCGCGGCGGCTACTACCCGAGAATCGACTATGTCTACGGGACGGGACGCGAGCACAGCAAGAACACGTCGACCGAGCTGATCGCGCCCGGCCAGTGGGTCAAGCTCAATCGGAAGCAGGAAGGCATGACCCTCAACCAGATGCTTTTCGACGGTCTCGGCGTGAGCGCCGAAGTCGATCGGCGCAGGGCGATCTCCGATTCGAATGCGCATCGCGTGTACGGAACCGCGGAAGAAATCGGCCTGCAGACGATCGACGCCTACCTGGACGTGCTCAAGAACATCGAGCTGGTCGGCTTTGCGAAGGAAAACCTCGCCGCCCACCAGAAGACCTACGACCAGGTGAAGCTGCGCGCCGACAAGGGCGTCGGCAGGCGCGCGGACCTCGACCAGATCGATGCGCGGCTCGCGCTTGCGGTGTCGAACCTCGCCGCCTCGGAGAGCACGCTGCGCGACGCGGAAATCACCTACTTGAAGGTCGTAGGGAAGATGCCGGTCAACCTGACCAAGGCGGATTCGCCCACGATTCCGGCTTCGGTCGACGAGGCCCTCAAGGTAGGGTTCCAGAACCACCCGGTCCTGCGGTCCGCGCTCTCCGACGTGGAGGCGGCGCAGGCGCAGCGCGAGATCGCGAAGTCGTTCAACTTCCCGCGGCTCGAGCTGGAAGCGAGCTACTCGGAGAACAAGCACCTTGACGGCGTGCAGGGTCCGAACCGCGACCGGCTGGTGATGCTGTGGGTGAAGTGGAACATCTTCCGCGGCGGCTTCGACTTCTTCCGCGGCGAGGAGACCGCCAAGCAGATCAACGAGGCGCAGGAGATCTCCCGCAACACGCATCGCCAGGTCGAGGCAGCCGTTCGCCTGGCCTACAACTCCTTTGCAACCGCTCGCGACCGGCTGCCGTCCCTCGACCGCTACGTGAAGTCGAGCGACTCGACCCGGGTTGCCTACGCGCAGCAGTTCGCGATCGGCCAGCGCACCCTGCTCGACCTGCTTGACAGCGAAAACGAATACTTCACCTCGCGCAGCACCTACACGAACGCGTACTACATCGAGCTGGGCTCCCGCTACCGGGTGCTGAATGCGATGGGGGCGCTGCTGAGTACGCTCGAAGTCAAGCCGCCCGAGGAAGCTATTGCGCGGTCGGCGACCTCGATGCCGATGGCGCCGGAGAAGAAATCCGAAGCGATGCAGCCGGAGGAAAAGAAGGC
>CAZXAR010000134.1:0-8483 GCA_964638135.1 uncultured Enterobacteriaceae bacterium | reverse complement strand
TTTCCATCGCCCGGGCATAACCAGCCGCGTCTTTCTGCTGGTTGTAGGCGCTCGCGAGGAGCTGCAACAACTCCTCGCTCGGAGCGCGTCCGGCCTGCTCGTCGCTTTCGACGTCCTGCGCGATCGCCCGGGCCGCGGCGCCGAAGTTATTGCCGAGGTACAGCGACTGGATGTAGATCGCCCGGACACTCTTGTCGCCACCATCCCTCAGGTAGCGCGCCGCGAGGTCGGCAGCCTTTCCGTATTCCTTTGCGGCGTAGTACTGGCCGACCGCCGCAGCCAGGAACTGTCTTCGATGTGCGTCCGGGGCTGCCGACATTCCTGCGACGGACTCGAATGCGCGCGCGGCGGTTCCGGCGTCGCCCGCTGCCGCGGCCGCCTGCGCGAGCAACTGCTGAACGAGGTAATTTTCGTACGGCGTAAGGTTTCCAACGGACTGCGCCTCGCGCACCTTGGCGAGCGCGTCCCGCGCACGCTTGTGCTTCAGCAAGTCAATTGCGGCCTGGATCGGTTTGCCGACCTCCGGGCGAGCGCCCGGGTTCCTTGCTTCTTCCGCCATGGCGCCGACGCTCAGAAACGCGGCGACCATCCATGGCGCGAGGTAACGAACTAGATGTGCACAGCCAGTCATGAGTCCGCGTTATCGGATGAATTGCTCCTGGCCGATGAGGCCGATCTTGGTGACGCCGAGCCGCTGCGCGGAGGCCATCACCATCGCCACGCTTTCGTACTTCACGAGCTTGTTGGGCCGCAGATGCACTTCGGGCTGGATCGGCGTATTGGCCGCAGCCTGCAGCCGCGCCTCCAGCTCGGAGCGGGCCTGGAGGATCTGCCCGTTCCAGATCAGCGTGCCGTCGAAGTCCACCTCGATCGTCACCACTTCCGGCTCCACCAGCGGCGGCGGCGGATTGCCGACCGGCATGTTGAGCTTGACCGCGTGGGTCTGGATCGGGATGGTGATGATGAGCATGATGAGCAGCACCAGCATCACGTCGATCAGCGGCGTGGTGTTGATGTCGAGCATCACTTCGGGGTCGCTCAGCGCAGAGCCAGGGCGCACGTTCATCGCCATGGCGTTCAGCCTCCGGCGCGCCCGGCGTTGCGCAGGGGCGGCTCGGTGATGAACCCGACCTTCAGGATCCCGGCGCGCTGGCAGGCGAAGACGACGCGGCCGACGAACTCGTAGCGCCCCTCCCGATCGCCGCGGATGTGGACTTCCGGCTGCGGCTTCATGACCGCGACTTCCTTCAGCCGGTCGACCAGCTTGTTTTCATCCGCGACGAGCTGATTGTTCCAGAATACGTCGCCGTCCTTGTTCACCGCGATGACGATGTTCTCGGGCTTGGTCTGCGTCGGGACGTTTCGTTCCTTCGGCAGCTCGACGCCGATGCTCTGGATCACCACCGGAATGGTGATCAGGAAGATGATGAGCAGCACCAGCATCACGTCTACGAGAGGCGTGGTGTTGATGTCGGACTGGAGATCGTCCTCGGCATCCGGCGAGGCGACGGCCATTCCCATGGTCAGGCCGCCTCGCGCATGCCGCGCCGACCGCCGAGCAGCGTCATGTGAACGCCGCCGCCGAAATGCCTCACCTGTTCCATCGCCACCCGGTTGCGGCGCACGAGCCAGTTGTAGCCGAGCACCGCGGGAACCGCGACCGCGAGACCGAATGCGGTCATGATCAGCGCCTCACCGACCGGGCCCGCGACCTTGTCGATCGAGGCCTGTCCCGCAATGCCGATCGCGGTGAGCGCGTGGTAGATCCCCCACACCGTCCCGAACAGGCCGACAAAGGGCGCCGTCGAGCCGACGGTGGCGAGAAACGCGAGCCCGTTCTGCAGCCGGTTGGCGATGACGTCGATCGCCCGCTGGACCGACATCCCGACCCATGCATTGAGGTCGACCTCCTCGGTCAGCGTGCCGCCGTGATGGTCCGCCGCGTACGAGCCCTTCTCGGCGATGAAGCGAAACGCACTGTCCTCGTTGAGTGCAGAGAGCCCGTCCTGCACCGATTTCGCCTTCCAGAACTTGTTGTCGGCCTCGCGTGCATCGCGCATCAGCTTCGCCTGCTCGATCAGCTTGACGATGCCGATGTACCACGAACCGATCGACATGATGAGGAGCGTGATCAGGGTTCCCTTGGACACGAAGTCGCCCTGCCGCCAGAGCGCCTCCAGGCCATAGGGGTTTTCCACCACCTCGGTCGTGGGCAAGGGAGGCGGTGGAACGGGCTTCGCCGCAACAGGGGCCGGAGGCACCGGAGCGGGGGCCGCGGCAGCGGGTGGTGCGTCCTGCTTCGCCGCTTGGGCGAGCACGACGGCGGGGGCGAACGCCGAGACGGCCACGGACAGCGCGGCCATCCAAGCCGCGAACTGCCTGGCGAAGTGAGCAGGTTTGAAGTGCATGGTGTGCTGGTTCCCTATCAAGGTTTAGGAACTACTGGATCTTCCACTCGTACTCGATGCGCCCCCAGTCACGGATGGGCTTCCCGTCCACGGTGGCCGGCCTGAATTTGCACAGGCTGAGCCCGTTGCGCGCCGCCTCGTCCAGCCGCCGGTAACCCGAGGAGCGCTCGACGCGGCTCTCGAGCACGCTGCCGTTGACGTCAATCAGGAAACTCAGCAGCACGACCCCGCTTTCGTTTGCGCGCAGCGCCGCGGACGGATACGGCGGCTTATCGCAGGCGGCCGCATCCACGACCGGCGCGGTTCGCACCGGAACGTGCGGCTTGGGCGGCGGCGGTGGCGCCGGTGGGGCGGGCTTCGCCGGCGGAGGCGGAGGCTCCGGAGGCCGCACCTTGGTGACCGCGGTGATCGTAGGCGCTGTCTGCGGAACCTGGATGCTGATCTCCGGCGGCGGGATGTATGGCGGCGGTGGGGCCGCGAGCTTCGGCGGCGGCGGCGGGGGGGGCTTGTCGGGCGGCGGCGGCTTGATCTCCTCGACGATTTTCGTCTCCAGGGGGTTGCGCACGACTTCGACGATCTTGCGCGCAAGCCCGTGAACGAGCGCGTAGACCACCACTACATGCAGCGCGACCACCAGCAGAAGTCCGCTCAGCCGCCTTCCGGAGTCGTGCGGTTCCGCATAGCTCATCGAGGAACTCCGGCAACCGCAGGCGGACAGGGCGCGCAAGCGCCGCCCTGCTGTCCTGCCAGCGTGTCGTAGAGATGCGCCATGCGGATTGGAGCGAGAACGCCGATTGAGGCCGCCGTGCGGCCCGTCGCCGCTCGAAAAGGCGCGAAGTGTACTGCAAGTCGAAGGCTAAAGCCAACGTTTGTATGACATCGCGCGCATTCGCAAACACCCCGAACTTTTGCACGGCGACCGGGAGTTTTAAACACATGCCGATCTCCTGTTTGTGCGATGCATCACCAGCCGTACCCTAGAATTCGAATCGAGCCATGACATCCGGGTTGAAACGCGCTCTGTCCCTCAACTTGATGCTTGCCGCGGTCGTCGCGATGCTGGTCGCCGCCGGCTGCGGCAAGCCGCCGACCCGCGTCAGCGTCGGCAACGAGGCGCAGATCCTCCACAAGGGCAACAAGTCCGATCCGCAGGAACTCGACCCCCACATCGTGCAGGGCGTGCCCGAGCACCACATCCTCCAGGGGCTGATCGAGAACCTGGTCACCGAGGATCCGCGCGACCTCCACCCCGTCCCCGGGCAGGCCGAACGCTGGGACATTTCGCCCGACGGCACCGTGTACACGTTTCACCTGCGCCCGGGCATCCGCTGGTCGAACGGCGAGCCGGTCACGGCGCACGATTTCGTGCGCTCCTACCGGCGCGCCCTGACCCCCTCGCTCGGCTCGGAGTACGCGTACATGTACTTCGTGATGAAGGGGGCGGAGGACTACTTCAAGGGCAAGACGAAGGACTTCTCGACGGTCGGCGCGAAGGCGCTCGACGAGCGCACGCTGAGAATTACGCTCAACGGGCCGGTGCCGTATTTCCTCTCGCTCCTCAACCACTATTCCTGGTGGCCGGTGCACCTGCCGACGCTCGCCCGGCACGGCGACCCGTACCAGCGCAACAACCGCTGGACCCGGCCGGGAAATTTCGTCGGCAACGGGCCCTTCGTGCTCGATCGCTGGGAGGTGGGGCGCGTGATCGTGGTGAAAAAGAATCCGCTCTACTGGAACGCCGCCAACGTCAAGCTGAGCGAGATCCATTTCCACGCCATCGAGAGCATCGACACCGAGGAGCGCGCCTTCCGCGCCGGCCAGCTCCATGTCACCGAGGACGTGCCGCTCTCCAAGATCCCGGTGTACCGCAGGAACATGGCGCACCTGCTGCGCATCGATCCGTACCTCGGCGCCTATTTCTACCGCGTCAACACGACCCGGCCGCAGTTCAAGGACAAGCGTGTGCGCAGGGCGCTCGCGCTGGCGATCGACCGCAAGGCGATCGTCGAAAACGTAACGCGCGGCGGGCAACTGCCGGCTTTCTTCTTCACCCCGCCGGACACGGTGGGCTACACCTCGCGCACTGCGCTCCGCTACGACCCCGAGGGCGCGCGCCGGCTGCTTGCCGAGGCGGGCTACCCGGGAGGCAAGGGGTTTCCGCCGTTCGAGATCCTCTACAACACCTCGGAGGCGCACAAGGCGATCGCCGAGACGATCCAGCAGATGTGGAAGCGCGAACTCGGGATCGAGGTGAAGCTGCTCAACCAGGAATGGAAGGTCTATCTCGACACCGAGAAGCGTCTCGATTACGACGTGTCGCGCGCCGGCTGGATCGGAGACTACCCCGACCCGTCGACCTTTCTCGAGACGTTTCTCGCCGACAGCGGCAACAACCGCACCGGATGGTCGAACGCCGAATACGACCGGCTGCTGCGCGAGGCGGCGCGGCTTGGCGACCAGAAGACCCGCTACGAGCTGTTCCAGAAGGCCGAGGCGATCTTTCTGGACGAGGTGCCGGTCATCCCGATCTACCACTACACGCGTGTCTTCCTGATGCAGCCGAACGTGCGGGGATGGAATCCGACGATCCTCGATCATCATCCCTACCCGTATGTGTGGCTCGCTCCGGGTCCGGAGGCGGCGCTTGCGCTGAAGCGGTAGAGACCGAACCGCACATGCTGCAATTCATCGCGCGCCGGGTTCTGGGGACGATTCCGGTCCTGTTCATCGTCGCGACCATCACGTTCTTCATGATGAAGGCGGTCCCCGGAGGGCCGCTCGACACCGAAAAGAACGTCCCGGCCGAGATCCGGCAGCAGATCGAGGCGTTCTACGGCCTGGACCTGCCGCTCTGGCAGCAATACGCGAGCTACATGGGAAACCTGCTGCGCGGCGACCTCGGCCCCTCGTTCAAGCATGCCAACCGCTCCGTGAACGAGCTGATCGCCGCGGCGCTCCCGGTATCGCTCGAACTGGGCGGCATCGCGCTTGCGATCGCGCTCGCGATCGGCGTCACGCTGGGGATCGCCGCGGCGGTGCGGCAGAACACGTGGATCGACTACCTCGCGTCCTCCTCGGCGATGGTGGGCATCTGCATGCCGACCTTCGTCCTGGGACCGCTGCTGGTGCTCGCGTTCGCGCTGCACCTGGAGCAGTTCAACGCTTCGGGCTGGGATTTCCCGCGCGACCGCGTGCTCCCGGCGCTGACGCTCGGCCTCGTCTACGCCGGATACATCGCGCGCCTCACGCGCGGCGGCATGCTGGAAGTGCTGAGCCAGGATTTCATCCGCACCGCGCGCGCCAAGGGCGCCTCCGAGGCGCGGGTCGTTTTCATTCACGCGCTGCGTGGCGGGCTGCTTCCGGTGGTGTCGTTTCTGGGCCCGGCCATCGCCGGCATCCTGACCGGGTCTTTCGTCATCGAGACGATCTTCAACATCCCGGGGCTGGGAAAGCATTTCGTCACCAGCGTCTTCAATCGCGATGCGACGCTCACGATCGGGACGGCGCTCTTTTACGCCACGCTCATCGTGCTGCTGAACCTCGCCGCCGACATCGCGCAGACCTGGCTCAACCCGAAACAGCGCGTTCAGTAGCCGGTGCCGATCGAGACTTCGAGCCACATGCTGGAGGCCGCGCAAGCGGCAGAGCCGGGCCGCTCGCTGTGGCAGGATGCCTGGGCACGGCTGCGCAGGAACCGCATGGCGGTATTCGGCGGCGCCGCGCTCATCGTCATTGCGGGACTCTCCTTTTTTGGCCCGCTCCTTCTCTCGCACAGCTACGAGGCGCAGAACCTCGTCCTCGGCGCGGCGCCACCGTCGGGCGAGCACCTGCTCGGCACCGACAAGCTGGGCCGCGACCAGCTAGCGCGCGTGCTCTACGGCGGGCGCGTCTCGCTCCTGGTCGGGCTCGCCGCGACCGCCGTGTCGCTCACGATCGGGCTTCTGTGGGGGTGCACCGCGGGCTACCTCGGCGGCAGGGTGGATGCGGTGATGATGCGCACCGTGGACATTCTCTACGCGCTGCCGTTCACCATCTTCGTCATCCTGCTCATGACCGTGTTCGGCCGCAACTTCATCCTGCTGTTCGTCGCGATCGGCGCAGTCGAATGGCTCACCATGGCGCGCATCGTGCGCGGCCAGGTGCTCGCGCTCAAGCGCCAGGAATTCATCGAGGCGGCGATTGCGCTCGGCCTGCGAAAGCGCAGGATCATCGTGCGTCACATGATTCCGAACGTCCTCGGTCCCGTGGCGGTGTACACGACGCTCACCATCCCGGCGGTGATGCTGCTCGAGGCGTTCCTGAGCTTTCTCGGCCTGGGCGTGCAGCCGCCGATGAGTTCCTGGGGCCTGCTCATCAAGGAAGGCGCGGAAATGATGGAGGAGGCGCCCTGGCTTCTGCTCTACCCGGCCGCGTTCTTCACGCTGACCCTCTTTTCGCTCAATTTCCTCGGCGACGGCCTGCGCGACGCACTCGACGTGCGCGCCTCGAAGGACTGAATCGGTGGCGCTGCTGGAAGTCAGCGGACTGCGTACCGCATTCCACACGCGCGACGGCGTGGTACGGGCGGTTCAGGACGTCTCGTTCCGGCTCGAGCGCGGTGACACCCTCGGCATCGTCGGCGAATCGGGCTCCGGCAAGTCGGTCGCCTGCCTTTCGCTGCTCGGCCTCATCCCGCAGCCCCCCGGGCGCATCGAGGCCGGCAAGGCGCTGTTCGACGGCGAAGACCTGCTGCGCAGCCCGGAGCACGCGCTGCGGCGGATCCGCGGCCGCCGGATCGGGATGATCTTCCAGGACCCGATGACCTCGCTCAATCCGTATCTCACCGTCGAGGAGCAGCTCGTCGAGCCGCTTCTCATCCACGGCATCGCGGGGCGCGAGGCGGCCGCGGCGACGGCGCTCGCCGCGCTCAAGGAGGTCGGCGTCCCCGATGCCGAAGCGAGGATCCGCGATTACCCGCACCAGTTTTCCGGCGGCATGCGCCAGCGCGTCATGATCGCGATGGCGCTCATCGCCAAGCCCGACCTGCTGATCGCGGATGAACCCACCACCGCGCTCGACGTCACGGTGCAGGCGCAGATCCTGGAGCTGATCGAGCACGAGCAAAGCGGGCGAAGCGTGGCGGTGATCCTGATTTCGCACGATCTGGCCGTGGTCGCGGAGGTGTGCGACCACGTCATCGTCATGTACGCGGGCCGCGTGGTGGAAAGTGCGCCCGCCGCGACGCTATTCCGCGCGCCGCGCCATCCCTACACGCGCGCGCTCCAGCTCTCGCGCCCTGCGCTGCAGGCGGCGGGATCCGAGCTGTACACAATTCCGGGCATGCCGCCGGATCTCGCGAGACCGATGTCCGGTTGCGCCTTCGCCCCGCGCTGCGAGTTCGCCACCGGCGATTGCACGCGCTCGGAAGTGCGTCTCGAAGGCGTCGCCCCCGAACATGCCTCGGCCTGCCTGCGCGCGCAGCGCGGCGAAATCCGGGTCACCTGAGGCCATGCGCGAACCCTATCTCGAGCTGCGGCACGTCAAGACGCACTTTCCGATTGAGCGCGGCTTCCTCGCGCGCCACCGCGTAGGCGCGGTGAAGGCGGTGGACGGGGTCACCCTCACGATCGCGAAAGGCGAAGTGCTCGGGCTGGTCGGGGAATCGGGCTGCGGCAAATCCACGCTCGCCCGCACCATCCTGCGGCTGGTGCCGCCGACCGAAGGCGCGGTGCTGCTGGGCGGGCGCAACCTCGCGGACCTCGCCGCCGAGGAACTGCGCGCCGCGCGGGCCGGGTTCCAGATGATCTTCCAGGACCCGTTCGCCTCGCTCAATCCGCGCATGACGGTGCACGACACGCTCGCCGAGGCGATCCAGGCGCATCGCAGCGTCGCGCCTGCCGAATTATCCGACGAGATCGCATCGCTGCTCGCCCGCGTCGGACTCGCCGCACGGTTCAGCCGCAAGTACCCGCACGAGTTTTCCGGGGGGCAGCGCCAGCGCATCGCGGTCGCGCGGGCGCTCGCGGTCCGGCCCGGCCTCATCATCGCCGACGAACCGGTCTCCGCGCTCGACGTCTCGGTGCAGGCGCAGATCAT
>CAZXAR010000133.1:0-8593 GCA_964638135.1 uncultured Enterobacteriaceae bacterium | reverse complement strand
TGGTGATCGAGGTGGCGATCGTGCGCCCCGGGCCGATCCAGGGCGGCATGGTGCACCCCTACCTGCGGCGCAGGCAGGGGCTCGAGCCGGTGACCTATCCGAGCGCGCAGGTGAAGCAGGTGCTCGAGCGCACGCTCGGCGTGCCGATTTTCCAGGAGCAGGTGATGCAGCTTGCGATGGTTGCCGCCGGCTTCACGCCGGGCGAGGCCGACCGGCTGCGCCGTTCCATGGCCGCCTGGAAGCGCAAGGGCGGTCTCGAGCACTTCGAGGCGCGCCTCGTCCGCGGCATGCTCGAGCGCGGCTACCGGCGCGAGTTCGCCGAGAGCATCTACCGGCAGATCCTCGGCTTCGGCGAGTACGGCTTCCCCGAGTCGCACTCGGCGAGCTTCGCGCTGCTGGTGTACGTCTCGGCGTGGCTCAAGCGCCATCACCCGGCGGCGTTCTGCGCCGCGCTGCTCAACAGCCAGCCGATGGGCTTCTACGCGCCGGCGCAACTGGTGCAGGATGCACGGCGCCACGGCGTCGAGGTGCGCGCGGCCGATGCGACCGCGAGCGAATGGGATTGCACGCTGGAGGGAGGTGCGGTGAGGCTCGGATTGCGAATGATCGGCGGCCTGTCCGAAGCCGCCGCGCGGCGGATCGTGGCGGCGCGCGCAGCGCAACCGTTCGCCTCGGTTGCGGATCTTGCGCAGCGCGCGGCATTGAACCGCAAGGACCTGAAATGCCTGGCGGAGGCGGGCGCGCTCGCGGCGCTCGCCGGCCACCGGCGCCTCGCGCGCTGGGCCGCCGCGGGCATCGAGAGCGGCAGCGGGCCGCTCGCGGCCGGGCAGCGAGCGGAAACGCCGGTCTCGTTTGCGGCTCCTGCCGAAGGCGAGGAAATCGTCGCCGATTACGCGAGCCTCGGCCTCACCCTCGGCCGGCATCCGCTCGCGCTGCTGCGCCACCGTCTCGAACGCCTCGGGCTCGCGAGCGCCGCCGCGTTGCGCCTGCGGCTTCACGGCAGCAGGGCGTGCGCCGCGGGGCTGGTGACCTGCCGGCAGCGCCCCGACACGGCGAGCGGAGTCGTGTTCGTCACGCTCGAGGACGAGACCGGCACGATCAACGTGGTCGTCTGGCGCGATCTCGCCGAACGGCAGCGCAGGGAACTGCTCGGCGCGCGCCTGCTCGGCGTGCAGGGAACGATCGAGCGCGACGGCGAAGTGGTCCATCTGGTGGCGCGGCAGCTGCGCGACCACAGCGCGCTGCTCGAGGCGCTGCTCGGGCGCCTGCAAGCGCGCTCGCGCGATTTTCACTGATTCCGGAACGACTCCTTATAATGGCTCCTTCCGGTGCGCCTGCGAACTCGAAATGCCGGAGAACGCGTACACAGTCACCGTCGCCAAAGACCTCGAAGACCTGATCCCCGAATTCGTCGAGAACCGGCGCCGGGAGCTCGAGTCTCTGCGCGCCGCGCTCGCCGCGGGCGCCTTCGAGCGCCTGCGGCAGCTCGGGCACCGCATGCGCGGGGTGGGGAACTCGTTCGGATTCGAGCGCGTCTCGTCGCTCGGCGGCCAGATCGAAGAGGGCGCCACCCGCGCCAACCGCGGCGAACTCGAAGCCCGCATTGCCGAGTATGCCGACTACCTTTCGCGCGTCAGGATCGTCTATGAATGAAGCGGGCGCGGCGCGGCGCGCACAACCGGAATTCCGCGTGCTGATCGTGGACGACGACCCCGATATGGTGGCGTACCTTGCGCACCTGCTGAAAGCCGAAGGGCTGGACGTCGAGGCCGCCTACGATGGCCGTCAGGCGCTCGCCCTGATCGCGGACCGGGCGCCGGACCTGGTCCTGCTCGACGTCGTGCTGCCCGGGATGAGCGGATTCGACATCTGCCGGCGGCTGAAGGCCGACGAGGCGACCGCGCTGATTCCGGTGGTGCTCATCACCGCGCTCGAGGACAGCGAGAACCGGGTACGCGGGATCGAGGCCGGCGCCGACGATTTCCTGTCCAAGCCGGCGAAACGCGAGGAGCTCGTTGCCCGCATCGGCACGCTGCGCCGGCTGCACGAGATGCGCAAGGAACTCGAGGAGCGCAGGCTCGCCGCGGAGATCCAGCGCAAGGAGGCGATCCGCCGGGCGTTCTCGCGCTACATCTCGCCGCGCCTGACGGAAAAAGTGCTCAGCGAGAGCCAGAACGAGGCCGACGTGTTCCGCGACCTGAGCGATCGCGCCGCCGTGGTGGCGTTGTTCGCCGACCTGCGCGGATTCACCCATCTCGCCGAGACGGTCCCCGTGTTTCGCGTGGTGCCGATGATGAACGAGTTCTTCGCCGAGCTGGCGGTCGCCGCGCACGCCAACGAGGGCACGATCTTCAGCATGGCCGGCGACAGCCTGCTGGTCGGGTTCAACGTGCCGGTGGCGCAACCGGACGCCGCCGAACGCGCGCTCGCCACGGCGCGGGCCATGGTCCGGCGCTTCCAGCCGATCGCACGGCGCTGGAAGGCCGACTTCGGGCTGACGGTGGGCATCGGCATCGGGATCGAGGCCGGCGAAGTGGTGGTCGGCAACGTCGGATCGCCGTCGTTCATGAGCTACACGATCATCGGCGATCCGGTGAACGTCGCCGCACGGCTCATGCAGATGGCCTCGACGAACGAGATCCTGATCGGTCCGCGCGCGATGCAGGCGCTTCAGGCCGTGCTCGGGCAGGCGAACGGCTACGACCGGCGCGAACTGGCACTGCGCGGCAAGGCCGGGCGGGTGGAGGCGTTTGCCGTGCGGGTGGCTGCCGCGTGAGGCGGGACCGGTGAAGAGCAAGGTCGCGGTCACGGATCTGCAGTTCGGCATGTACGTGTTCGAGCTCGACCGGCCGTGGACCGAGACGCCGTTCATGTTCCAGGGCTTTCACGTGCGCACGCAGCAGCAGATCGACATGCTGAAAAAGTACTGCGAGTTCGTCTACGTGGACGCCGAGCGAAGCTATCCGGATCCGGAACGCCTGCCGCCCGCGCCCGCGCCGGCAGCGGCGCGGCGCCCCGAGGGACCGCTCCCGGGCACGCGCCGCGTCGCGCATGTCGAGCAGGTGGCGGTGGAGGCGGAGTTCGAGCCGGCGCGCCAGGCGCGGGTGGCCGCCGAAAGCGTGGTCGCGGATGCGTTCACCGCCGTCAAGGCGGGCCAGGCGCTCGATGCGCCGACGGTCAAGCAGGCGGTCACCAACATGTCCGAGAGCATCATGCGCAATCCGGACGCGCTGATGCTGTTCTCGGCGCTCAAGGAACGCGGCGGCTACTTCCTCGATCGCGCGATGAACTGCTCGATCTACATGATCACCTTCAGCCGCTTCCTCGGCATGGAGCAGCCCGATATCGAGCGTGCCGGCGTGGTGGGCCTGCTGCAGGACGTGGGCATGCTGCAGATGCCGGAATCCATCGTGCAGAAGCCCGGGCCGCTGACCCCGGAGGAGATCCGGCTCGTGCGCACGCATGTCGCGCGCGGTTCGGAAGCGATCGTCTCCTCCGGAATCTCGGCCGACGTGGCGGAAATCACCGCGCAGCACCACGAGCGCGAGGACGGCAGCGGTTATCTGAAGGGACTGCAGGGCTCCGAGATGCACGCCATCGGCGCCTGCGCGGGGGTGGTGGACACGTTCTGCGCCATGACCACCAAGAGGCCCTATGCCGAGGCGATTTCGCCCTCCAACGTGCTCGGAATCATGCACAAGTGGAAGGACAAGACGTTCAACGCTTGGCTGATCGAGGAGTTCATCCGCTGCATCGGCATCTTTCCGGTGGGCAGCGCGGTCGAGCTCAACAGCGGCGAAATCGGGATCGTGATCTCGCAGAACACGGTCCGCCGCCTGCAGCCGCGGGTGCTGGTGGTGCGCGATGCGAACGGCAATCCGATGCAGCCGCACAAGCTGCTCGACCTGTCGCGTTCGCCCAAGTGGAGCGGCGACGAGATCTACCGGATCCGGCGCACGCTGGAATACGGCCGCGCCGACGTGAAGGCGCAGGAAATGTTTCTGTAGGCGGCCCGTTCGCAGCGGCGGGTCAGGGCAGGGCGTTCCAGATCGCGCGCAGCTGCCCGGGAAGGTCCTTGGGGACGAACGGCTTGGAGATGGTGCCGGCCGCGCCGAGCGCCTTCAGCTCGGCGAGTTCGCGCTCCGACGCCTTGGCGGTGATGAAAACCACCGGCAGCGCGGCGGTGGCCGGCTCGGCGCGCATTTGGCGAAACAGCGTCGGACCGTCGATGCCCGGCATCATCCAGTCGAGCATCACCAGGTCGGGCCTGGTGGCGATCATGCGCTCGATCGCCTGCGCCGGGTCGCCGACGATGTCCACGGTCATCTTGCCGATGCGCTCGAGCGACAGCCGCACGATGCGCTGGATGTCTTCGTCGTCCTCGACGTAGCAGATGCGATTCAGGGGCCGCGCCGGCACGGGTCGCTCGCGTCACTCCGCCGCCGAGGGCGCTTGCGCGCGCGCCGGCAGCTCGAAACGGAACGAGGTGCCGCCGCCCGGGCGGTCGGCGTACGAGATCTCGCCTTCCATCATCTCGATCAGGCGCTTGCAGATGGCAAGGCCGAGCCCGGTGCCCCCCTTCTGGCGCGTCAGGGCGGAGTCCGCCTGCGCAAAGCGGCCGAAGATGCGGCTGCGGAACTCCTCGGGGATGCCCGGGCCGCGATCTTCCACGCACACCACGGCACGCGACGCCTCGCACGCGGCGCGCACCTCGACTTCGGCCCCTTCGGGGGAGAATTTCGCCGCGTTCGAGATCAGGTTGGTCATGACCTGCTGCAGGCGCTTGCGGTCCGCGCGCACGATGACCCTGGGGGGATCGGAGCAAAGCGCAAGGCGAACCCCGAAGCGCTCGGCGTAGGTCCGGTTCAGGTCGATCGATTCGCGGATCAGCTCGTCGAGCGCGATGTCTTCGGGCTGCACCGACAGCCGGCCCGATTCGATCCGTTCGATGTCGAGCAGGTCGTTGATCAGGTCGAGCAGCCGCTGCGCGTTGCGCTCGGCGAGGTCGGTCATCTCGGCGGCATCCTTCGCCAGAGCGCCGAACATCCCCGAGTTGACGAGCTGCAGCGAGCCGATGATCGAGGTGAGGGGCGTTCTCAATTCGTGCGAAAGCGTGGAGGTGAACTCCTTCTTCAGCCGCTCGGCCTCGAGCTGCAGCGTGATGTCCCGGCACTGCACGATCACGGAGATCAGGTCGTTCGCGTCGTTGACCAGCGGCGTGAACGAGTATTCACAGGTGACCTCGAGGCCGTCGCGCCGCAGGCCGCGCGCCCGGATGCCGGCTTCGGGCTGCTTGCGCGCCACGAAGTCCGCCCACCAGCGCGCGTCGAGCGCCCGCTCGTCCCGCGGGATGAGCGCATCGAGCAGCTCGCGGCCGGCCAGTTCCGAGGCGGGGTAGCCGAACACGTTCTCGGCGGCCGGATTCATGTCGATGATGTTGCCGCCGCTGCTCAGCTCGAACACCGGGATCGGCGTCCGTTCGACGAACAGCGCGAGCTTGCGTCCCTGGGCGGAGATCTCGCGCTGCGCCTGGATCAGTTCCTCGATCTGGCTCTCGATCCGGCGGTTCAGCGCGGAGTAGTCCTCGGTGAGCTTGCCGTACGCCTTGCGCAGGCGGAAGCCCGCAACGAACACCAGGTTCAGGCGGTACGCGACGAGCACGGTCATCGCATAGAAGATCGGCAGCGCGACCGCGATTTCGATGAACAGGCGGCTGCCGAAGGTCGTCAGCGCATAGCTGAAGGGCACCACGATGCTGGCGGCATAAACCGCGTAGATCGGCCACGAGGCGGCGAATACCGGAATGCCTCCCGCCGTGACTCCGACGAGCAGCAATGACAGGAACACCTGCTCCTCGTTGGTGTGGGCACGAAAGAAGATCGCGGCCGCAAGCCCCCAGGCGACGCCGTTTGCCAGGGCGGCGATCGCGAGCCAGCGCAGCCATTTTGCGGCCTCGGTCGCGGTGCCCGCGGCGCGGCGGTAGGCGACATACAGCGCCGTGCTCGCGAGGAGGATCAGCAGCACGATGAACCACCAGGCGAGCACCACCTGATGAAAGCGCGGGTCCCACAGTTCGTAGGTCGCCAGCGCGCCGATGACGAGCGAAGTCGCGGCGCCGAACGGCACCTGGCCGTACAGATGCGCGACCTGGTCGGCGAGAACGTCGCCCGCGTCGGCCGTGCCGTTCAGTCGAATCCGGGTCGAGGAGGAAGCTTTATCCGTGGCGGAAGCGGCGTGGTTCATCGAGGGCCGCAAGGGGATCCTGCCGGCCATTATATCGGCGGCATCCCCGCGGGCCCGCGCGAGCGGCCGCTCAGAGGTTCTTGCCGTTGCGGATCACGCCGACGCCGAGCCCCTCGATCGCGAGTTCGTCGCGCCGCAGATCCAGTTCGATCGGCTCGAAGTCCGGATTTTCGGGCAGCAGTTGCACGACGTGCCCGCGGCGCCGGAAGCGCTTCACGGTCACCTCGTCGGCGAGCCGGGCAACCACCACCTGCCCGGAGCGCGCCTCGCGGCTGCGGTGCACGGCGAGCAGGTCGCCATCGAGTATCCCCGCGTCGCGCATCGACATCCCGCGCACGCGCAGCAGGTAGTCGGCGCGCGGCGTGAACAGATTCGGGTCGAGCTGGAAGCGCCCCTGGATATGCGCCTCGGCAAGGATCGGGCTGCCGGCGGCGACGCGGCCGACGACCGGAAGTTCCATCAACCGGCCGAGGCGCGCCGCAGGGCGCGAATCGAGCACCCGGATGCCGCGCGAGGCGCCCGACAGGATGTCGATCACGCCCTTCTTCTCCAGTGCGCGCAGGTGCTGCTCGGCGGCATTCACCGAGCGAAAGCCCATCGAGCGGGCGATCTCGGCGCGCGTGGGTGGAAAGCCGGACACTTCGGTGAGCTCGCGGACCAGCCGCAGGATTTCGGTCTGCCGTTCAGTGAGCGGTTCCATGGGCGGAAGCCTCCGGTACTGTGTCTACGTCCATATGTGGAATTATATCCAGTAGCGGCGCCGGCGCAAGCAAGCCCGGGCGCTGCAGCCGAGGACGCGCACCGCGGGGCCTGGCGGCAGCGGGCGGCGGCAGGAATTGCTACACTCGCGAGGAGAGACCGGAATTGCCGGGAACCTCCCTGCGCAGTCGAATGCGAATTGATTTCATCCGCGCGGCCTTGCCTGCGTTTGCGTCGCTCGCGCTGCTCTCGGCCTGCAGCGCCACCGAGCTGTGGCCCTTTGGCGGGGCGAAACGGCAGGAACTTTCCCGCACCCCCTCCAATGCGACCGAATACCAGTGCAACAACGGCCGGCGCCTGTACGTGCGCTATCTGGACAATGGCGCGGCGGCGTGGGTCATCTTTCCCGAGCGCGAATTCCGTCTCGACAAGGTCGCCTCCGCCGAGGGCGCGCGCTACAGCAACGGCGTCACCCTGCTCGAGACCAGCGGCAACGAGGCCAGGCTGCTCGACGGGCCTGCCGCCGCCTTTACCGGATGCAAGGCAGGCGGCGGCGGAAGCTGACCGCGAGCCGTTCGCGAATTCCCGCTCGCGGCGACCGATCGACGGGCCGCCGCGAACCTGTCAGCGATCGTCCGGCTCGATCAGCGTTGCGGACTCGTGGCGCGCGTTGTTGACGGCGCGGCGCACGCGGCGCACCGCGATCTCTTGGGGATCGCAGGGACGCAGCAAAGGCGCGGGGTCCGAATCGGGCCTGCAGTCGAGCCAGAGCGCGTAATCCTCCGGCCCGATGATCACCGGCATGCGGTCGTGGATCGGCCGCATCGCCGGATTGGCATCCGTGGTCACGATGACGCAGGTCTCGAGCGGCCCCTGCGGGCCGTTCCACCGCTCCCACAGTCCCGCGAGAGCGAGCAGCTCGCCGCGCGCGGGCCGGATGTAGTACGGCTGCCTGCCTCCGGCCTCCGCCTTCCATTCGTAAAAGCCGCTTGCCGGCACGAGGCAGCGGCGCCGGCGGTAGGCGTCGCGAAAAGCGGGCTTCTCGGCCACGCTCTCGGCGCGCGCATTGTTCAGCCGTGCGCCGATCGCCGGATCCTTCGACCAGCGCGGCACCAGGCCCCAGCGCGCCTGCGCCGCCGTGCGCGCACCGTCGGGCGCGCGCACGATCAGCACCTCGGTGCTCGGCGCGATGTTGTAGCGGGGCGGAAATCGCGGCACCGCGCTCAACCCGAACTGCAGGGCAATCACATCGGGGTGCGCGTGGAGCGCGTAGCGGCCGCACATGACGCATTATGGCCTTTCCCCCCCGCGCCGGACATGCGAAGCCGCGGCTTGCGTGGCGCGCGATCGATCGGCGGTTTTCGGCGCGCAGGTAGAATTCCCGCATGATCATCCGTTCGCTGCTCGACACCGACCTGTACAAGTTCACCATGATGCAGGTGGTGCTGCATCATTTCCCGGGCGCGCAGGTCGAGTACCAGTTCCGCTGCCGCACCGCGGGGATCAACCTGGCGCAATTCCTCGACGAGATCGCGGGCGAGGTGGCCGCTCTGAGCGGGCTGCGCTTCGGCGAGGAGGAACTTGCCTACCTGCGCGGCCTGCGCTTCATGAAATCGGACTTCGTGGATTTTCTCGGCCTGTTCCAGTTCAA
>CAZXAR010000132.1:0-8737 GCA_964638135.1 uncultured Enterobacteriaceae bacterium | reverse complement strand
GCCGTGCCCTCCGCACGGCCCCCGTGGTCGTGCTCCTCGGCGCGCGCCAGACCGGCAAGACGACGCTCGTGCGCTCGCTTCCCGCCCTCGCGCGCCGGCCCTATCTGACGCTCGACGACTTCGACCTGCGCGCCCAGGCCGATGCCGATCCCGAGGCGCTGCTCGAGCGCGCGCCCGCGCTCGTGCTCGACGAGGTGCAGCGCTCGCGCGACCTTCTCATCGCCGTCAAGCGCGCCGTGGACCGCGACCGGCCGCGCAAGCCCGGCCGCTTCGTGCTCACCGGCTCGGCGAATCTCCTCATGCTGGAGCGCATCGGCGAGACGCTCGCCGGGCGCGCGGCGTACGTCACGCTCTGGCCGTTCACGCGCCGCGAGCGCCATGGGCTCGGGCGCGCGGGCGCCTGGAGCGAGCTGCTCGGGGCGCGATTCGCGCGCTGGCGCGAAGTGCTCGCCGCGCACGCCGGGCCGCGGGAGGATTGGCGCGCCGCGGCGCGCTTGGGCGGCTTCCCCGTTCCCGCGCACGAACTGGCGGACGAGGAGGCGCGCTCGCTCTGGTTCGCGGGGTACGTCCAGACTTACCTCGAGCGCGACCTGCAGGCGCTGCGCGCGGTGGAGAGCCTGCCCGATTTCCGGCGGCTCATGCGCGCCGCGTGCCTGCGGATGGGCGGCCTGCTCAACCAGGCCGAACTCGGGCGCGACGTGGGCATCGGCCAGCCGCAGGTGCACCGCTTCATGAACCTGATGGAGGCGAGCTACCAGGCCGTGCGCCTGCCCGCCTATGCCGTGAACCGCACCAAGCGCCTGATCAAGGCGCCGAAGCTCTACTGGTGCGACACCGCGCTCGCGCTGCACCTCGCAGGCGAGACCGAGCCGCGCGGCGCGCACCTGGAGAATCTGGTCCTCGCGGACCTGCTCGCCTGGCGCGACGTGCAGCCCGTGCGGCCCGAGGTGCTCTACTGGCGCACCGCCGCCGGGCAGGAAGTGGACTTCGTCATCGAGACGCCGAAACGCCTGCTGCCGATCGAGGTGAAAGCCGCCGCACGTGTGACTCCGGCCGACGCGAAGGGGCTGGAGACGTTTCTCGACGAGTACAAGGGGACGGTGGACGGGGCGCTGCTGCTTTACGGCGGCAACGAATCCTTCCCGCTCACCAAGCGCGTGCTCGCCGCGCCGTGGTGGATGGCGTGCTGATCGAAGTAGGGCTTGCCGATTCTACGCGCGCTCCGTCAGCCACGTCCGGCAGGGCAGCACGTTGATTTCCGCACCGGCGCCGCGAATCCTCTCCGTCGTGTCGAGCGTCACCACGGTGAGACGGCGCGGCTTCAGTTCCTCGGCGCCCAGGCGCAGCGCGCGGATCTCCCGCTCGCGGGTTTTCAGCGAGGACAGGTTCTGCGTGACCTGCAGCAGTTCGAGGTTCTCGGAGCCCCGCCGCAGCAGGAAATCCACTTCGGCGCCCGAGCGGGTCTGGTAATAGAACAGGTCCAGGTTGGGTTTGAATCCGCGCCGCACCAGTTCGACGAACACCAGGTTTTCCAGCAGGCGCGAAGTGTTCGCGGTGACCGGCTGCGAGCGGGCGGAAACGAACCCGTTGTCGAAGGCGTAGATCTTGCGGTCCGCCTTGAGGCGCGTTCTCGGCTTGAAGAAATACGGCTGCAGGTCCTGCACCAGGTACGCCTCGCGGCAGTAGGCGATGAATTTCTGGATGGTGGCGGTCGAGAGCGCGCCCAGGGAGCGTTCCAGGCTGCGCGCCGAGAAGCGGCTTGCGGCATTGCTGATCAGCAGGTTGAGCAGGTCGTGCATCGCCGTCGAAGCGCGGATCCGGTGGCGGGTCACGATGTCGCGCAGCACCACCGAATCGAACAGCGTGCGCAGGTAACCGGCGGGCTCGGCGCCTCCCAGCACCACCTCGGGAAAACCGCCCCACAGCAGGTAGCGCTGAAAGGCTGCGGCTGCATCGGATTCCTGCATCTGCGCCCCCAGGAGAAACTCCGTAAAGCTGAATGGCAGCAGTTCGAATGGCACGTGCCGGCCCGTCAAGGCGGACCCCAGTTCACGGCTGAGCAGCCGCGAATTGGATCCGGTGATCACGAGGTTGCTGCCCCGGCGGTGCAGCTTGTTGACGAAGCTCTCCCAGCGCGGGTAGTTCTGGATCTCGTCGAAAAAAAGGAACTCGGTCTTCCCGTACACCGCCTCGATCGCCGCGACCAGCTCGTCGCCGCCGATCTCGCCACGCAATGCATCGTCCTCGAAATTGAGATAGGCAAAGCGCCTGCCGGCAAGCACCTGGAAAGCGAGCGTCGATTTGCCTGCCCGGCGCGGGCCCGTGATCACCTTGACGAGGGTGGATGCGAGCGCCTTCGACAGCGGCCCCGCGAGTTCGCGCGGCACGGTGCTCCGAAGCAGCGCCAGGTCGCGCTCGCGGCGGTGGGCTTCGACCGTGGTGTTGAGTGATTGCATCGTATTAAACAATAACAGACTTTATTGTTTACTAAAAGTGCGAAAGAAAATCGGCCACCGGCGGCCGCGGCTGAATCCGGATCCGGATTTGCCATAGCCAATATCCATCCACTTCGACGACACGTGCCGGCGGAACAAGAGCCGACAGGCAAAAGCGCCCTTCGAACCGCGGCCGGATCTGAACCGCAGAGCGCTGCATTCGGGCGTGATGCGGCGCCGAAAAAGGCGCTGCGGGTTGATGGATTGCGGGCGCTGGTCTAGCATGGGAGCGCACCTCCCCAACCGGGGCGCATGGCGCCAAGTGGGGCTACAACATGCGGTACGGGTGGATTGCTCCGGCGGTTCTGGCGCTCTCGGCATGCGCCGCGCCGGAAATCGTCCGCCAGGAACCCGCCGGCCTTCTGCGCGACGAAGTGTTCGAAGCGAGGCCGGTGCCCGCCGACCCCGATGTGTTCGCCGTGAGCGGATCCATGCGCCGGTACCTGCAGGTGGACATCGCCCGGCAGTTGCGCGCGAGCGGCCCTCTCCAGGGGCTTGTCGCTGCGCTGCAAAGCGACCGTCAGCTGAAGCTGGCATACGACTCCGAGGGCACGCGCACCGCCGCGGAAGCGTTCGAATCGCGCTCGGGCAACTGCCTTTCGCTCACCATCATGACGGCAGCCCTCGCGCGCGAAGTGGGGCTGTCGGTCTCGTTCCGGCGCGTCTTCTCGGAGCAGACCTGGACCCGCCGGGATGACCTGCTGTTTCTCGGCGGGCACGTCAATATCGTGCTCGCGCAGTCCCCGATGGACCGGGCCGGCGGGATCGATCGCGTGCGGGGAATCATCGTCGATTTCCTGCCCGACGCGGACCTGCGCGGGCAGCGCGCCTGGGAGATCGACGAAAAGACCGTGACCGCCATGTACATGAACAACCGGGCGGCCGAGACGATGGCGCGCGGCGCGCTCGACGACGCCTACTGGTGGGTGCGCGGCGCGATCCTGCACGACGCGCGCTTTCTGGAAGCCTTCAATACGCTGGGCGTCGTCTATTTCCGGCACGGGAATCCGGCGGACGCCGAGCGCGTGTTCCGGTTCGTGCTGACGCGGGAAGCGGAAAACGCATCCGCGCTGTCCAACCTGGCCAATGTCGTCGAAAGCCTGGGACGGAAGATCGAGGCCGCCACGCTGCGCGAACGATTGCGGCGCATCGAGCCGCATCCGCCGTTCCATTACTCCGACCTGGGCTTCGCCGCGCTGAAGCGGGGCGAATTCGAGACCGCGCGCGGCCATTTCGCGACCGAACTCGCGCGCTACGCCGCCAATCACGAAGCGCATTTCGGACTGGCGGTGGCCTACCTGGGGCTGCGGGATTCCCGCGCCGCGCAACGCCACCTCACCGCGGCGCTCGAGGCGAGCACCAATCGTCGCGAGCACGATCTGTACGCCGCGAAGCTGGAGTGGCTGCGCTCGCACCGCCAGCAATAGGAAGTCGCTACTCGTCGAACGGAAGGCCGACGTAGTTCTCCGCGAGCGCGGCCGCGGCGGCGCGCGAACTTGTCACGTAATCCAGTTCGGCGAGCTGCACGCGGTACTGGAACTGGTCGCCGCCGGGAAAGCGGTGCAGCATCGAGGTCATCCACCAGGAAAAGCGCTGCGCCTTCCAGACCCGGCGCAAGGCGGTTTCCGAATACCGCTCGAGCAGCTCGCTGCGGCCGGCAGCGTAGAACTCGTCCAAAGCATTCGCGAGCACGCGGACGTCGGCGGCCGCGAGGTTGAGCCCCTTGGCGCCGGTCGGCGGCACGACGTGCGCCGAATCGCCGGCGAGGAACAGCCGCCCGTGGCGCATCGGCGAGACGACGAGGCTGCGCATGCCGACCACCACCTTGTGAAAGATCGGGCCTTCCTTCGGTGCCCAGCCATCGCGCGTGGCGAGCCGGGCGCGGAATTCGGCCCAGATGCGCTCCTCGGACCAGTTCTCGGGCCGCTCGTCCGGATCGCACTGGATGTACATCCGCTGCACTTCGGGCGAGCGCGTGCTGACGAGCGCAAAGCCTCGCTCGTGCAGCGCGTAGATGAGTTCCTCGGAGGAGGGCGGGGCGCGGCACAGGATGCCGAGCCAGGCGAACGGGTAGATGCGCTCGTAGACCGTGAGCGCCCGCGCCGGGATCGAGGGGCGGCACACGCCCTGCGTGCCGTCGCATCCGGCGATGAAATCGCAGGCGATCTCCTGCAGTTCACCCTCGCGCGATCGAAAGCGCATCTTGGGCGCCGCGGTGTCCAGATCGTAGATGCTCACGTCCTTCACCTCGAAGCGCAGATCGCCCCCGGTCGCGAGCCGCAGCTGCACCAGGTCCTTGATCACTTCGTGCTGGGCGTACACCATGATCGCCTTGCCGCCGGTGAGATCCGGGAAATCGAGCCGGCGGTCCTCGCCGCCGAAGCGAAGCGAAATCCCCCGATGCAGGAACCCCTCGCGCCGCATCCGCTCGCCCGCGCCGATCGCGGCCAGCAGGTCGACCGTGCCCTGCTCCAGCACGCCCGCCTTGATGGTGCCTTCGATTTCGGCGCGGCTGCGGTTTTCGAGCACCACCGAGGCGATGCCGCGACGGTGCAGCAACTGCGAGAGCAGCAGCCCGGCCGGCCCCGCGCCGACGATCCCGACCTGGGTGCGCATGGCGGCCTATTCCCTCAGGCGGAGCAGTCTCGCCGCATTTTCCTTCATGATGAGCGGCCGCACCTCGGGCTTGATGCCGATTTTCTCGAAGTCGGCGAGCCAGCGCTCGGGCGACATCACCGGATAATCGGTGCCGAACAGGACCTTGTCCTTGAGCAGCGTGTTCGCGTACTGCACCAGAAGCGGCGAAAAGTACTTGGGCGACCAGCCGGACAGGTCGATGTAGACCTGCGGCTTGTGCGTCGCCACCGAGAGCGCCTCGTCCTGCCAGGGAAAGGACGGGTGCGCGAGGATGATCGGCATCTCCGGAAAATCCGCTGCTACATCGTCGAGAAGCATCGGGTTGGAGTACTTGAGCCGGATTCCGCCGCCGCCGCGCGTGCCGGCGCCGACCCCGGTCTGCCCGGTGTGGAACAGAGCCGGGAGCCTTGCCTCGGCGATCGCCTCGTAGAGTGGGTATGCCATCGGGTCGTTGGGATAGAACTGCTGCACCGAGGGGTGGAACTTGAACCCCTTGACGCCGAAGTCGCGCACCAGGCGCCGCGCTTCGCGCACGCCCTCGGCGCCGCGGTGCGGGTTGATGCTCGCGAACGGAATCGCGACGTCGCTGTTCCGGTGCGCAAGCTCGGCGATCTCCTCGTTGGTGACGTTTCGGCCCACGCCCTTTTCCCCGTCCACGGTGAATACCACGAAGGCCATCTTCAACTCGCGGTACATCTGCGCCATCTCGGGGACGGTCTGGTGCTGCGGCTGGTAACGGAAGTAGCGGCCCATCGCCTCCTGCGATTCGCTCGGCGCGTCCTCGGGCCGCAACGCGGATTTCCAGGCATGGGTGTGGACGTCGATCGCGACGAGATTGTCGAGGTTCACGAGAATCCCCTATGTGCGAGGCGCGAGGATGACGCGCGCCGAAGGCGGGTCGCGATACAGTTCCTCGACCAGCGCGGCGCGCGCCGTGAGAACCGCACGCTGGTTGATCGAGCCCTTGTCGGTGATTTCTCCTGCGTCGATCGACAGCGGCTCGGTGAGCAGCATGGCGCGCGCGACCCGGTTCGAGCTCGTCGCGCCCGTACGGGCGTGCGCGTCGAGAACGTGGCGCACGACCCGTGCAAGCTGTTGCGCGTCGCCGATGCCGGCCCTCGGGATGACGAGCGCGCCGACCTCGCGCCGGTCGTGGCCCGTGATCACGGCATCCTGCAGGTACGGTGCGCCGGCGGCGATGAGCTGCGCCCGCAGCGGCCCGACGCTCACCCAGGTGCCGCTGTCGAGCTTGAAGTCCTCCGCGATCCGGCCGTCGAACACGAGTCCCTTCTGCGGATCGGACGGGTCGAGGAATTTCGCCGCGTCGCCGCTGCGGTAGAACCCGTCCTCGTCAAAGGCTTCACGGGTCAAGTCCGGCTGCCGCCAGAAACCCGGCGTGACGTTCGGGCCGCGGTAGCGCACTTCGAGCTTGTCGCCCACCGGCGCGAGGCGCACTTCGGTACCCGGCGCAGGATGGCCGATTCCGCCCGAGCGCCCCGCCTGCCAGTTGGCGCAGATCGCGAAGGGCGAAGTCTCGGTCATGCCCAGACCCGTGATCATGACGATGCGCTCGCCCACCGTTTCCTCCGCGACGCGATGCAGGGCGTCCCAGATCGGCTGCGAGAGTCCCGCCGCGGCGTAGAAGAGCATTTTCAGGCGGCTGAAGAATTTCTCCGCGAGCGCGCGGTCGGCGGCCAGGGCGCGCGCGATTTCCTCGAACCCGCGCGGCACGTTGAAGTACACGGTGGGCGCAATCTCGCGCAGGTTGCGGATCGTCTCGCCGATCAACTGCGGGAGCGGCTTTCCCTCGTCGATGTACAGCGTGCCGCCGTTGTAGAGGGCGAGCCCGTAATTGTGGTTGCCCCCGAACGTGTGGTTCCAGGGCAGCCAGTCAACGAGCACCGGGGGCTCTTCGGCAAGAAACGGCAGGCAGTCCACGATCATCTGCAGGTTGCTCGTGAGCATGCGCTGCGTGTGGATGACCGCCTTCGGCGTTCCGGTCGAGCCCGAGGTGAGCAGGAACTTGGTGATCGTGTCAGGACCGATTGCTGCGTGCGCCGCATCCACCTGCGCGCTGTGGTTTGTCGCAAGCAATTCCCCGAAGTTCTCCCTGCGGAGGGTTTCGGTTCCCGAAGGCACTGCCGCGGCGGTCGCCGGCGCGTAGCGCTCATCGGCTGCATAGACCAGCCCGGGCGTCATCAGCTCGACGGCCTGGCGCAGCTTGCCGAAGTCCTGCGAGACCAGCGAATACGCGGGCGAGACGGCGAGAAACGGCACGCCCACGTGGAGCGCGGCGAGCGCGAGCAGGGCGTGCTCGAGATCGTTCTCCGAGAGGATCATGAGCGGCCTCTCGGCCGTGAGCCCGCGATCGAGCAGCGCCTGGCCCAGACGACGCGCGTGCTCGAGGGCTTGCGCGTACGTGATGTGCTGCCATTCGCCTCCACTTTCGCGTTTCGCTACGAATGTGCGTTCGGGCGCCTCCTTCGCCCAGTGCAAGAGCCGCTCCGTGAGTCGCGCCGGATAGGGACCGAGCGGTTGCGCGGGCCGCAGCAGTACGCTTCCCTGCGGCTCGCGTTCGAGCGCGACGCCCGCACGCCCCAGCGAGACCTTCCGGTATGCCGGCTCGCTCATCCGGCGAGCTTGTTCAGAAGCCGCAGCAATTCGCCGCGCTCTCGTGCACCCAGGCTCGATGCGCGGCGCCTGTCTTCCGCACTCACCCGCCGTTTCATCCTGCGGACGAATTGTTCGCCGCGCGGGGTGAGATGCAGTCCCCAGGCGCGCCCGTCGTCGGCGCGCCGGCGCCGTTCCGCGAGCCCGCGCGCTTCGAACCAGTCGGTGAGCGCCATCGCGCCGGAGCGCGCGATGCCGAGAACGTTTCCCAACGTCGTCTGGCTCATTCCGGGATTGGCGCCGACGATCACCAGCGCGGTAAAGCGCGGCGGCGTGATGTCGAGGCCGCGCGTCGCCTCGTGGAAGGCAAGGAACATGGCCACCTGCGCGCGGCGCAGCGCGTAGCCGAGCAGGCGGTCCAGGACGTCGTAATCGAGCCCCGCGACGCGCGGAATGGGCGCGAGCGTGCGCGGCCGGTGCGGTGAGGGGAGCCGTTTCATCGTTGACCGGTGGATTGTAATGGTCTATAACAGTCCAACCAAGGAGGACATCCCAATGACGCAGCGCATCAATCGCCGCCAGTTCAATCAGGCGGCCGCGGGCCTTGCCGCCGCGGCCGCGTTCGCGCCGTTCGGCATCGTTCGCGCGCAAGCCGCCAAGCTCAAGGTCGGGGTGCTCCTGCCGCGCTCGGGCGTGCAGGGATTCATCGGACAGTCGTGCCAGAAGGGCGCCGATCTGGCCCCGGGCGTCATCAAGGAGATGCTCGGCGTGGACATCGAGCTGATGAACGCCGACACCGAATCCAACGTCGATACGGCACGCACGCGCGCCGAGCGCCTGATCCAGGAAGGCGCGCACGTGCTGGTCGGCCCGTTCGACTCGGGGGCCGCAGTCGCCATTGCCCAGGTCGCCGAGCAGCGCGGCGTTCCGTTCGTGATCAACATCGCCGCCGCCCCGCCGATCACCAAGCAGGGCTACAAGTTCGTGTTCCGCAA
>CAZXAR010000131.1:0-9032 GCA_964638135.1 uncultured Enterobacteriaceae bacterium | reverse complement strand
CGAGCGCGCCGAGAAAGTCGTTCGCCAACGCCTCGATGTGGCGGCTCGCTCGCGCGTCGGGAGGCCGCTCGCGGGGTAGCGTCTGCGCGAGGAGCTTCGCGTACCTGCGCCTCAGCTCGGACTGGAAAAACGCCGCCCACGCGTTCACCTCGCGTTCCGCGAGGACGGACTGCTCCAGAAAACGCAGCAACTCTTCGGGAACGTCGGCGATGTAGCCGTCCGGATCGGCGGAAGCCTTGTCCAGGACCACGTACAGCCAGCGGTCGCGCTTTGCGTGTCCCTTGACGTCCCACTGCGCCAGGGCGACCGGGTTTGCCTCCTGCTCGAGCAGTTCCCCGACGCGCGCGGCGGCGTCCTCGCGTCTCGTGCGCAAAGGGTGAAACAGGCGATTGCCGAGGACGAAGCCCTGCGGCTGGTACAGCGTGATGTCCGGGCGCCGCCCTTCGACCATGTGGAAATACCCGATCGGCGCGAGGTCCGTGTCGCCGCGCACGACGAGAACCGCGTTCCTGGGAAGGGTGCTCAGTACGGCGTTGGCGTAGCGCGCTGCCCAGTCGTAGTCGGCCAGCAGATTGGTTCGGCTCGCGGCCGCGAAGATGAGGGCAAGGAGCGCGGCACCGGCACTCGCCGCGAGCGCCCGCCGGAGCGCGAAGCGCCGCACGAGCCAGGCGAAACCAAGCCCCATCCACAAGGCCGCGATTCCATAGGCGGGCAGCGGATAGACCTGGTACATGTGCTTGTGCAGCGAGTCGTATTCGAACCCGAGCAGCAGCAGCAGCAGCGCCGTGGGACCGAGAAAGGCGAGCGTGAGGAACCACGCAATGCGCGTCCCGCACAGGCGCCACTGTACGGCGAAGCCGGTCGCCGCGACGAGCGTTCCGGCAAACGCGAACTGCGAGAGCAGTTCCTGTCCCTGGAATCCGAAGAAACGGATTCGGTCGATCCACGTCGCTGCCTTGGAAACATCCACATCGGCGTAGCCGGCGCGGCTCACGAAATGCCAGAATTCCTGCGGCGACTCGATCGGTCCGACGAAGCTGATCGGCAGCCCGCCCCAGGAGAGGACCACCATCCAGGCATAGGGCGTCAGGCCGAGGGCGAAGCACGCGACGAGGAGCGGCGCGCGCCGCAATGCCTCGCGCGCGCGCGGCAGCAGCAGCACGGCAAGTCCGGGGGCGACGAGCAGCATGAGCGGCCAGTGGTTGGCGAGACTCAGGCCGAATACGAACGCCCACAGCGGAAGCGCCGTCTTCCCCGAGGCGGACGCGCCCTGCGGACAAGCCCGCAGGCCGAGGTACACGAGGACGAACACGAACAGCGTGTTGAGCGTGTAGACCTCGGCAATGATCGCCTGCGACCAGAAGGTCCTCGAGAGCCCCAGGCCGAGCGCTGCCAGCGTCGCTGCGATGCGGCCCTCGAACAGGGCGCGCGCGCACAGCCAGAGCGCCGCGCCGCTGAGCGCGCCGAGCAGCGCGCTCAGCAGATGGACGCGGTAGGCGACCGAGCCGAAGGGCAGCAGCGTGAAGAGCTTGCCCAGCAGCGTATGGATGGGAAATCCCGGCGGGTGCTCGATCCCGAGGAAGTAGCTCGAAAGAACGAAAAGGCCGTCGTCTTCCATCGCCACCGTGCGCGGCGAGGTCGCCGCATACAGCGCGAAGAGCAGCAGTGCAACGATCGCCGCCTGCAGCCAGTCGGCGCGCGCGGGCCGGAAAGGCAGCGCCCGCGTAATCAATCCTTCTCCTGCGCCGAAGCGCCCCAGGTCACGGACGCAGTGGTAAAGAAGTTCCACACCGCGGCGATCACGGCGCCGGCGAGCCCTGCCAGCCAGTAGGTCACCGAGAGCAGGTACATCCAGTCGGCCACCGCAACGTTGATGATCGCCCCCGCGCCGCACGCGAGATAGAAGGTGGCGAGCCCGCGCCACAGCCGGCGGCCCCGCAGGCGCTGGTCGCCGTAGGTGATGGCGTTGTTGAGAAAGAAGTTGCTCGTCATCGCGACCCAGGTCGCAAGCGCCTGGCTGGCGAGAAAGTGCCCGCCGCTCAGCGCGAAAGCCGCCCAGAGCACCGCGAGATGGACTGCCACGCCGGTGAGTCCCACCGCGCTGAAGAGAAAGAAACGCGCCGGGACCAGCCTGCCGAACAGGTGATACAGGATCAGCATGAAGAACTCTGCGATCACGCGCGCCGAGAGCTTGCTCTCGCCGTGCAGCCGGCTGCGCATGCGGTACGGCATTTCCTGGATCCGCACCTTGCCGCGGGCGGCGGCGATCAGATCGAGCAGGATCTTGAAGCCCCGGCCGTAGAGGTGCCGAACGACCCGGTCCAGATAGGCCCTGCGCACGACGAAGAACCCGCTCATGGGGTCGGAGAGTCCGCCCGCGAGCGCCTGCCCGAGCACGCTCGCGACGCGGCTCAGCCGCACGCGGCCGGGCGCGAGTTCGCCCGTGCTTCCGCCGCGCATGTAACGGCTCGCGACCACGATGTCGCCCTCGCCCCCCTTGAGCGCGTCCAGCATCGCCGGAATGAGCGACTCGTCGTGCTGCAAGTCGGCATCGATCACCGCCAGGTACGGCGCCGAGCTCGCCAGCATCCCTTCCACGCAGGCCGAGGCGAGCCCGCGGCGACCGATCCGCTGGAGGCAGCGCACGCGCCGGTCACGCTGCGCACACTCGCGCACGAGCTCCTCGGTGCCGTCGAGCGCATCGTCGACGACGATGATCGATTCCCAGTCATGCCCTGCGAGCGAGCGCTCGAGCGCCTCGAGCAGCGCGGGAATGTTCTCGCGCTCCCGGTAGGCAGGGACGATGACGCTCAGTTCCGGCATGCGGGCGGCGCGCTCGCCTTCGGTTACGGCTCTTCCCTCAGCCGCAGGACGCTCAGCAGAAACGAGGCGAGCGAAACCTCCATGCCGCCAACCATCAGGGTGCACGCAGGGATCGTATCGCGCATCACCACCCTGGGATCGAGCACACCGAAACCGGTTTCGCGCCACTGCCAGAACGCCGCCGCGCTCCAGACGAATCCCGCGATCGCGGCGGCAAGACCGAGCGCGAGCCCCCGTTCGAGGGTGAAGACCGCGAGCAGGCGCTCGAGCGCCGCGGCGCGCGGCAGCAGCCCGGCGTTCTGCGCCGAGACGCGCGCGAAGAGCGCGAACAGGCACAGCTGCAGCCCCAGCAGCGCCGCCGCCGAAGCGTACAGCATGCTGTGGATGTCCAGTCCTGCCCCGCCGATGCGCAGCGGCGCAAAGTAAAGCGCGGTGGTGAGCAGCGTCCCGACCGCGAGCAGCGACACCCCGGGGTAGAGAAACAGCCACCGCGGACTGAAGAGCAGCAGGAAGCGCAAATGCCGCCAGCCGTCGCGGAAGCTCCTCAGGTGCGGCGGCCGGCCGCGGCCGGCGGGGCTGAGCGTGGTCGGAATTTCGGCCATGCGCCACCCCGCCAGTGCGGCTTTCACCACCATTTCGCTCGCGAACTCCATGCCCGCAGTGCTCAGGCCGAGCGCGAGGATGCGCTCGCGATCGAACCCGCGCAACCCGCAGTGAAAGTCGCCGATCCGCACGCGAAAAAGCAGCCGCCCGAGGAACGAAAGCACCGGATTGCCGAGATAGCGATGCAGCAGCGGCATCGCGCCGGGCCGTATGCCGCCCTTGAACCGGTTGCCCATCACCAGCGGATAGCCCTGGCGCAGCTTGGCGACGAACGCGTCCAGTTGGCTGAAATCGTAGCTGTCGTCGGCGTCGCCCATGATCACGTACTTGCCGCGCGCGACCTTGATACCGGCAAGAAGCGCCGCGCCGTAGCCGCGCTGGGCGACCTCGATCACGCGTCCGCCGGCGGCCTGCGCAAGCGCCTGCGAGCCGTCGCGCGAGCCGTTGTCCGCAACCAGTACTTCGCCCTCGATCCGTTCACGCGCAAGGAACGCGCGCGCCTTGGCAATGCAGGTCGCCACGGTGGCCGCCTCGTCGAGACACGGCATGAGAATCGTGAGCTCGGGGGAATTCATGGCAAAAAAAAAGGTACCTCGAAAGGTACCTTTTTTCCGCAGGCGAAACTACTAGGTTGCGCGGCAGGAGCCGGGCAGGTACTTGGAGTTGACGTTGGTGCCGTCGCCCACGCTGCCGCAGCGCCAACCGAACAGGCCCAGACCCGAGGACGTGGCCCACGTCGCCGTGGTCGAGGCGTCCTTCATCGGCGACAGTGTGACGACCTTGCCGTCCACCGAGCTGCTGATGTTCTGGATCGTCGCGGTGACCAAGCCGTTGTCGTTGGTCGTTACGGCCGACACGTACTTCGACGCGGCAGCCGACTCGCAGCCCCAGCTGTTGGCGGCAGGTTGCGAGCCGCCCGACTGATACACCTCGGTGATCGAGGTACGGCATGCGCTCATGGCCAGAATCACCTCGGACATCTTCGCCCGTACGGTGTAATCCTGATACGCGGGTAGCGCGACCGCGGCCAGGATGCCGATGATCGCAACCACGATCATCAGCTCGATCAGCGTAAAGCCCTGCTGCAGATGTTTCATTCAGGTCTCCTTGTGGAATTGAGTCGCGGCATTGCTGCCGACGGAGGATCGAAGCAATCCCCGTACCATCGACCGCATACGGATTGTGCTTTCAAAATCAAGTTACTGCAAGTCGATACGCTGACACTGGACGTCACCGTATGACAAATTTGGTCACGTTTCTCTGCTCGGCGCATGGAATTGTGAGGCGCCGATTCAGCACACCCCGCGAGCGCACCAGCGGCGCCACATCTCGCGCAGGGCGTGCTCCATGTCGCGCGCAAACCGCTCCTCGTCCAGCAGCGGGGATGCGCGCATTTGCGCGCGCAACGTTCGCCGCAGCGCCGCAAGCGTTTCGGCATCGCGTGCGTATTGCACCGCGCGCAGAACGTAATCCTCGGGCGAGTCCGCGATCCAGTCGGCGAGGCCGACGCTCGTGAGAATGCTCGCGGCGCTGCGCGAGGTGGTGCGCGTGCCCGGCAGTGTCATCACCGGCACGCCCATCCAGAGCGCATCGCAGGTGGTGGTACCGCCGCTGTAGGGCGCAGTGTCGAGCGCAATGTCGATGCCGTCGAGCGCGCGGAAGTACTCCTGCATCGACGCGAACGGCAGCAGCGTGATCCTCGCCCGATCGACGCCGTCGCGCGCCAATGCGTCCAGCAGCCGCCCGCGCACGCCGGCGTCCGAGACACCGGCAATGACCAGGCGCGAATCGGGCACCTCGCGCAGGATGCGTGCCCAGAGAGCGCGCATCGAAGCCGTGAGCTTGGCGATCTGCGTGAACGAGCCGAACGTGACGTACCGGTTCGCTTCGAACGGCGCCGCGCCGCGGGCGGCGACGTCCACGAACGGGCGGTAGCACCACTGGCAATGCGGCAGCCGGACCAGCTCTTCGGTGTGCAGGCGGTCGCTCAGCCCGGGCGGATCGCAGACTGCGTCCGTGACGCGGTAGTGGATGCGGGTAAGGCCGGTGGTATTGAGGTACCCGAGCCATGCCGCCTGCACCGGCGCCGGCTGCTGCGCAAACACGCCGAGCCGGCAGATTCCCGAGTGGCCGGCAAGATCGAACAGGATGTCGATCGCGTCGCGATGCACGGCGTCCGCAAGTTCCGTTTCGGACATCGCGCGCGCGTCGCGCCAGTGGTCGGCGCCGGCCCGCACCTGCTCGGTAACCGCGTCCGTGACGTCGGCGACCGAATAGCAGTACGCCTCGAGCAACGTGCGGTCGCGACGCTCCAGCAGCGGGATCAGGAAAAGCGACACCGGGTGATAGGAAAATTCTCCCGAGACGCAGCCGATCCGCAGGCGCCGTTCGGGATTGCGGTCGTTCCGGAACGGGGCGAAGCGCGCCGGGCGGGCCCTCTCCAGGCGCTCGCCGTAGGCCCGGTGCCGTTCGAACAGATCCTCGGGCGTGATCGCGTCGACGAAGTTCAGTCCCATGAGCTCGAACGATTCGAGCTCGAAGCGTTCCGGCGCGCCCGCGCGGCCCGCGCGGCATAGTTCCAGCAGCTCCTCGATCCGCCCCGCACGGTGCAGGACGTTTGCACGCATGCGGTAGGCGAGTTCCCGGCCTGGATCGAGGGCGACCACGCGCTCGAGCGCCGCTTCGGCCTCGTCGAAACGGTTCATGCGCATGAGCGCGTGTCCGAGGTTGTACCACCCGTCGGTCCAGTCCGGCCGCTGTGCAAGGACGGCCTCGAGGTGGCGTGCCGCGGCGGCGAGATCGCCCCGCGCCTGGTACAGCTCCGAAAGCGCGCCGTGCGCATCCGGATTGGCGGAATCGAGCGCGACGGCGCGCCGCAGGGCCGTTTCGGCCTGCTCCTCGTGCCCGCTCTTTCGCAGCGCCAGACCAAGACGGAACCAGGCGCCGAAATCATCCGGCCGCCGCTCGAGCGCGGATTCGAACAGCGCCACGGCGCCCGGCGCGTCGCCGCGCGCATCGAGCACATTGGCAAGCACGATCTGCGCTTCCGGAAACTGCGGCCGGCGCTCGAGCGCCGCGCGCAGATGCCGCTCCGCGGCGGCGAACGCGCCGCGCGTGAAGTGCAGCTTGCCGAGGTTGTAATGCGCGAAGGGTTCGTCCGGATCGGCCCCGAGCGCGGCGGCGTACGCCGCGGCGGCCTCCTCGGATCGGCCGATCGCCTCAAGCCCGATGCCGAGGTTGAGATGTCCTCGTGCGTATCCGGGAGCGGCCGCCACCGCCTTGCGATACAGTTCGCACGCTTCGCTCCAGTCGCCGCGCTGCTCGGCTCGATGGCCGTCCTCGACCAGGTGATCGGCCGCATCCCGTGCCGCACGCGCGGGGGCGGACGCTGCCGCCGGGCCGGTCGGAACCAGGCGCCTCAGGAGTTCGCGAAGCACCGCGCGGCAGACGCAGGGCTAGGGTACGTAGCCCGGTATCTTCGACTCATCCACGGCGTCGACCTGGTCCTGGTTCATGTACATCTCGGCGTAGCGCTGGTAGACCTTCTTGCGCACGAAGATGTCGAACAGGTCCGGATCGATGTGGCCGTTCAGCTTGAACTTGCCCAGGATCTCCAGGCATTCGGTGAGGGTCTTGCCCTTCTTGTAGGGACGGTCCCTCGCGCTCAACGCTTCGAAGATGTCGGCGATGCCCATGACGCGCGCCTGAACCGACATCTGCTCGCGCGTGAGCCCCCGCGGGTAGCCCTTGCCGTCCATGCGCTCGTGATGGCCGCCGGCGTATTCCGGTACCTTCTTCAGGTGCTTGGGCCAGGGCAGCGCCTCGAGCATCTTGATCGTGGCCACGATGTGATGGTTGATGATCTTGCGCTCCTCGGCGGTGAGCGTACCGGCGCGGATCGTCAGGTTCTGCAGTTCGTCCTCGGACAGGAAGGGCGCCTCGTTGCCGGAAACGTCCTTCCAGCGGTACTGCGCGATGCGCTGCACGCGCTCCACGTCCTCGTCGCGCATGCGTTCGCCGCCGATGTTGGCCGTGCGCAGGAACGCGCGGTCCTCGTCGAGCTGGCGAAGGCGCTCGAGATAGCGTTCGCGCGCCGCGGGCGAGCCGTCCTTGAGCATCTCGATCTCGGCGTCGCGCTTGAGCACCTCGAAGCGCGTATCGAGGAGATGGACGCGGTCGATGATCGTCTCCAGCTTGGTCGCCTTGTCCACCACGTGCACCGGAGTGGTCACCTTGCCGCAGTCGTGCAGCAACCCGGCGATTTTCAGCTCGTAGCGGTCCCGCTCGGTCATGGTGAACGCCGCGAGCGGACCTTCGGTTGTCTCGCTCGCCGCCTCGGCGAGCATCATCGTGAGCGTCGGCACGCGCTGGCAGTGGCCGCCGGTGTAGGGCGATTTTTCGTCGATCGCGCCGTTGATCAGGTTGATGAACGACTCGAACAGGCTCTCCAGCTGGTTGATGAGCATCCGGTTGGTGAGCGCGACCGCCGCCTGCGAGGCGAGCGACTCCGCCAGGCGCTGGTCGGACGGCGAGAAGGCCACGATCTCGCCGCGCGGATTGCTCGCGTTGATGAGCTGCAGCACGCCGATGATCTCTTTGTCGTGGTTCTTCATCGGCACCGTGAGGAAGGACTTCGAGCGGTACCCGGTCTTCTTGTCGAAGTTGCGGGTGCCCGAGAAATCGAATCCCTGCTCGGTGTAGGCGTCGGCGATGTTCACCGTATGCCCGGTGAGCGCCGCGTAGGCCGAGACATTGGCGTGGTTCGGTTTGCCGTCCTTGTAGAGCGGCACCGGGTAGAACGGCACCGAAGTCCCGGTCGTTCCGCCGAGATAGAACTTGAGGCTGGTGGTGCGCACGATCTCGAAGCGCAGCGTGTTCTCCTCGGTCACGCGGTAGAGCGTGCCGCCGTCGGCGCCGGTGATCGCCTTCGCCGCCGCGAGGATCGTCTCGAGAAGCCGGTTGATGTCTCGTTCGGCCGATAGCGACGTTCCGATGTCGTTCAGCTGCTCGAGGCGCGCGACGAGGTCGTCGTTGGACGAGCGCGCCTCGGCGACGGTCCGAACGGCTTGCGTGCTGTCGAGCGTGCTGCTCATCGCGCGGGAGCGGTGCTCACTTGATGCAGACCGCGCGCACCTCTTTCATGTGCGTGATCCCCATCAGCACCTTCTCGATGCCGTCCTGCTTGAGGGTCCGCATCCCCTCCTCGAGCGCCACCGCGACGATCTCGGCGACCCGCGCGTGCTCCTGGATGAGCTTCTTCAGCGCGTCGGTCGCCACCAGGAGCTCGTGCAGGCCGCAGCGGCCCTTGAATCCGCCGCCGCTGCACTTGTCGCAGCCGATCGGCTTGTAGAGCGTGAGCTGCCCCTTGTCGTTGCCGTAGGCCTTGACCCAGTCGCGGTAGACGTTTTCCATCGCCGCCTTCGGGTCCTTCTTGAAGGTCGTGGTGTTCATCAGCTCCTCGCAGTACTCGTTGAGGAGCGACTTGATCTCGGCCGCCTCCGGGTTGTACGGTTGCTTGCAGCTGCACAGCCGCTTGGCGAGACGCTGCGCCAGGATGCCGAGCAGCGCGTCGGCGAAGTTGAACGGGTCCATGCCCATGTCGAGCA
>CAZXAR010000130.1:0-9055 GCA_964638135.1 uncultured Enterobacteriaceae bacterium | reverse complement strand
GAGGGCATCGGCAACGGGCGGGCGATCGCGCTAGTCTTCGCGCGCGAAGGGGCGCGCATCATCGGCGTGGACCGGAATCTTGCCGCAGCCGAAGAAACCGCGCGCCTCGTCGCGGCCGAAGGCGGCGAGATGACTCCGCTTGCCGCCGACGTGACGAAGGAGGAGGACCTCCGGCGCGTGGCGCAGGCGGTGATCGCGCAGTGTGGCCGGATCGACGTCCTGGTGAACAACGTCGGGGGCAGCATTCCAGGCGGCCCGGAAGAGATCGCGCCCGAGGCCTGGCACGCGCAGTTCCATCACAACCTGCACTACGTCTATCTTTCGACCCGCCTTGTCGCGCCGATCATGGTGCGGCAGGGCAGCGGCTCGATCGTCAACATCTCTTCGATCGCGGGGCTGCGCCACCTCGGAAACGATCTCGCGGCCTACGCCGCGGCGAAGGCGGCGGTGCAGCAGTTCACGCGCGTTGCGGCGGTGCGTTATGCGCCGCAGGGCGTGCGCATGAATACCGTCATTCCGGGGCTCATGTTCACGCCGCTCGTCACGGCAAGGCTCGCGCAGCAGCAGGCCGGCGGCGACGTGGAGGCGCTGATTGCCAGGCGGCACGCAAGGCCGCCGATGGGTCGGATGGGCGATGCCTGGGACGTTGCGTATGCGGCGCTGTACTTTGCCTGCGACGAGGCGAAGTACGTGACGGGGGCGGAGCTTGTCGTCGACGGCGGGCTGACCGCGACCATTCGCTGAAGCCAGCGCGAATCGGGCACGGCTGTAGGCCGATCCGGATTAGAATGCCCGCCGTGGAGCGGGCTCCCACGATCGGAGCCCCGGCCCGGGAGGAGAGCCCCACATGCGACTGTATCGGCAGGTCCACGGCTTTCTCGAGGGGAAATCCCCGGGCCTGCTGTTCGCCATTTCGCTCGCCTACATCGCCGCGGTCGCGGCGCTCGACTGGTACGGCGGCGCGACCTTCATCCTTTCGGTCTTCTACCTGCCCGCGATCGCGATCTCGGCTTGGTACGCGAATCGGGCGCTCGGCTATGCGTGCGCAGTGCTCGCGGGGGCGAGCTGGACGGTGGGAACACGCGCCTGGGAGGTGCAGGGGATCGAGGTCGCGAGCTGGAACGCGGCCATTGCGATCGGCACGTTCCTCGTCGTCGCGAAGCTCGTTGCCGACCTGAAGCAGACGATGGCGCGGATCAACGAGCAGGCGATGACCGACTCGTTGACGGGAGCGCTCAACCGGCGCGCGTTCATGGACCGCGTCGGCGCCGAGATCGAAATGCAGCGGCGCCATCACCTTCCTTTTTCGGTCGCCTACTGCGACCTGGACGACTTCAAGGACGTGAACGACCGCTTCGGCCATCAGGTCGGCGACGAAGTGCTGCGCACGTTCGTGGACGCCTGCCGGGCAAGGCTGCGCAAGACCGACCTCGTGGCGCGGGTCGGCGGCGACGAATTCGCGCTGCTCCTGTTCGGCGCGACCGAAGCCGCGGCGGTGGACGCCCTGAAGAAAATCAACGAGGACGTGGCACAGCGGTTCAACGATCGGAGATGGCCGACTACCGTCAGCGTGGGCCTGGTCGCGTTTCCGAGCTGCCCGGCCAACGCCGAAGAACTGCTCTGCAAGACCGATGAAGTCATGTACCGCGTCAAACGCGGCGGAAAGAGCGCGATCGAGAGCATGACGTACGGGACGGGCGAGTCGCCGGTGGCAAGGGCGCTGCGGCCGGTGCGCGAGCGGGGGGCAAGCGCCCCCTGAATCACTTCGAAGGCTTCGTCGCGTAGGACTTGAGGCGCACCTTGCCGTTCACGAACTGGATCGTGATGACGGCATCCGGCGTGACCCACTTCGAGTTGGTGCCCGAGAGGCCGAGCGCGCCGAGGCTCGAGGATTCGGTCGGCGCGCCAAGCACATCGCGCACTTCCTGCTCGCTCATGCCGTCGCGGATCCTGGCGAAATTCTCCTGCGTCACCTTCGAGCATCCGGCGGCAAGCAGCGCCGCGGCAACGACGAGGGTACGCAAGTTCATGCCGCCACTATAATCGAAGCGTGCTCGTCCGACCCGTCGCGCCGGCAGACCTCGACGCAATCCAGTCGATCTACGCGCACCACGTGCTGCACGGCCTTGCCTCGTTCGAGGAGGAGCCGCCTTCGCTGGAGGAAATGCGCCGCCGATTCGACGACGTGGCCGCGCGCGGCCTGCCGTACTTCGCCGCGGAGGAGGCGGGCGAGGTGCTGGGCTACGGCTACTGCGCCCCCTACCGCGCGCGTTCGGCGTACCGCTATGCGCTCGAAGACTCGGTGTACGTGCGGCACGATCGGCAGCGCAGGGGAATCGGCAGGGCGCTGCTCGCCGAACTGATCCGGCGCTGCGAGCGGCTCGGCTACCGGCAGCTCGTCGCGGTGATCGGCGACAGCGCGCAGACGCCGTCGATTGCCCTGCACGCAAGCCTCGGTTTCCTGCGGGCCGGGAATCTGCGCTCGGTCGGCTTCAAGTTCGGCCGCTGGGTCGATACCGTCATCATGCAAAGGCCGCTCGGCGCGGGAGACGGCACGCCGCCGGGCGCCGGGATTTCTGCCCGAGCTTGAAAAGAAGGGCGTAGAGCGCTTCGAGCCGTGGCGCTTCGGCCGCGAGCCGGATCGACTGCCGCGATCGCGGAATCAGGGGACGACGACAACCTTGCCTTTTGCCCTGCGACTCGCGAGCTCGTTCAGCGCCGCGGCCGCCTGCGCGAGCGGATAGCGCGAGGAAACGTGCGGCTTGAGCTTGCCTTGCGCGAACCACTCGCCCAGTTCCGCGACCGCGGCGGCGAACTCGGCGGGCGTGCGCCGCGTCCATTCGCCCCAGTACACGCCGATGATCGAGCGTTCCATGAGAAGCGGAAGATTGAGCGCGATTTTCGGGATGTCGCCCGAGGCGAAGCCGATTACCAGGAACCGGGCCCGCCAGGTGGATGATCGCAGCGCCGCCTCGGCGTAGGGCCCTCCGACCGGGTCGTAGATCACGTCCACGCCCTTCCCCCCGGTGGCGCGCTTGATGCCTTCGCGCAGGTCTTCGGATGCGTAGTTGATCGTTTCGTCGGCGCCGTGCTCGCGGCACACGGCGAGCTTGTCTTCGCTCGAGGCGCAGGCAATGACGCGCAGGCCGAGGATCTTGCCGATCTCGATCGCGGAGATGCCGACCCCGCCGGCCGCGCCGAGCACGAGGAGCGATTCGCCGGGGCGGGTCGCGGCGCGGTTGCGCAGCGCATGGTGCGAAGTTCCGTAGGTGAGAAGAAACGATGCCGCGGTGACGAAATCCATCCCGGCGGGCATCGTCACAAGGCGCGCGGCCGGCACCAGGCATTCCTCGGCGAAAGCGCCGTAGCTCGCGAACGCGATCACCCGGTCGCCCGGCTTGACCCCGCTCACGTCCGCGGCAACTTCCTTCACCACGCCCGCCAACTCGCTGCCGGGCGAAAAGGGCAGCGGCGGCTTCACCTGGTACTTGTTCTGGATGATCAGCACGTCGGGAAAATTGACGCTCGCCGCCTTCACCGAAACGACCACCTCGCCCGCGCCGGCGCGCGGCGAAGGCACCTCTTCGAGCGTGAGCGATTCGGGCGGGCCGAACTCGCGGCACATCACGGCCTTCAAGGATTCCTCCTCCTCGGAAAATCGCGCTCCTTTAGAATGCTCGCATGAACGAGCTCATTTTGCATCATTACCCGGTATCGCCGTTCGCCGAGAAGGTGCGGGCGATGCTCGGCTTCAAGGGCCTGGCGTGGAAATCGGTCGTCATTCCACTGATGATGCCGAAGCCCGACGTGGTCGCGCTCACCGGGGGCTACCGCCGTACGCCGATCCTGCAGATCGGCGCGGACGTCTATTGCGACACGGCCCGGATCGCGCGCGCGCTCGAGCGCGTGGCGCCCTCGCCGACGCTCTTTCCCTATGGCGATACGTTCGCCGGCCGGGCGATGGCGCATTTCGCCGACAGCGTCCTGTTCAATATCGCGGTGCCGATCGGCTTTCAGCCCGGCGGCATGATGCAGGTGTTTCATCCCGAGGCGACCCCGGAGTTTCTCGCCGCGTTCGCCAAGGATCGCGCCGCGATGCGCGAGGGCGGCACCGTGCGGCGCGGGCCGCTCGCCGAATGCAGGGCGAACATGGCGCATGTCCTGCCGCGGATCGAACTGCAGCTCGCCGACCGGCCGTTTCTGCTCGGTGCGAGCGCTTCGGAGTGCGACTTCGCGCTCTACCATGTGCTGTGGCCGCTCTGGAAGGTGCCGGCGACGCGGCCGCTGCTGGACGGGTTCCCGAAAACCGTTGCGTTCGTCGAGCGAATGGCAGGCTTTTCCGCTGCTGCCGCGGCGGAAATATCGAGCGCGCAGGCGCTCGCTATCGCGAAAAGAGCGAAGGCGGCGCCGATCGAAAATCCGTCGGCGGTCGAAACCGGCGGCATTGCGCTGGGCCAAGCGGTGCAGGTGATGCCGGTGGATTACGCGCTCGACCCGGTCAAGGGGGAACTGCTGCAGTGCTCCGCCGAGGAGATCGCGCTGCGCCGCGTCGACCGGCGCGCGGGAAGCGTGGTCGTCCACTTTCCCCGGTTCGGCTACCAGATGCGGCGGCCGGGCTGACCGCATGCCCCACATAACCGCCGGCGATGGGATCAGGCTTTGCTACGAGGAGGCAGGCGCTGGCACGCCCCTCCTCTTCGTGCACGAATTCGCGGGCGATTTGCGCAGTTGGGAGCCGCAGGTGCGGCACTTCTCGCGCCTGTACCGCTGCATCGCTTACAACGCGCGTGGCTATCCGCCTTCCGACGTGCCCGAGGACGTCGAGCGCTACTCGCAGGAACATGCGCGCGACGACCTCCGCGCCGTACTCGATGCGCTCGGCATCTCCCGGGCGCATGTGGTCGGCCTCTCCATGGGCGCCTTCGCCACGCTTCACTTCGGCATGCGCTACGCAGATCGGGCGCTGTCGCTCACCATCGCAGGCGGCGGCTACGGCGCGCACTCGGCGCACTACACGCAGTTCCAGGCCGATGCCCGGGCAAACGCAAAGACGATGCGGGCAAAAGGCATGGCGCACTTCGCGTCCACGTACGGCCACGGCCCTACGCGCGTGCAGTTCGCCAACAAGGACCCGCGCGGCTTCGCCGAGTTCATCCGCATGCTCTCGGAGCATTCGCCGCTCGGCTCGGCGAACACGATGCTCGGCTACCAGGGGCGCCGGCCCTCGCTGTACGCATTGACCGAGGAGATGAAGCAGATCCGCGTGCCGACACTCCTCCTCGCCGGCGACGAGGAGGAACCGTGCCTCGAAGCCTGCCTGCTCATGAAGCGCTGCATTCCGAGCGCGGCGCTCGCGGTCCTGCCGCGAAGCGGGCACGCGATCAACCTCGAGGAACCGGCGCTCTTCAATCGCCTGCTGGAAGACTTCCTGCACCAAGTGGACGCGGGGCGCTGGAGCACGCGCGATCCGCGCGCCGCGCCCCCCTCGATCTGGGGACCGAACGGAAGACCATGACCAGGATCCGTGCCATCCGCGTGCGGGCAGTGGCTGCGCCGATGAAGCGGCCGCTTGCGACCAGCACCGGCGCGATTTCGACCGCACCGCTGCTGCTTCTCGATCTGCGAACCGACGCCGGAATCGTCGGGCGGTCGTACCTCTTCGGCATCGGCAGGCACAACCTCGCGCCGATCGCGAAGCTGGTCGAGGCGATGGCGGAAATGCTCGAGGGCGATGCCGTTGCGCCGTTCGAAATCGAGAGGAAACTGCGCGCGCGATACACGCTGCTTGGCGTGCACAACATCGTGCTCTTCGCGATGTCGGGAATCGACATGGCGGCCTGGGATGCGCTCGGCCAGGCGCTCGGCCAGCCGCTGGTGCGGCTGCTCGGCGGCGCGCCGCGCCCGGTGCGGGCGTACAACTCCAAGGGGCTCGGCATCCTGCCGCTCAAGGCGCTCGCAAAGGAGGCCGAGGAACTGGTGGAGGAAGGGTTCCAGGCCGTGAAGCTGCGCCTGGGCAGGGCGCGCGCCGAAGACGATCGGGCGGCGCTGCGCGCGGTGAAGAAGGCCGTCGGGCCGACGGTAACCCTGATGGTGGACTTCAACCAGGCGCTCAGTGTTGCGGACGCGGTCGAGCGCGGGCGCATGATCGACGACGAGGGCGGGGTGTACTGGATCGAGGAACCGGTGCGCGCGGATGACTTCCGGGGCTGCGCGAGCGTCGCGCGCGAGATCGCGACCCCGATCCAGATCGGCGAGAACTTCATGGGCCCGGAGCAGATGGCGCAGGCGATTGCGGCGCGCGCCTCCGACTACGTGATGCCGGATGCGCAGCGCATCGGCGGCGTGACCGGCTGGATGCGCGCCGCGGCGCTCGCGCAGGGCGCGGGGCTCGAGATGTCGAGCCATCTCTTTCCGGAGGCGAGCGCGCATCTGCTCGCGGTGACCCCCACCGCGCACTGGCTCGAATACGTGGATTGGGCCGACCCGCTGCTCGAGGAGCCGGCGAAGCTGAAGGACGGATACGTGCGGATTCCCGAGCGGCCCGGAATCGGCATGAAGTGGAACGAGAAGGCCGTGAAGCGATATGCGATCTGACCACCACCCTTTCCCTCCCCCTTCGGAACCATGTTCACGCGTCACTACCCGTTCTGGCCGCCCGGAGAGCCCAAGTCGCTCGCCGTGCCGCGGACCAGCGTGTATTTCAACCTCGAAGTGAGCGCGCGGCGCTACCCCGAAAAATGCGCGATCGACTATTACGGCAGCCCGATGAGCTACGCCGCGCTCAAGCGCGAAACCGACGCGCTCGCCGGATTCCTGCAGCGCCGATGCGCGATTGCGCGGGGCGACCGGGTGCTCCTCTACACGCAGAACAGCCCCCAGTTCGTGATCGGCTTCTACGCGATCCTGCGCGCCGATGCGGTGGTCGTGCCGGTGAACCCGATGAACCTCAGGGAGGAATTGCGGCACTACGTCGAGGATGCGGATGCGGCCGTGATCCTCTCGACGCAGGAACTGTGGCCGCAGATCGTGCCGCTCCTTGGTTCGAGCGGTCTCAGGCAGGTGATCCTCGGCGCCTACTCCGACTACCTGAGCGTGCCGACGGAGTTGCCGGTGCCGGAGTTCGTGCGTGCGCCGCGGGCGGTGCCCGCGCATCCCGCGGTGAGCGCGTGGAGCGAGGCGATCGCGGCGAACGAGTCGCCCGGGGAGCACCTCGCGGGCACGGAAGACCTTGCGGTGATGCCTTACACCTCGGGAACGACCGGAAAACCCAAAGGATGCATGCACACGCACTCGAACCTGCTCGCGACGACGACCGCCTACCTGCACTGGCGCGACACCACGAGCGAAGCGGTGGTGCTCGCGGTGCTGCCGATGTTTCACGTCACCGGCATGCAGGGCGGCATGAACGCGCCGATCCAGGCGGGCGCCTGCATGGCGATCCTCTCGCGCTGGGACCGCGATTGCGCCGCGATGCAGATCGGGCGCGCCCGCGTGACCAGCTTCACCGCCATCACGACGATGATGGTGGACTTCCTCGCCAGTCCAGACCTCGGCCGCCATGACCTCTCTTCGCTCGTCACGCTGGGCGGCGGCGGGGCGGCGATGCCCGAGGCGCTGGCGCAGAAGCTCGCCGACACGCTCGGGCTCGAATTCATCGAGGGCTACGGCCTCACCGAGACCATGGCCCCCACGCACATCAACCCGCCGCATCGGCCGAAGAAGCAGTGCGCCGGCATCCCGATCTTCAACACCGACGCGCGCGTGCTCGATCCGGACACCCGGCGCGAATGCGCGGTGCGCGAAGTGGGCGAGATCGTGGTGCGCGGCCCGCAGGTCTTCCAGGGCTACTGGAAGCAGCCCGCGGCGACCGAGGAGGCGTTCATCGAGCACGACGGCGCGCGGTTCTTCCGCACGGGCGACCTCGGCTATTACGACGAGGAGGGCTATTTCTTCATCACCGACCGGCTGAAGCGCATGATCAACGCCGCCGGATTCAAGGTCTGGCCGGCAGAGGTGGAAGCGATGCTCTACGCGCACCCCGACGTCCAGGAAGCGTGCGTCATCGCGATGCGCGACCCCTATCGGGGCGAGACGGTCAAGGCGGTCGTGGTGCTGCGGCCCGCCGCGCGCGGCAAGACGAATGCCGAAGACGTCATCGCCTGGGCGCGGGACAAGATGGCCGCGTTCAAGGTGCCGCGGGTCGTCGAATTCGTCGATGCGCTGCCCAAGACGGCAACCGGCAAGGTGCTGTGGCGAAAGTTGCAGGAAGACGAGTACGCGCGGAGCGCACGGTGAAAGCGCTCTTGTGCGCTGCGCTTGTCCTGGCGGCCCCGGCGCTGCACGCCCAGATCGAGATTGACCGAGCCTGGGTGCGTGCGACCGCGCCGGGCGCGAGCGTCGCCGGCGGATACATGACGATCCGCAACAAGTCGGGCGCGCCGGACCGGCTGCTCGGCGCCTCGTCGCCTGCGGCGGCACGCGTCGAGATGCACGTGCACCTGCGGGAGGGCGAGGTGGTGAAGATGCGCCCCGCAGCGGCATTCGACGTCCCCGCGAAGGGCGAATTCGAACTCAAGCCGGGCGGCGCGCACCTCATGTTCATGCAGGTCCGGCATCCGTTCAACGAGGGCGACAAGGTGCCGGTGCGGCTCCGCTTCGAAAAAGCGGGCGAGGTGAGCGTCGAGTTCGCCGTCGGGCGCCTCGGCGCGAGGGAACCGCCCGCGCGCTAGCGTTTTCCCATTCAGCGCGCAGCGGGGTCGAATATCATGTGGCCGAGATACCAGGCGGCGCCCGCCATGAAGGCCGAACAGGGGATCGTCAGCACCCACGCCCAGACGATGTTGCCGGCAACTCCCCAGCGCACCGCCGAAACGTTCTGCGCCGCGCCGACGCCCACGATCGCGCCGGTGATCGTGTGCGTGGTCGATACCGGAATGCCGAGCCCGGTGGCAAGGAACAGCATCATCGCGCCGCCGGTCTCGGCGCAAAAGCCTCCCACCGGCTTGAGCTTGGTGATGCGCTGTCCCATCGTCTTCACGATCCGCCAGCCGCCGAA
>CAZXAR010000129.1:0-9091 GCA_964638135.1 uncultured Enterobacteriaceae bacterium | reverse complement strand
CGCGCGCCTCGGGGCATGCCTCGCGGATCGCCTGCTCTGCGTCCGCTGCGATCGACCCGGCCATGGGGCAGGCGGGCGAGGTCATCGTGAGGTCCACCTCCACCCGCCCCGGCGCGCATTGCACGCGGTACACCAGGCCGAGATCGACCAGATTCTCGCCGACCTCGGGGTCCGCAACCGTGCGCAGCGCGTCCCAGACCGCCGCTTCGTCCGGAATGGCTTCGTCTGCCATCGCCGCCCCCTAACGCACCCTGCGGAACGAGATCGGGCTGTCGCGGCCCGCCTGCATCAGCACGCCCTTGATCATCGACGACGTGGCCTCGCCCCGGAAGCGGACCTGCGGGCCGGAAAACGCGATTGTGTTCCCCTGCAACTTCGCTTCCGACACGGTCACCGGCCGCCCGGCGTCGCTCGCCTCGACCTCGATCTCCTGAAAATTCTGGTGAATGCGCAGCGCCCAGTCGCCCGCCCGCCATTCACCGCGCACCTGCGCCGGAACGATCCAGAGAAATAGCGTGCTCTCGTCGCCCTGGCCCTCGTGGCGCCGCGAGATCCGCAGCGTTTCGGTGCGATCGGGCTTCCAGCCGCGCATCGGAAACGCGTGCGCGACGATTCTCGCTCCGGGGCGCAGCTCGCCGAGGAGCTTGGGCTGAAGCTGGTCGATGAGGGAGGGCAGCAGATAGATGGTCACCACCGTCGCCTGCGACAGATCGGTGGCGAAGACGTCCCGCACCTCGAACTTCGCGCGCCCTTCCACTCCGGCGCGGCGCGCGTTCTCGCGCGAAACGTCGACCAGCCGCGCGTCGATGTCCACACCGAGGCCGCCGGCACCATGCAGAGTGGCGGCAGCAATCACGATGCGGCCGTCGCCGGAGCCCAGATCGATCACGTAGTCCTGCGGCCCGGTACCCGCGAGCGCGAGCATTCGCGCGACGACTTCCTGCGGCGTGGTGACGAAGGGCGCGCGTGCGGGCGAATCCTGCGCGCGCGCGAACGGAGCGCACAGCGCGGCGAGCGCACCGAGCAGCGCGAAGGCCAGGGCGGCAGCAAGGCGGCGATCGCCTGACGCACGCTTTCCTGCGACCAGTCGAGTTCTCCAAAGTGAACGTGGCGGATTTTACCCGCGGGCTTGACACCGGCCAGGACGCAAAAAAGCCCGGGAGTACCGGGCTTTTCGCAGGGGGCTTGCCTCGCCTTACTTGGCTTCTTTCTTCGCCTTGCCCTTGGCCTTCGCCTTGCCTTTCTCCTTGCCCTTGGCCTTCGCCTTGCCCTTTGGCGCAGGCTTGTCGGCCGCCGGCGCTGCCTTCGGTGCCGCCGCTGGCTTGGCCGCTTCGGCGGGCTTGGCGGGCGCGGCGGGGGCCGCTGCCTTGGCCGGTGCGCTGGCGGGCGCTGCCGGCGTGGCCGGAGTCGCGGGTGTCGCCGGTTTTGCGGGTTGCGCCTGCGCGTACACCGTGGCGGCGAACGCCGAGGCGATCAGTGTTGCAAGAACCTGTTTCGTGAGCATTGCGGGATCCTCTGGAGTGTTCGGTCCAATAGCGGAACCGACCCATCTAACGCGCGGTGCGGACGCGGGTTGACGTCGTGCGGCCGAGCGGGGGCATCAGCCCGTGCCCGCCGCCTCACCGAGCACTTCGGAACCGTTTCGTCAGCACGACGCCATCGGCTGGCGGCAGCACCAGCGGCAGTTTTTCGGCAAGGACCTTGAATTGAATCAGTGCCGGCCCTTTCTCTGTCCGGAGCGCGCGGCAGGCCGCCTCGAGCTCGGACGCCTGCGTCACCACGCGCGCACTGCGGAAGCGACAGCCCAGCGCCACGGCAGCGAGATCCACCCCGTGCGCCGTATGCGTCGCCTGCATGCCGGTTTCCCCGTAGCGCTCATTGTCGATCACCGCAATGCGGAGATTCTCGGGTCGCTGCACGCCGATCGTGGCAAGCGAACCCATGCCCATCAGCATTTCCCCGTCGCCGGTGATGACGAGCACGCGGCGTGCCGGCTGCACCAGCGCAAGGCCGAGACCGATCATCGCCGCAGCGCCCATCGCACCCCACAGCGGAAACGTGAGCGGCGAATCGCCCGCCGCGGTGCAGTCCCAGGCAGTCGAGCCCAGGCCGGCGACGACCAGCAGATCGCCCCGCTCGGCGAGCAGCGCCTGCACCACTTCGCGCCGGCGAAGGGTGGCGGTCATTGAGCCGCCTGTTCCTGAAAGCTCTTGAAACCGATGACCTGCTGCGCAATGAGCACAGCCACCGCCATCCCGCGCTCGAAAGCGAGTTCGGCCGCCGCGGTCACTGACTGCGCGATCTCGTGCGCCATCACGACCCTGCGCACGGATACACCCATCGATTCGAGCACGGCGCGCGTCGCCTGGCCCATCGGCACCTGCCAGGGATTGAATTCCCCTTCCTCGCCGCGCATTGTGACGAGAAGCAGCAGCGGAATGCTGCATTCGCGCACCATGCCGAGAACATTGACGCAATTGCCCACGCCGCTCGACTGCATCAGCAGCGCGCTGCGCACTCCACCCAGCCACGCGCCGGTGGCAAGCCCGATCCCCTCCTCTTCCGTGGTGAGGACTACCGAGCGCATTGCGGCATCGGCGTCGCAGAGCTCGATCAGCCGCTTGTGACCGGCATCCGGCACGTAGCCGACCAGCGCGATCCCGGCGCGCTTCAGTGCGCCGTGGACCTCGCCCGGCCAGTCTCCTGCGCTCATTGCACGACGACCCGCACGCGCTGAACCGCATTGTTGCCGAATCCGGTCGCATCCCAGGGAGGCTCGAGCGGCTGCACGTTTCCGGATTGGTCCGTGGCGCGGCATGAAAGCTCGTGCGTGCCGGGCGTCGCCTTCCACTGCGCGCGCCAGCCCTGCCAGGCGTAGGCGCCGCGCGGTGGCTCGAGGTCCGCGGGGCGCCAGACCTCGTCGATGGCGAATTCGACCTTTTCGATCGGCGCCTCGCCCGACCATGCCCGCCCGGCAATGACGACGTTCCCCGTGCTTACGGATCGCTCGCGCGTGTAGAAATCCGGTATTCCGGGCGGCGCCATGAGCGAATTCACGCGCATGCGCGTGCACGGCGTGCCTTTCGTGCCGGGCTCCGTCTTGAAGTGATAACTCAGCGCCTGCTGGACGCCGTCAAAGCGCCGCTCGATCGCCTCGATGCGCGCAAGCCACTTCACGCTCGCCATGCCGTACCAGCGCGGCACGACCAGCCGTAACGGAAAACCGTGCTGCGGCGGAAGCGGTTCGCCGTTCATCCGGTCGGCGACCAGCACGTCGTCGCGAGACGCCTCGAGCGGCGTCAGGCTGCGCGCGAAATCGTGCTCGATGCCGCGATCGATGCCGCGGTCGGCGCCGCGGAAGACGATATCGGCCGCCGCCGGTTTAAGGCCTGCCGCCGCAAGAAGATCAGCGAGCGGGACCCCGGTCCATTCCGCGGTGGAGACGCCCTCCTCGATCCACGGCATGGACGGGTAACGCGGCGTCAGCTGCCCGCGCCCGTTCCCGGCGCACTCCATGGTCACCCGCAGCGTCTTTCTGCGCATGCCGCGCAGGTCCTCGAGCGCGAGCGTGATGGGACGCTCGACGAGACCCGCGATCTCGAGCCGCCAGGCGGCCGCGTCCGCGTGCGGGATGTCGAAGTGCACCAGCAGGTAATGCAGGCCGACGGGCGTCACGTCGTGCCGGAGCGCTTCCAGCGGCATGCCGCTATTGCGCGTGGCGAGCGCGAGTTCTTCGCTCGTGTACCGGCCGACGATCGGCGGCCTGCGCCGTTCTGCTGACAAGGCTGCTCCTTGCAGCGGATTCTATAATGCGCCGCGAACGCGCCATGCGAAACAAGCGCAGGACGACCGAGCTGCCGCAATTCCTGGAGCGCACTGCGCGCCGCGATCTGTGGATTTTCGGCTACGGTTCGCTCATGTGGTCGCCCGGATTCCGCTACGAGCAAAGATCGGTCGGATTGCTGCGCGGGTATCACCGCGCGCTGTGCATTCTCTCGACGCGCCACCGCGGCACCTGGCGCCGTCCCGGGCTCGTGATGGGCCTGTGCCGCGGCGGTTCCTGCTGGGGCATGGCGTTCCGCGTTCCCGCGGAGCGGGTGCGGCGCGTGCTCGTGGGGCTGTGGCAGCGCGAAATGCCCCGCAAGGTCTACACGCCGAAACTACTGCCGGTGCGCATCGCGGGCCGCGGCGGCGCCGGCACCGCAACGCGCGTGGTGCGGGCCCTCGCTTTCGTCGCCGATCCGCGCCACCCTCAGTTCACCCGCGAACTCGATCTGCACAGCCGGGCGCAGCTCGTCGCGCAGGGCGTGGGCGGGCGCGGCCGCTGCACCGACTACATTCGCAATACCCTCGAGCACATGTACGCGCTCGGGGTCACGGATCCTCACCTGGCGCGGGTGCTCGAGACCGCCGAGGCCATACGTTCGAGCGCCGCGGCCAGGCGCGCGCGCTGAGTCCCGAAGTTGAGGCGGACGAATTGCGGGGCCCCGAACTGGGCGCCCGGCGAGAGCGCAACGCCGTGCTCGAGAAAAAGCGCGTGCGCATCCGGCACCGAAAGCGCCGAGCAATCGATCCACGCAAGATAGGTCGCCTCGACGTGCGCCATCGCGAGCGCCGGCAAGCGCTCCACGGCCGCTTCGACCAGATCGCGATTGGCGCGCAGATACTCGAGCTGCGCCGCGAGCCATGGCTCGGCGTCCTTGTATGCGGCAATTGCGCCGATGTAGCCGAAGACCGACGGGTCATGGATGGTGGCGTGGTGGTCGCCCGCGAAAGCGCGCCGCAATCCCGCCTCCGGGATGACGGCCCAGGCGCATCCCGCGCCCGGGAAATTGAACGCCTTGTTGGGCGAGTTGAGCGTCACCGTGCAGCGCGCGACCTCCGCGGACAGGCTCGCGACCGGAACATGCGGCTTATCCGCATCGAGCACCAGGTCGGAATGGATTTCGTCCGCGCAGAGGACGAGCCGGTGGCGCAGCGCGAACGCGGCGAGCCGCTCGAGCTCGGCCCGGGTGAAGACCGTCCCGCCGGGATTCTGCGGATTGCAGAGATACAGGAGCCGCGAGTTCGCGCGCACGCCTTGCGCAAGGCGCTCCTCGTCGAACACCCAGCGGCCGCCGGAAAGAACGAGCGGAACGTCGGTATGGCTGCGCGGCGCAAGCTCCGCCGCACGCCGGAAATGCTGGTAGATCGGCGTGGGAACGAGAATGTGTCCATCGGCGTCCACCAGCCGGCGGGCCGCCAGGTGCAGGCCCGGGACGACGCCCGGAAGAAACGCGATCCAATCGGGCTCGATGCGCCAGGCATGAAGGCGCCACATCCGCTCGACGATGGCCTCGCGCAATTCGTCGGGCGCCGAGGTGTAGCCGAGCACGCCATGCTCCAGGCGGCGGCGCATCGCCTCGAGCACGGCGGGCGGTGCGCGGAAATCCGTGTCGGCGACCCAGAGCGGGATCACATCGCGCCCGGCGTACTTCTCCCAGCGCATGCTCCAGGTGCCGGAGCGGTCTACGGGCGTGTCGAAATCGAAAATCGGGGCCGGAGAATCGAAAACTGAGAATGGAAGCGATCCGCGGCCTACTTCTTCGGCTTCGCGGACAGGTCGTCCTTCTCGAGCGAGTCGCCTCCGCCCTCCTCCTCTTTCATCTGCTCGGACTGCCGCTGCACCCCCTGGGAATAGGGGTCTTCGAGCCGGTTGCCGCTGTCGTCCACCTCCTCGGTCTTGACCGCGCGCGCCTCCGCCTGGAGTTGCTCGGGGAGCGCGGTCACGATCACCGGGAAGGCGACGATCAACGCAATGGCGATGACCTGCAGGATCATGAATTCGAACATGCCCTTGTAGATGGTCGCGAGGGACCATTCCCTGACGACCTGCCTGAGATAGTAGGCCGACATCGCCACCGGCGGCGACAGGAACGCGGTCTGAAGCGTCACCGCCACCAGCGCGCCGAACCAGATCATTACCATGTCGACCGGGATGGCGAGCGACTGGCCGAGCGCCGGCTTGAGCGCGTCCATCACCGGGTAGAAGATCGGCAAGAAGACGAGAATGATCGCGGGCCACTCGAACGGCCAGCCGAGCAGGAAGATCAGCACGATCACGACGATCAGCATCGCCACCGGCGGCAGCGGCAGGGCGAGCATCGTGTCGGTGATCCAGTTCGCCGTGCCCATGCGCGCGAATACCGCGCCAAAGATGTTGGAGGCAACCGCAAGGAACAGCACCATGCTGGAGGTGGCCGTGGTGGCGAGCACCGCGCGCTTGAGCCCCTCGTAGGTCAGCTTCCTGTAGGACGCGGCCAGGATGAGACCGCCGAGCGCGCCGACGCCCGAGGCCTCGGTCGGGGTGGCGAGGCCCGCGAGAATCGAGCCCAGGGTCGCTGCGATGAGCCCCAGCAGCGGCACGACGCCCAGAAGCACCTCGCTCACGATGCGGCCGGCGCCGTAGATCCGCTCTTCCCTGGGAACCGGCGGCCCGAGCTTCGGATTGAAGAAAGCGCGCCCCAGCAGATAGACGAGGTAAAGTGCGGCGAGCAGGAATCCGGGACCGAAGGCGGCGGCGTAGAGGTCGGCGACCGACACCCCGAGCACCGGTCCCATCACGATCAGCATCACCGAGGGCGGGATCAGGATCCCGAGCGTGCCGCCGGCGGTGATTGCCCCGGCCGAGAGCCGCCCGTCGTAGCCGGTCTTGACCATGATGGGCGAGGCCATGATCCCGAGCACCGTCACCGCCGCGCCGACGATGCCCGTCGCCATGGCGAACACCGCCGCGGTCAGGATCACGACCGCGAAAAGCGCTCCGCGGATCGGCGCGAGCAGCAGCCTGAAGGCGGTGAAGAGGCGCTCCATGAGACCCGCCTGCTCGACGATGAACCCCATGAAGATGAACAGCGGCACCGCGGCGAGCAGTTCCTCCTTCATCATGCCGATGGTCTGGAAGTAGGCGAGGCTGAAGACGGTCGCTTCGCCCAGACCGAAGTAGCCGAACGTGAACGCGAGAAACAGCAGCGTGAAGCTGATCGGGAAGCCGATGAAGATCGCGCCGATCATGACCACGAGCATGACCAGGCCGACGAACGCGAGACCGGTCATCGCCTAGACCTCGACGCGTTCCTTGTGCTCGAGCTCGATGCCGGTGCGGGCCTCGTAGACGCTCTTGATCGTCTCCGACACGCCCTGGATGAGGAGCAGCAGGCAGGCGAGCGGCACCACCATCTTGAACGGCCACAGGATCGGGCGCCACGGCGTCTGCTCCGAGGTCTCGCCGATGCCGAACGCATACCAGCCCTCGGCGCCGCTCACGATGAGGAAGGTGAAGATCGAGGGGAAGAAGAACACGATGTAGGCGACCGAGTCGATCACGCCCTTGGTCCGGGTGGACCACTTTTCGAAGAAGAAATCGGTGCGGATGTGCGCGCCCTTGTGCAGCGCGTAGGCCGCGCCCAGCATGAAGATCGTGCCGTACAGCATGTAGGTGAGATCGAACGACCAGATCGTGGGCGCGTTGAAGGCGTAGCGCGCAGTGACCTCCCAGGCGACGACCACGACCAGGGGAACATTCAGCCACGCGACCCACGTGCCGGTGGTGTCGGTGAACTTGTCGATGATGCGGATGGTCTTCAGCAGCGCCGGGGACGGCTCAGGCATTGCGGCAAACCCTCAGAGACGTTCGCTTCGACCGCTGTCGCGCGCAGGCCCTAAACTGAAACGGGGGCGGATGCCCGCCCCCGCGTGACCAATCAACCCCGCTACTTCTTCTTCGCCGCAGCCGGTTTCGCCCCGGCCTCGGGGAAGTAGTAATTCGCGGCAAACGAGTACGGTGGGAACATGAACCGTTTCGCCGGCACGACCAGCGACGCGTAGGCACGCTGCGAGTCGTGCACTTTCTTGAAGAACGGGCTCTTGGCCCCTTCCTCGGCGGCGATCGTGTCCCAGGTCTTGAGGAACTCGGTCAGGATGTCTGGCGGGGTGCGCAGGATCCGCACGCCGTGCTTGTTCTGCATGTCCGCAAGCGCGTCGGCGTTCTGCCGCTGCCACTTCGCCCACCAGATGAGGAAGGTATCGTTCGCCGCGACCTGCATCATCGTCTGATACTCGGGCTTGAGCGCCTTCCACACGTCGCCGTTGATGAGCAGTTCGCCGATCGTGACGTTCTCGTGCATTCCCGGCGTGTAGTGGTACTTCCAGACGTTATGGAAGCCGAGCTGCAGGTCCTCGATGCCGCCGATCCACTCGGCGCAGTCGATCACGCCGCGCTGCGCGCTCGGGATGATCTCCCCGCCCGGCATGTTGACCGTCTGCATGCCCATTTTCTGGTACACCTCCGCGGCCATACCGGTCTGGCGGCACTTCATTCCTTTGAAGTCGGCGAGGTTCTTGATCGGGCGCTTGAACCAGCCGAAGGCCTGCGGGCCGGCCGGCAGGATCGGGATCACGACGACGTTGAGCTTGAGCTCCTTCTGGTAGAACTCCTGGTAGAGCTCCAGGCCGCCGCCATGGTGCAGCCAGCCCATGGCGTCGATGTAGTCCATGCCGAACGTGCCGCCGGGGCCGCCGGTGAAGAGGATGGACACCTTGTTCTTGCCGGTCCAGTAGCCCGCCCACGCGTGTGCCCCGTCGAGCACCTTCTTGTGGGTCGCATCGAGCACCTCGAAGGCCGGAACCACCTGGCCCGCGGGCATCGCCTCGATCTTGAGCGAGCCGCCCGACATCTTGTTGACGCGGTCGGTGAAGTGCAGGAAGTTCTGGTACAGGGTCAAGCTCGCAGGCCAGGTGGCCTGCATCTTCAGGTTGGTCTGGGCCTGCGCGCCGGTGACGAACGCGCCGGCAACTGCGAGCGCGGTAAGCGTCCGTGTCAAATGCCGCATGATTCCTCCTCCTAGAGTGATTTCCGCAGAGCGAAACGCAGAGTACACGCTTGCCTGCCCCCGGTCAACAAAAGGGGCGGCCCGAGGCCGCCCCTTCGCGGTGCACAGATCGGACGCTTACTTTTTCTTGGCCTCGCCCTTCGCCGGCCCCTTGCGCACGTCCTCCGGGAAGTAGTAGTTCGCCGTGAACGAGTACGGCGGGAACATGAAGCGCTTCGCCG
>CAZXAR010000128.1:4457-9184 GCA_964638135.1 uncultured Enterobacteriaceae bacterium | reverse complement strand
CGACGCGCCAGCGCACCACCTGCGCGAACGCCGCGACGATCGAGGGCATGCGCCGGCGCTCGCCGTGCGGCGGGAAGGGCATGTCGAACGGCTCGTCGCCGCCGGCCTTGGCGAGCGTCTCGAGCTTGAGCTTGAGCCAGCCCGGGTCGTTCGCGCGCATGTCCATCGAGAGCGTCTTCGCGAGCGGCCCGAGGCCGCGCGGTTGCCCCGCGCCGTTCACCCACACTTCGAACGGGAACTTGCGGCCGTTGTCCACGTGCCCGACGAACACCGCGAACGAGCCGTGCGGCGCGTCGATCATGTAGGTCCAGGCGATGTTTCCCTCGGCAAGCTGCGGCCGCCCCGGCCAGCGCAGGCTCGCGAGCACCGGTGCCGGGACGTTGCGGATCTGGATCCGCCGGTTGACGTCGTCCTGGCGGAAGTCCTGCGGCTCCTTCTTGTCCGCGGTCTTCTCGACCGAGAGCACCGAGCCGAGCACCTTGTTCGGCCGGTAGGTGGCGAGCCCCTTCAGGCCCGATTTCCACGCCGTGAAGTAGAGGTCCTGGAAGTCCTCGTACGGATAGTCCTCGGGCACGTTCACGGTCTTGGAAATGCTCGTATCGACATACGGTGCCACCGCAGCGACCATCTGCTCGTGCGCCTTCGCCGAGATTTCGAGCGCGGTGACGAAGTGGGGCGGCAGTGCTTCCGCGTCGCCGCCCATCGCCTTATACAGGCGCCAGGCGTGGTCCTCGACCGGGAATTCCTTCAACGTGCCGTCGGGCATGCGCTTCTTGCGCGTGTACACCCAGGAAAAGGGCGGCTCGATGCCGTTCGACGCGTTGTCGGCGAACGCAAGCGAAATCGTGCCGGTGGGCGCGATCGAAAGCAGGTGCGAATTGCGGATGCCGTGCTTGCGGATGAGGCCCTTGATCTCCTCCGGCAGCCGCGCGGCGAAGCTCGTTCCCGAGAGGTACAGGTCGGCGTTGAAGAGCGGAAACTGGCCGCGCTCGCGCGCCAGCTCCACGGAAGCGCGGTAGGCGCAGTCGCGCATCGCTTCCGATATGCGCGTGGCGGTCGCGCGCGCCTCGTCGCCGTCGTAGCGCTGGCGCAGCAGGACCAGCGCGTCGCCCAGGCCCGTAAACCCGAGGCCGACGCGCCGTTTCGCCATGGCTTCCTTGTGCTGCTGCTCGAGCGGCCAGGTGGTCACGTCGAGCACGTTGTCGAGCATGCGGATCGCGACCTCGACCACTTTTCCGAAGCGTTCGAAGTCGAACTCGGCCTTCTCGGTGAACGGATTGCGCACGAAGCTCACGAGGTTCACCGAGCCCAGGCAGCAGCAGCCGTAGGGCGGCAACGGCTGCTCCGAACAGGGGTTGCTTGCTTCGATCGTCTCGCAGTAATTGAGGTTGTTGTCGCGGTTCATGCGATCGAGGAAGAGCACGCCCGGCTCGGCGTGGTCGTAGGTCGAGCGCATGATCTGTTCCCACAGCTCGCGCGCGCCGACCTTGCGGAATACCCAAAGTCCGTCGTCGCGCTGGAAGGCGCCTTCCTTCATCTGGTCCGGCGAAGGCTTTGCCTTGTGCACCAGCTCGACGTCCGTGTCCTTCTCGACCGCGAGCATGAACTCGTCGGTGACGCCGACCGAGATGTTGAAGTTGCTGAGGTCGCCCTGGTCCTTGGCGTGGATGAACTCCTCCACATCCGGGTGGTCGCAGCGCAGTACGCCCATCTGGGCGCCGCGGCGCGCGCCGGCCGATTCCACGGTCTCGCAGGAGCGATCGAACACGCGCATGTACGAGACCGGTCCGGAGGCGCGCGATTGCGTGCCCTTCACCTCGGCGCCCTTGGGGCGGATCGAGGAGAAGTCATAGCCCACGCCGCCGCCGCGGCGCATCGTCTCGGCCGCCTCCTGGAGCGCGGTATAGATGCCCGGCTTGCCGTCCACGATCTCCGAGATCGAATCGCCCACCGGCTGCACGAAGCAGTTGATGAGCGTCGCCTGCATCTGGATGCCGGCCGCGGAGTTGATCCGTCCCGCCGGGATGAAGCCTTCCTCGAGGGCGGCGAAGAAGCGCTTTTCCCAGTAGGCGCGCTTATCCTCGGGTTCGGCCTGGGCGAGCGCGCGCGCGACGCGACGGCGCACTTCCTCGGCGCTGGTTTCCCTGCCTTTGGCGTACTTCTCGACGAGCGAATCGCGGCAGATTTCCTGTTCAGCGAGCTGGGGCGGTGCCGCTGCGAGGGTGCCGGCTTGTGATGTAGTCATCTTTTTTCGTCCGGTCTGATTGGTTGAAACGAGGCGCCAAGAATACCGACTTGCGGCACGCCGTTTGCGCGCCAGTTCTCGAATTCTTGTCTCACATCAAGTATCCCACATAGGGGCTTGAAAACACAACATTTTGTTGTCGTGGTTATTTGGCCTACTAGATCTAGTACCAGCCCGCCAACCCGATCCGGTGCCGTCAGGCCGCCTATCCGTCTGACTGTGCAAAGGGTTTGTGCGCCGCAACGCGGCCACCACCCTCTCCTAGGGGTGGGATGTATAAGTATACAGTATCAGTGGGCGCGCGGCAGGTGAAGCGGTGGATCAGCCGGATTGCGGTTGCGCCTGGGCCCCGATCCGTCCCTCGATTTCCTGGCGCGCGCGGCGCAGGGCCGCTGCCGCATCGGCATGGCCCATGCTGAGCGCAAGCTCGACCGGGGTATCGCCACCGCGCGTGCGGGCCGTGGGATCGGCTCCGTTCCGGAGGAACAGCTCCACCATCTGCACGCTGCCCTTCATCGCCGCGTAGGCGAGCGGCGTGTAGCCGTTCTCGTGCACGAGGTTGGGGTCGAAATTCATCGACAGCAGCTTCTGCGCGTACACCAGGTTGCCGCGCTCGATGGCGTAGAACATGGCGCGAACGCCCTCCGGGCTCTGCTCCCTGGGTTTCGGCTCGAGCCCGGTCGGGATCATCTTGACCACGTAATTGATCAGGGAAATGCCGACCATGGCGACGAGCCCCAGCACCAGCGGAATCTTCGAGATGCCGAATCCGTCGGCGATCTGGTCCGGCAGGTTGGCGCCGACGATCAGCAGCACCACCGCGAGAAAGAAGAAGAACTTGAGGTAAAGAAAGAGCGCGATCACCACCAGCGAGCCGAGCACCCCGTACAGGAGCTGGCGGTCGATGCCGAGCGTCTCGTCGATGTATTCGTGGGGCAGGTTCGCCACCACGGCGATCAGCGCAATCAGGCCGAAAATCAAGACCTCCTTGATGCGCAACCTCGACAGCAGGTCATCCTTCTCGATCTTCTTCGCGATGGCCATGAAGTCTCCCCGGAACCGAAGCAGGGGGGATTCTCGGCGCAGCGGGCGCCGCTGGCAAGTCCGCCGCGCCGCGCCCTTCGCCGAGGGTAAAATTCGCGCCATGTCGAAGGCATTCGTGCGCGAGCCCGAGCGGGAGCAGGACGAACTCGCCGCCGCCGAACCCGTGGCGCCGCGGGGGAGGAACTACATCACGCCCGCCGGATACGCGCGCCTCAAGGCGGAACTCAAAGGGCTGGTCGAGGTCGAGCGGCCGAAAGTGGTGCAGACGGTCGCGTGGGCGGCGTCCAACGGCGACCGCTCGGAAAACGGCGACTACATCTACGGGAAAAAACGGCTGCGCGAGATCGACCGCCGCGTGCGCTTCCTCATCAAGCGGCTCGAGGCGGCCGAAGTGGTGGACTCGGCCGGGCGCGACTCGGACCAGGTCTTTTTCGGGGCGAGCGCCGTCGTCTGGTCGAAATCGGGCGGCGCGCGCACGGTCACGATCGTCGGCACGGACGAAGTGGACCCGCTGCGTGGGCGGGTGTCCTGGATTTCGCCGATCGCCAATGCGCTCCTCAAGGCGCGCGCCGGGGACGTCGTACTGCTTCGCAGCCCGTCCGGGATCGAGGAACTCGAAATCCGGCACGTGAGCTACGAGCCGATCGACTGACAGGCGTCGGCCGCAGGTCCGGCAGCGTCAGCGGGGGGCCGCAATCGACATCGACGAGTTCTGGGAGTACTCCGACCCCGCCGCGAGCGAGGCGCGGTTTCGCGCGGCGCTCGATTCCGCGACCGGCGACCTGCGGCTGGAGCTGCTCACCCAGGTCGCGCGCACGTACTCCTTGCGTGCGAAATTCGACGAAGCGCACCGGGTTCTCGACGAGGTCGAAAAGCGCCTTGCGCATGCCGGCGCGAAGCCGAGGATCCGCTACCGGCTCGAGCGCGGGCGAGCGTTCAATTCGGCTGGCGACAAGGCCGCGGCGAGAGCGCAGTTCGTCGCGGCCTGGAACGAAGCCGCGGCGGCGGGCCTCGACGGGCTTGCGGTCGATGCCGCGCACATGGTAGCGATCACGCATTCCGGCACGTCCGAGGCGCTGCCGTGGAACGAGCGCGGGCTCGCGCTTGCGCGCGCCTCGGGCGACGCCAAGGCGCGGGCCCTGATTCCCGCGATGCTCAACAATTCCGCCTGGGACCTGCACGACATGGGCCGGTTCGCCGAGGCGCTGCCGCGCTTCGAGGAGGCGCTGCGCGAGTGGACCGCGCGCGACAAGGTTCGCCAGATCCGGATCGCGCGCTGGTCGGTGGCGCGCTGCCTGCGGTCGCTCGGCCGCTTCGAGGAGGCGCTGGAGGCGCAGCGCGCGCTCGAGCGCGAGTACGCGTCCGAGGGAGAGGTGGATCCGAGCGTGCGCGAAGAGATCGCAGCGAACCTCGCCGCGCTCGGCCGGCCGCGCTAGCG
>CAZXAR010000128.1:0-4357 GCA_964638135.1 uncultured Enterobacteriaceae bacterium | reverse complement strand
GCGTGCGCGAAGAGATCGCAGCGAACCTCGCCGCGCTCGGCCGGCCGCGCTAGCGAAAGTCGCCCGCCTTGAGTACCGAGAGCCGCGCCGGATCGAGGTGCCGGTCAAGCGCGTCGCGCACCTCGGTGGCGGCGAGCGCCGCGATGCGCTTCTCCAGCTCGATGTCCCAGGCGAACGTGCGGCCGAGGTACAGGTAGTTCGATAGCCGCGCGGCGAGCGTGCGATCCTGGGTGCGCGCCAGCCGCCGCGCCTCGAGCAATCCCTTTCTCGCCGCCTCGAACTCGGCGGCGGCAAAACCGTCCTTCAACGCGCGCTGCAGCTCTTCGCGGATGGCCGCCTCGACGCGCTGCTTGTTCTGCGGCGCGAAAATCGCCGAAACGCCGAAGTACGCCGACTCGTCGAGCGAGCTCGCGTTGAAGTACGCGTAGGTGCTGTAGGAAAGGCCTTCCTTTTCGCGCACGCGCTCCGGCAGCCGGCTCGAGGGGCTGCCGCCGAGCAGGTAGCCGCCCAGCACCAGCGCCGGGAAATCCGGATGATCGTCGCGCATCTTGAGGTTTTCGCCCGCGCGCAGCACCGCGTTCGCCTTGTCCGGGGTTCGCACTTCCTCCTCGAGCGCGGGGCGCTCGAAATAGCGCACCGGGATGCGCTTGTAGGGGCTCGGGTTCTTCCAGCCGCCGAAGAGCTCCTCTGCGAGCTTCGCCACCGCGTCCGGATCGAAATCGCCGACCGCGACGAAATCGGCGCCGCTTGCGCCGACCAGCTCCGCGTAACAGCGCCTGGCATCCTCGAGCGTCGCCGCGTTCAGCTCGCCAATGCGCTGCTCGACGGTTTTCGGCTCGAGCCAGTGCCCGGCAGGATAGGGGGAAAGGTGTCGCGACAGGCGCTCGGATGCGATCGCCGACGGGTCGCTGCGCTGCGATTCGGCGCTCGTGAGCGAGGCGCGCTTCAGCTCTTCGAACTCGGCGGCCGGGAAAGAGGGTTCGTGCAGCACTTCCGCTACCAGCCTGAGCGCATCGGCGAGCTGGGCGCGCTTCGTCTCCACGCTCGCCGATTCGAGGTCCACCGAGACCGAGGCGTTCAGCCGGTCGAACGCATCGCGCAGCTCGGCGCGCGAATGCCGTTTCGTTCCGCGCAACAGCATTCCGCCGGCGAGCGCGCACGCGGTAGCGCGATTCATCTTGCTTGTCTCGTCGCCCCAGTGCAGCGCAAGCGAGGCGATTACAGTGCCGCCGCGCGTCTTCTTGGGCAGCAGCGCGATCCGGATGCCGTTCGCGAGCGAGCGGCGCATGAGGCGCGCTTCGATGTTCTGCGGCGACGGGTCGAACGCTTCGCCCTGCGCGACATCGCCGCGGCCGCGGTACTGCGCCACCAGCGCACCGGGGTCGGGGCGCGGTGGAATCTCGGCCCGGTCCGGCGCCGCGCTCGGAACGAACTCGCCGAGCACCCGGCTCGCCGGCTTGAAGTACGCGAGCGCGACCCGCTGCACGTCCTCCACCTTCACCTCGCGCAGCCGGTCGCGGTACAGGTAAAAGAGCCTCCAGTCGCCCATCGCCGAGAATTCCGAAAGCCAGCGCACGAGCGCGCGGGAGTCGGATTCGATCTTGTCGTATTCCTTGAGCAGGGCGACCCGCGCGCGCTCGACCTCCTCGGCCTGGATCGGCTCGCGCGCGACGCCTTCGAGCACCGCGAGCAGCGCGTCACGCGCCGGCCCGGGTGCCGCGTCCTTCCCCAGCCGCGCGCCGAAAAAGGCGAACCCGGGATCGTGCAGCGCGCGCTCCCAGCCCCAGACTGCGCTCGCGAGGCCCTTTTGCACCAGCGCGCGGTGCAGCCGGCCCGAGGGCGCATTGCCGAACGCGTGCACCAGCACGTCGAGCGCCGGGTAGTCGGCGTGGCTGCCCGCGGGAACGCGATACATCGCCGCCACGATCGGCGTGTCGCCGGCGCGCCGCAGGGTGACCGTGCGCTCGCCGTCCTGCGTCGGCTCCGAGGTATAGAGCGCGGGAAGCGCGCGCGAAGGGCGCGGGATGGCGCCGAAATGCCGCTGCACGCTCTCGAGCGCGCGCGGCGCCTCGAAGCGCCCGCCGATGATCAGCACCGCGTTGTCGGGCTGGTACCAGGTGCGGTAGAACGCCTGCAGCCGCTCGATCGGCACCGACTCGATGTCGGAGCGGTTGCCGATGATCGCGTGGCCGTAGTTGTGCCAGTTGAACGTAAGCCGCAGCATGCGCTCGTAGAGCACGCTGCCCGGGTTGTTCTCGCCCATCTCGAATTCGTTTCGCACCACGGTCATTTCGCTGTCGAGGTCCGCCTTGGCGACGTTGGCGTTCACCATGCGGTCGGCTTCCATGGCGAGCGCCCAGTCGAGGTTCGCTTCGCTCGCGGGCAGCGTTTCGAAGTAGGTGGTGCGGTCGTACGCGGTGGTGCCGTTCCAGCGCGCCCCGCGCCGCGTGAATTCCTGCTTCAGGTCCTTGAAGTTCTTGGAGTCCTTGAACAGCAGGTGCTCGAGCAGGTGCGCCATGCCCTTTTCGCCATAGCTCTCGTGGCGCGAGCCGACGAGGTAGGTGAGGTGCACCGTCACCGTATCGGCGCTCGGGTCAGGGACCGTGAGCAGGCGCAAGCCGTTCGCGAGGCGGTACTCGGTGACGCCCTCGACGGTGGCGACGGGTTGCGGGACCTGCGCGAGCGCGCCGAAGGCGGCGAGCGCGAGGGCGAGCCAGAAAAGGGCAAGCCGGGGGAGGATCTTGTTCATGGCCGAAGCATAGAGACTTCCTGGGCGCCGCGGAAGTTCCGCCAAACCCTTGAAACGGCGCTGTTTCACCCCCACAGAGCGGTCATCCGGAAAATTCAGGGGAGATAACCGCATGGCCCAGACCGCCGCCAGGCAGACGCTCGGCTTCCAGGCCGAGGTCCGGCAGTTGCTCTCGCTGATGATCCACTCCTTGTACAGCAACAAGGAGATCTTCCTGCGCGAGCTGATCTCGAACGGCTCGGACGCGGCCGACAAGCTGCGCTTCGAGGCGCTCGCCAACCCGGCGCTGTACGAGTCCGAGCCCGAGCTGCGGATCTCGATCCGCATCGACAAGCAGGCGCGCACGATCAGCGTCGCCGACAACGGCATCGGCATGTCGCGCGACGAGGTGATCGCCAACATCGGCACCATCGCCAAGTCCGGCACCAGGGAGTTCCTCGCCACGCTCACCGGCGACCAGCAGAAGGATGCGCGCCTGATCGGCCAGTTCGGGGTCGGCTTTTATTCCTCGTTCATCGTCGCCGACCGCGTGACGCTCGAGACGCGCCGCGCCGGCCTGCCGGCCGCGGAGGGCGTGCGCTGGGAGTCCGACGGCTCGGGCGAGTACGCGGTGGAAACGATCGAGCGGCGCGCCCGCGGGACGCAGGTCACGCTGCACCTGCGCGAGGGCGAGGACGAGCTGCTCGAGCCCTGGCGCGTGAAGGCGATCGTGCGCAAGTACTCCGACCACGTCGGGCTGCCGATCGTGCTGGTGGGCGAGTCGAAGGTCGATCCGGTGAGCAAGGAATTCATGCCCGGCAAGGAGGAAACGCTCAACCAGGCGAGCGCGCTCTGGTCGCGGCCCAAGAGCGAAGTGAGCGACGAGCAGTACCGCGAGTTCTACAAGCACGTCGCGCACGATTTCGAGGACCCGCTCGCCTGGACCCATGCGCGCGTGGAAGGGCGCCACGAGTACACGCAGCTTCTCTACCTCCCGGGGCGGGCGCCCTTCGACCTGTGGGACCGCCAGGGACGCCACGGCGTCAAGCTCTACGTGAAGCGCGTCTTCATCATGGAGGACGCCGAGCACCTGATGCCCGGCTACCTGCGCTTCGTGCGCGGGGTGATCGACGCCGATGATCTGCCGCTCAACATCTCGCGCGAAATCCTGCAGCAGAACCGCGACGTGGAGGCGATCCGCGCCGGCTGCGTGAAGCGCGTCCTCGGGCTGCTCGACGACCTGGCGGCCAGCCAACCGGAGAAATACGCTTCCTTCTGGGGCGAATTCGGCCGCGCGTTCAAGGAGGGCGCCGGGGAAGATGCGGCCAACCGCGAGCGCATCGCGAAGCTCGTGCGCTTTTCCTCGACACACGCCGAGACCGAGGCGCAGACGGTGTCGCTTGCCGACTACGTGGCGCGCATGAAGCCGGGGCAGGACCGCATCTGGTACGTGACCGCCGATTCGTTCGCCGCCGCGCGCTCGAGCCCGCACCTCGAAGTGTTCCGCAAAAAGGGGATCGAAGTGCTGCTCCTTTTCGAACGCGTGGACGAGTGGCTGGTCGCGAACCTCGCCGAATTCGAAGGCAGGAAGCTCGCTTCCGTCGCGCGCGGCGGGCTCGACCTGGGGGA
>CAZXAR010000127.1:0-9240 GCA_964638135.1 uncultured Enterobacteriaceae bacterium | reverse complement strand
GTCGAACTTGTAGAACTGCGCCGCCCACATCTGGTGCTGGCCGACGTCCGAGGTGACGATCGCATCGCCCCCGGTGACTTCGTAGAGCGTTTCGATGACGTACTGCGGCTTGATGATCGCCGCCGCGCGGTCGTACCGCAGGCAATCCTTGGCGCGCCACTGCTCGATCTGCTCCCACCAGGGGCGGATCGCCTCCGCGTCGGGACGCGGCGCGCCGCCTTTCAGCAGCTTCAGCATTTCGTCGAGCACGTCCGGAATGTTGCCGACGATCGGGACATCGACGCGCACGCGCTTGGAGATCGACGACGGATCGATGTCGACGTGGATGATCTTGCGCGGGTTCTGGGCGAAATGCGCCGGGTTTCCGATCACGCGATCGTCGAACCGGGCGCCGATCGCGAGCAGCACGTCGCAGTGCTGCATCGCCATGTTCGTCTGGTAGGTGCCGTGCATGCCGGGCATGCCGAGGAACTGCCGGTCGGTGGCGGGAAACGCGCCCAGGCCCATGAGCGTATTGGTGCACGGGAAGCCGAGCAGCCTCACGAGTTCCGTGAACGCCTCGGCCGAATCCGAAAGGATCACCCCGCCGCCGCTGTACACCATCGGCCGGCGCGCTTCGACCAGCAGTTGCACCGCCTTGCGGATCTGGCCGGCGTGGCCCTTGCGCGTCGGGTTGTACGAGCGCATCGCGATCGAATCGGGATAGGCGAACTCGCACGCCTGGATCGTGATGTCTTTCGGGATGTCCACCAGCACCGGCCCGGGGCGGCCGGTCTTGGCGAGGTAGAACGCCTTCTTGATCGTCCCGGCCAATTCGCGCACGTTCTTCACGAGGAAGTTGTGCTTCACGCAGGGCCGCGTGATGCCGACCGCGTCCACCTCCTGGAAGGCGTCGAGCCCGATCGCGGGCGTCGGCACCTGGCCCGACAGGATCACCATCGGGATCGAATCCATGTAGGCGGTCGCGATCCCGGTCACCGCGTTGGTGACGCCCGGACCCGAGGTGACCAGGCACACGCCGACCTTGTCCGAGGCGCGGGAATAGCCGTCCGCCGCGTGCGCGGCGCCCTGCTCGTGCCGTACCAGGACGTGCCGCACCTTGTCCTGCTTGAACAGCTCGTCGTAGATGAACAGGACCGCGCCGCCGGGATAGCCGAAGACGTACTCGACGCCCTCTTCCTGCAGGCAGCGCACCACGATCTGGGCGCCAGTCAGCTGCTCGGTCTTGACTCGATCCATCGAAACCCGCGGAACGCGGCCGAAAACGTTGCACATTAATGACTTGCTGCGCTGCGGTCAAGCTGACGGATGGTCCGATTTGCGCCGCGTTTGATAACATCGTCGCACGACAAATTGAACCGCACCCGTGGCAGCAAGGAACCGTCCTGGCATCCCGTAGCGAGCTCTCGGCGTTCCTCGAGGGCGTCGAACGGCGCGCCTTCAAGCAGGCCGTCTATGCCGTGCGAGACGAGGACGCGGCACTGGACATTGCACAGGATGCGATGCTCCGGTTGACCGAGCGCTACGGCGACCGCCCGGCTGCCGAACTGCCGCTGCTGTTCCAGCGCATCCTTCAAAATGCCATCCGCGACTGGTTCCGGCGCCAGAAAGTGCGCTCGATCTGGGTGACCCTGTTTTCGGCGTTGCTGCCCGGGCGCGCCGAGGACGATGATCAGGATCCGCTGGAAACTTTGCAGGAGGCCGGCAAGTCGAATCGCGAGGAGCTCCCTGCGGACCGGCTGGAGCGATCTCAAGTGATTGAAATCATTGAAAAAGAGATTGCGCGGTTGCCACGCCGTCAACGCGAGGCGTTTCTCCTGCGTTACTGGGAGGAATTCGACGTCGCGCACACGGCACGGGCAATGGGATGCTCGGAGGGCAGCGTGAAAACGCATTGCTCCCGGGCTGCGCACGCGTTGGCTGCGGCGCTCAAGGCGCGCGGCATTACGTTATGACGACCCTGAACGAGCAGCAATTCGCAAACAAGATCCGGCGGGTCCTCGACCACGGCCTGGAGCTGGACGCCGCAACGCGTGAACGTCTGCGCGCCGCGCGCGAGCGCGCTCTCGCTGCGCGCAGGCTCGAGACCGAATCCGTGCTTGCCTGGGCCGACAACGTGCTCGGCCGGGTCGGCGGAGTGGGCGGCCTTTCGTTGCGGCTGCTGCTTCCCGCCGTGTTCCTTGCGATCAGCGTGGCCGCGATCTACACCTGGCAGCAGCAGCAGCGGCTCGCGGAGGTCGAGGAAATCGACGCCGAACTTCTTACCGACGACCTCCCGATCGACGCCTATCTCGACCGCGGTTTCGAGGCATGGCTCAAAAAGCGCGCTTCGCACTGACGCGCGCGCTTGCCGCGATCGCCCTTGCGCTCGCCGTATCTGCCGCGGGCGCCGCGGGGCCGGCGAAGAAATCTCCGTCGTGGGCCGAACTGACGGCCGATCAGCAGGAGATCCTCGCCCCGCTCAAGCCGCAGTGGGAACAGCTCAGCGTCGAGCGCCGCAAGAAATGGGTCGGCATCGCCAAGCGCTATCCGGCAATGAAGGCCGAGGAGCAGGTCCGGGTGCAGAAGCGAATGGCGAAATGGGCCGAACTCACGCCGGAGCAACGCCGCGCGGCCCGCGAGCAATTCCGCAGCATCGGCAAGCTCCCCCCGGAAAAGCGCACCGATCTGCGCCAGCAGTGGGCGGAGTACCAATCGCTCTCGCCGGCCGAGAAGCGCAGGCTGGAATCGCAGGGCGGGGCCGGCACCGCGGAGGATCGCGGCAAGCGCAAGCGCGCGACCCGGTCGCAGTCCTCGGCGCAGAAATCCGCAGCGAAGTGAACGACGTTCCGCTCGGCGAGACGCCGGGCCTCGCGCGGCGCCTTGCCTGCATGCTCTATGACGGATTGCTGCTCTTCGCGGTGGCGTTCGCCGCCGCCTGGCTTTTTTTCTTCGCCAGCGGCGGCCGCGGCGCGCAAGGCTGGGAGCGGTCCGCGCTCCAGTTTTTCCTGATCGCGGTATTCGCGGCCTACTTCCTGTGGTGCTGGCTTCGCGGCGGACAGACGCTCGCCATGAAGACCTGGCGCATTCGCCTGGTCACCCCCGCGCATGCCCGGATTCCGGCGCGCGCGGCCCTGCTGCGCTTCGTGCTGGCACTCGTCCTGGTGCCGACCGGAATCGGGATCGGCTGGTCGCTCATCGACCGGGACCGCCAGTTCCTGCACGACCGGCTCGCCGGCACGCGGCTCGTCCTCGCCTAGCGATCTTCGCGCGGCCAGCAGTTCCTAGCGCCGCTCGACCGCCCACATCATGGCGACCGCGGCGAGCAGGAACGCCGCCGCGGGCACCATGGCGGCGCTGACCGGCGGCCAGTTCTGCAGCAGCCCGATGTGCGAGAAAAGGCTGTTCAGCATGTGGAAGAAAATCCCCAGCATGATGCCGAAGAACACCTTCACGCCGACCATTCCCGAGCGCGCGTGCATGTAGGCGAAAGGCAGCGCCAGCGCCATCATCACCAGGGTCGCAAACGGATAGACGATCTTTTTCCACATCGCGATCTCGTAGCGCTCGGTCTTCTGCTGATTGCTCGCGAGATGCCGGGTGTACTTGTAGAGCTTCCACACCGACATGCGCTCCGGTACGACGATCAGGACATTGAGCAGATCGGGGCTCACTGCGGAGCGCCATTCGGCCTCGGCGTAGCGCGCGGTGCGCGGCCCCTGGGATGTGTAAGCGGTCTGCGTCACGGTGACCAGGCGCCAGAGTCCGTCGCCGGCGTACTCCGCGCGAGCGGCGGTGCTGACCACGCGCAGGCGGTACGCGGTGTCGAACTCGTAGATCCGCACATCCGAGAGCACGTTCGACTCGCGCGCCTCGCGCACGTTGATGAACGAGCGCTCGTCCTTGAACCACAGCCCGGTGCGCAGGTCCTGGGCGCCGCGGATCACCGAACTCATGGCGCGCATGCGCACGGTCTGCGCCGCCGCGTCGGCGTGCGGCGCAATCCACTCGCCGACCGCGAACGTGGCGACCACGAACGGAAGGCCGATCTTCGTCAGCGCGACGCCGGCCCGGAATGGCGACAGGCCCGCGGTGCGCATCACCGTGTACTCCGAATTGCTCGACAGGTGCGCGAGCACGTACAGCGTGCCGATGAGCACCGCCACGGGCAGCAGTTCGTAGGCGTGCGCCGGAACCCACAGCAGCACCACGGTGAAGATCTCCCTCAGGTGGTAGCTGCCGGTGCCCAGGTCGCGCAACTCGGCGATCAGGTCGAAGAATGCGAACAGCGCGAGAAATCCCGCCAGCACGAACCCCGCCGCGCCCCAGATCTGGCGCCCGAGGTAGCGCTCGAGGGTCGGGATCTCGGTCACCGGCGCCGCGGCAGGCGGACGAGCGATAGGTGGCGCACGAACAGGAGCAGCGCCACCGCCAGCATCAGCACGTGCATCGGCCACCAGCCGGTGCCGAACGCGAGCTTGCCCTGCGACACCTGCGCCTGGCTCACCGAAAGGAGGTTGGAGTAGGTGATGTACACGAGCAGCGCGAAGATGAGGTTGATCGAGCGCCCCGCGCGCGGGTTGACGTAGCTCAGCGGGATCGCAAGCAGCGCCAGCACGAGCGCCGAAACCGGGACCCCGATCCGCCACAGCAGCTCGCCGAGGTTGGCGTGCGTCGGGTTCTCGACGAGCGCGATCGTGGACAGGCTCTTGTGGGTCGCCTCGGGCTCGTCGCCTTCCTTCGCTTCGATGCGCAGCGCGTAGCGTGCGAATTCCATGAGGCGGAAATCCGACTCCCCGGGGGCTCCTTCGTAGCGCCGGCCGCTGAGCAGCGTGAGAAAGCGGTCGCCGTTCGGCGCCGTCTCGACGAATCCCTTTTCGCTCGTCATCACGCCGGAGCGGCCGCCCTGCGTGGAATTGACGAACACGTTCTGCACCGCGGACTTGTCCCCGGCAATCGATTCGACGAAGAACACGCGTTCCTTGGAGCGCGACTCGCCGAAGGCCCCCGGCTCCACGCGCGACAGGTCGTCGCGCGAATCGATCCGGCTGCGATACTGCTCGCTCATCTGCACCACCCAGGGCGAGAGGACGAACGTGAGCAGCGCAATCAGGAAAACGACCGGCGCGGTGAACAGGAACACCGGCTTGATCCAGTCCGCGAGCGACAGGCCGGAGTTGAACCAGATCACCATTTCGGAGTCCCGCCACATGCGCGCAAGCGTCAGCAGCACCGTGATGAACAGCGTGAGCGAAAGCAGCACCGGCAGGACGTTCAGAGCGAAAAAGCCGAGAAAGGCGACTACCGCGTCGCTCGGCAGCTTGCCGCTCGCCGCCTGCCCGAGCAGGCGGATGAGACGCGTCGTGAGCGCGATCAGGAACAGCGTGAGAAACACCGCGACCGCAAGGCCGGCCAGTTCCCGCAGCAGCGAGCGATAGAAGATCATGCGATACTTGCGGCCCGCATCACGGGAGACCGCAGTGGAATTTAGCATAAGACGCGTGGCGCCCGAGTCTGCGCGCACCGGTTGTCTGGTGCTGGGGGTCTTCAAGCGCGACGAGAACGGCAGCGCCGAGCTGACGCGTTCCGCGCAGCGTGCCGACCGCGCGGCGAAAGGCGCGCTGCGGCGCGTGTTGTCGCAGGGCGATCTTTCGGGCAAGTCCGGCTCGAGCCTGCTGCTGCGCGGGATCGAGGGGTTGGCGGCCGAGCGCGTCCTGCTGGTTGGGCTGGGCGAGAAGAAAAAATTCGGCGAGCGCGCGTACCGCGATGCGACCCGCGCAGCCGCGAATGCCCTGAAGGACATCGGTGCCCGACACGCGGTGTTCTACGTCGCCGAACCGAGGGTCGGCCGGCGCGGGCTCGCCTGGAACGTGCGCAATCTCGTGCTCGGCGTGCGCGAGGCGTTCTACCGCTTCGACCAGCTCAAGACCGACAAGAAGCCGCCCGCGCCGGCACTTTCGGAAATCACCCTGGCGCTCGCCGACGAGCCGGTCACGCGGCAGGCGCGGGCGGCGCTCGGCGAAGCGGCGGCGACGGCCGATGGCGTGGACCTCGCGCGCACCCTGGGCAACCTGCCGGCGAATCACTGCACGCCCGGCTATCTTGCCGATACCGCGGGCCGGCTCGCGCGCGAGTACAAGCTCGAACTCAAGGTCCTCGAGCGGCGCGACATGGAACGCCTGGGCATGGGCGCGCTGCTCTCGGTCACGCGCGGATCGCGCCAGCCGCCCAAGCTCATCGTGCTCCACTACTCGGGCGCGGCGAAGTCGAAGAAGCCGCTCGTCCTCGTCGGCAAAGGAATTACCTTCGATACCGGCGGCATTTCGCTCAAGCCCGCGCCCGAGATGGACGAGATGAAATACGACATGTCGGGCGCCGGGAGCGTGTTGGGAACGATCCGCGCGCTCGCGGCGATGAGAGCGCCGCTCAATCTGGTCGGCGTGATTCCGGCGTGCGAGAACATGCCGGGGGGCGAAGCGACCCGGCCGGGAGACATCGTCAAGACGCTGGACGGCCAGACCGTAGAAGTGCTCAACACCGACGCCGAAGGGCGGCTCATCCTGTGCGACGCGCTCGCCTACGCGCAGCGGTTCGACCCGGAGGTGGTCGTGGACATCGCCACGCTCACCGGCGCCTGCGTGATCGCGCTCGGACACGTCGCGACCGGCCTGTTCACGGGCGATCAGAAACTGGCGGACGAGCTTCGCGCCGCCGGAGAGGAATCCTGGGACCGGGTCTGGCAGATGCCGTTGTGGGAGGACTACCAGGAGCAGTTGCGCTCCAATTTCGCCGACACCGCGAATATCGGCGGCCGGCCCGCGGGAAGCGTCACCGCGGCGTGCTTCCTCGCGCGCTTCACCAAGAAGCTGCGCTGGGCGCACCTCGACATCGCCGGCACGGCATGGAAAAGCGGCCGCGACAAGGGCTCGACCGGACGGCCGGTGCCGCTGCTGGTGCGATTTGCCATGCGCAACGCCGGAAAATGACCACGATCGATTTCTATTTCAACGCGAGCGACCGGTACCAGGTCGCCTGCCGGCTCGCGGGCAAGGCGATCGCGCAGCGCAAACGGATGCTGATCTTCGCCCCGGCCGCGGAAGTGGCGCAGAAGATCGACCGCATGCTCTGGACGTGGCCCGCGATCGCGTTCGTGCCGCATTGCCTCGCGACCGACGCACTCGCCGCGCAAACGCCGGTCCTGATCGCCGCCGACGGCGATGCGGGGCACGACTGCGAAGTGCTGCTGAACCTCGCCGACGAGTGCCCGGATTTCTTTGCGCGGCACGAGCGCCTGCTCGAGATCGTGTCGCAGGACGAGGACGATCGCCAGGCGGCGAGGTCGCGCTTTGCCTGGTACCGCGAGCGCGGCTATGCGATCCGCAGCCACGATCTCGCGTCCGGAGCGCACGAATGAGCAAGGACCGCGAGATCAACCCGCTGATCGAGCGCGTCGACGCGCTGCTCCGGCGCCACCAGGAGGACGTCCGCAGGGCCGAGGAAGAAGTGCCGGTCCTCACCGAAATCGTCGAAGGCAAGGACCCCGCCACGACGCTGGAAGCCGGCGCGCAGGCGCTTGCCGCCGAAATCGAGCGCGAGGTGCTGCGGCGTGTGACGCCGGAAATACACGACATCGTGCGCCGCGCGGTGCGCGACGCGGTGCTGCGCGCCTTCGTCGCTCGCGGCAAGCGCGGCCCCCGTTCCTAGCATGCCGCTGGAAAAGAGCTTCGATCCGCACGCGATCGAGGCGCGCTGCTACGAACGCTGGGAATCGAGCGGCTGGTTCTCGCACCGGCCGGGCGAGGACCGTCCCCCCTACTGCATCCAGCTGCCGCCGCCGAACGTGACCGGCACGCTGCACATGGGGCACGCGTTCCAGCAGACCCTCATGGACGCGCTCGTGCGCTATCACCGCATGCGGGGATTCAACACCAACTGGGTGGTGGGCACCGACCACGCCGGCATCGCGACCCAGATCGTGGTGGAGCGCCAGCTGCAGGACGAAGGCAAGTCGCGTCACGACCTCGGGCGGGAGAAGTTCGCAGAGCGCATCTGGCAATGGAAACAGCAATCGGGCGCGACCATCACTACGCAGATGCGCCGGCTGGGGCTTTCGGGCAACTGGACCTATGCCGACGCGGAAGGCCGGAGCGCCGGCTATTTCACGATGGACGCCCGGATGTCGCGCGCGGTGCTCGAAGTGTTCGTGCGGCTTCACGAGGAAGGGCTCATCTACCGCGGCAAGCGCCTGGTGAACTGGGATCCGGTGCTCGGCACGGCGGTCTCCGATCTCGAAGTCGACACCGAGGAGGAGGACGGCAGGATCTGGGAGATCCGATACCCGTTCGCCGACGGCTCCGGGTCGCTCACCGTCGCCACGACGCGCCCCGAAACGATGCTCGGCGATTCGGCCGTCGCAGTGAATCCCAGGGACCCGCGCTACGTGTCGCTCGTAGGAAAACAGGTCACGCTGCCGTTGACGGACCGCACCATTCCGGTGATCGCAGACGAATACGTCGATCCCGCGTTCGGCACCGGGTGCGTGAAGATCACGCCGGCGCACGACTTCAACGACTACGCGGTCGCGCAACGCCACAAGCTCCCGGCGATCGAGATCCTTACGCTCGACGCGAAGATCCGCGGCACGAAATACGCCGGCCTCGACCGGTTCGACGCCCGCGACAAGGTGCTGACCGACCTGCGGGCGGCAAACCTCCTCGTTTCGGAGAAGCCTTACAAGCTGCGCGTGCCGCGCTCGGGACGCACCGGCGTGATCGTCGAGCCGATGCTCACCGACCAGTGGTTCGTGCGGATGGAAAGCCTCGCCCGCAAAGGCCTTGAAGCCGTGGCCCGGGGCGACGTGCGCTTCTTCCCCGAGCACTGGTCGAGCACCTACAACCAGTGGCTGGAAAACATCCAGGACTGGTGCATCTCGCGCCAGCTGTGGTGGGGCCACCAGATTCCCGCCTGGTACGACGAGCAGGGCAACGTCTACGTCGGGCGGAGCGAGGAGGAAGTGCGGGGGAAACACGGCATCCGCGGCGCTTTGCAACGCGATCCGGACGTGCTCGACACGTGGTTCTCCTCGGCGCTCGTTCCCTTCAGTTCGCTCGGCTGGCCCGAGAAAACGCGGGACCTCGAGACGTTCCTTCCTTCGTCGGTCCTGGTCACGGGCTTCGACATCATCTTCTTCTGGGTGGCGCGGATGATCATGATGACGCTGCACTTCACCGGCAAGGTGCCGTTCCGCCACGTCTACATCAA